>DATHET010000068.1:0-11694 GCA_035490315.1 Planctomycetota bacterium
AGGCCGAAGTACAGCGGTGGGGGTAGGGTGCGGTAGATGTCGAGCCAGCTCTTCGGCTGGGGCGCGACGATCCGCAGGCCAGCTTCGACCAGCAGGGCGACGAGCAGGCAACCGGTCGCGAGCGCGAGCAGTCGAGTCGTCCAGAGGCGCACTCGCCCCCTCGACCTCGCCGCAATCGGGCCCTTCCCCGAGGCATCCGCTCCCGACACGACAGGCCCGCGGTCAGCGGTTTGCGTTGCTGGCGTGATGCGGCTGGGCATGCGTGCGAGAGCTCGAGTGAAGCTTACACCGCGGGGTGCGGCACAGCCGATACGGACAGGGCCAGCCATCCGGTTTGCAGGCGGTAGTCATGTTAAGCTCGCCTGCAGACCACCCGCGCATTCCCAGCGCCGTACCCATGTCGACGTACTCGCATCCCGGAATCTCCTTCGATCAGGGCAAGTTCGATCCCATGCGCATCATGGCGGTCACGCACACCCTGACCGAGCACCCGCTGCTCCAGCTGCCCAAGCTGGTCGCGCTGTGCGGCCGGCTGGAGAAAGTGCGCTACCACGATGACCAGGCGAACGCCGGGACGAATTTCACCACCGCGCCCCAGACGAATGCGGCGAAGCGCTCGGCTTTGGAGACCATCTCGGACATCGAGAATGCGAAGGCCTGGCTGGCGCTCCACAACATCCAGATGGATGAGGAATACCGCGGGCTCGTCGACGAGGTGCTCGACTCCGTGCGTTCCCGGGTCGAAGCCAAGGATCCGGGGATGCACGCTCGCGCCGGCTGGATCTTCGTCACTTCGCCGAACGCCGTGACGCCCTACCACATGGATCACGAGCACAACTTCATCCTGCAGATCCGCGGCACGAAGACCGTGCACGTGTTTCCGCCGCTGGACCGCGGGATCGTCACCGAAAGGTCGCTGGAGCTTTTTCATCACGACTGGTCGCGAGAGCTGGTCGTGTACGACAAGACCTTCGAGTCCAGGGCCTCGGTGCTCGAGCTGCGGCCTGGCATGGGCGGGTACATGCCGCAGACCTCGCCCCACTGGGTGCAGAATGGCCCCGAGGTCTCGGTCACGATCAGCTTCACCTACCACACGCGCGCCGTGCGGGAGCGCGAGCTGCTGCACAAGGGGAATTACAAGCTGCGCAAGTGGGGTCTCGCGCCGCGACCTGTGGGGCAGAGCCGGAGCATCGACGCGGCGAAGCTCCGCCTGTTCAGCGCCATGGAAGTTGGCGCGCGGATGCGACGGCGGTTGGGCGGAAAGCAATTGCAGGATCCGCGGAAGCTGGCCTACGCGGTCGGTTGATGCCATGAGTCGAACGCAGCTCGACAAGGGCAGAGGCGCGGCGGCCCAGCGCGGCACCACGCGAGGCGTGGCCGCGTGAACACGCTCGGAAAGTTCATCGATCCCTCTCGCGCAGCGAGACTCGGACGGGATGCGCGGAGCCAGGAGCACTGGCTGGGACTCGGTCGCGAAGGCTTCGCGTGCGACTACGACCGCGAACCCTTCCTGGTGGAGCACAAGCTCGAGGCGCATCCCTTGCTCCAGCGCGATGAGCTCTTCGATCTGTGCCGGCGGCTTCCGCGTGATTCCATCGGGCTGCGATATGGGCAGGTTCCGGTGGAAGAGGACCTGGGAAACGCCTTCCGCCGCTATGGACTCGGCATCGATCTGGAAGATGCCCTGAAGCACTTCGAGGAGCGGGGCGCCTACATCGTGATCAACAATCCCGAGCGCGATTCCAGATACCGTGAACCGATCGAGCGCCTGCTGGGCGAGATCGCGGAGAGCACCGAGCAGCTCGATCCGGGCATCACCTGGTATTCGACCTATGTGTTCATCACGTCGCGCGAGGCGCTGACGCCTTACCACATGGACCGCGAGCTGAATTTCCTTTTCCAGGTCTGCGGCACCAAGCAGGTGAAGCTGTGGGACCCCGCGGACGACGAGGTGATGAGCCCTGCGCAAAAAGACGAGCTCCTGGCCTACGGCTCGCAACTGCGGCCGCCTTACAAGGCTTCGTTCGAGTCGAAAGCGCGCGTGTTCGAGCTGCGGCCGGGCCTCGGGGTGCACCATCCCTTCATCGCGCCTCACGTCGTTCGCACCGAGTCCACGTTCTCCATATCACTGGCTCTGACCTACCGCACGCGCAGGACGGACATCTTGACCGCCGCCCATCGACTGAACCATGCCCTGCGCAAGCGCGGATGGACGCCGCGTTCAGTGGGCATCCATCCGACCCTGGATCGCACCAAGGCGACGCTGACGCGAGTGCTTCGGGGTTCTCGCGCGGCGGCGCGCGCCCTGGGGCACCTGGGCGGACGTTGATTCGCGACGGCCGCTGCGCCTCAGGGCAGGAGTCGGAGCTCGGCTTCGATGAAGCGCGTCGCTTCTTCCGGGGTGATCGGACGCAGGGGCAGGTCGAAGCGCGCGATCAGCAGGTCCACCAGCGCCTGGGCCCATAAAACGTTCCAGACGAATCCCGCGTGCCCGTCCTCGAGCACCGCGTTGACGGGATCGTCGCCCTGCAGGTTCTTGACCTCGAGCTTGGAGCCGATCGCGACGCTCCGGTAGGCCGGCATGCCCTGCGCATCTCGCGAACCCCAGTGGGCAGCGAACCAGGCGCGATCATCGAAGAAGGCGATGCGCGGATCCGCCGCGGCGAGCCTGCGCAGCTCGTCGTCGAAGAAGTCCAGGCCCTTCTGGATGTTCAGGCATTCGACTCCTGAACGCCAGCGATCGAAGTACGGCGGATAATGCGAGTTGTCGAAGATTCCGACCACGACGATGCGCGTCTTGGGGCCATGCTCGTGGATCCGCTTGATGGAAGCCTGGATGCAATCGAGGCACTCCTGCATCGACGCTCGCACCGACGGAGCGCTCGGATCTTTTGCCAAGTGATCGATGGCGTCCGCGTAGCCGAAGCTCGTCACGCCGGCGCGGATCACCACCACGCCTGCCCGCCAGCCTTGCGGCGATTCATCCATCAGCGCCACCAGTCGCGGAGCCTGCCTCCAGTTCCCGTGGATCAGCTGCGTGGGCTGCGCTCCCGCGAAAGCGAAGTTGTGACGGAAGTCCTGCTTGCGCGGCGCGCGGCCGTGGACGCCGAACCAATCCATGATGCGCACGGCGGAGCTGCGGCTGCCCCACACCCCCCAGGTTCCCTGATCGATCTCGGGCCGCAGCTTGGAAAGCACCTCGGTCCATTGCAGCGTGGTCGCGTGGTACTTGCCACCGCGCCTGGCGCGGCCTTCCGGCCACCAGACATGGTCCTGGTAGGACTGACTGTCCGAATCGCCGAGGACGGCGAGCCTGAACCCTGTCCCGTTTCGGTCTGCCGCGTGGACGCGCGGCTCGAGCCAGACGATGACACGGGCCACCGCGAGGATGGCCAGGCAGGCAGCGCCCGCGATCAGAAGCAACAAGCGAACTCTCCTCGCTCCGAGGTGTGACCGGTCTTCCGCGCTGAGCGCCACGTTCCCAAGGTAGCATCGACCTCGGGGACGTCTCCGCGTCCCGACGCCGCGGCCGAGCGCCGACTCGCGCGCCCGGAAATTACTTCCCACTGCCCCGGCCGCAATTGCGCCAGGCCCGCTTCTGGTGTCTACTTCAGACTGCCCGACTTGTGTTTTCCCCTGAGCGGGGGGTCGTCCTTGCCGTCGCCCCACGCTGAAGTCTTGCACCCCGGAGTCCTGTCGTAAGCCGAAGTTCCTCGCGCCGCTGAATTTTCGAGGGGGACCGCGCCGAAGAACGAGACTCTCGGCGGACTGCGTGTCGCACAGCGACCCGCGGGCCCACGGATTCTCCCGCAGGCGACTTCCGTTGCGCTTGCGATGACACTTGGACGCTCCCCCAGCCCATGGCCACAGCTCTTCCCGCCCCCAGACAGTCCCGACCCGCTCGCATGCCCGGCGCTCGGCTCGATTCATCGTTCTGTCCGCCTCTGGATCGCACGCGGACACATCTTCGGCCGGGACAACGGACGGAGCGCGGCGCGTGAGCAGTCAGCGAACCGTTCTCGGTGAAGGTGCGCAGGTCGAGCACGATCCCTTCGCAGGCGCTGCGCTCGCGCGCGTGGTGCCGACGACCGAGCCCCAGCGCGAAGTCTGGCTCGCGGATCGTCTGGGACGCGAAGCCCCGCTTGCTTTCAATGAATCCGTGAGCCTGAGATTCTCGGGCCCGCTCGACATCGAGGCCTTGCGCGGAGCCTTCCAGGACCTGGGTCTGAGGCACGAGTCCTTGCGCGCGACCTTGAGTGCCAATGGCGAGGGATTCTGCATCGCCAGCGCGATCGAGCTGGAATTCAAGCTGACCGAGCACGAAGGTCTCACCGGAGAGGGTCGCGAAGCCGCGCTCTCGGCGGCGCGGCACCGGGCGGTCGAAACTCCTTTCGTTCTCGAGCAGGGGCCGCTCTTCCGCGCGGAGCTGGTGCGCCTCGGCGTCTCGGACCACGTGTTGATCCTCTGCGCGCACCACATCGTGTGCGACGGCTGGTCCTTCGGCGTCTTGATCAAGGATCTCTCGCGGCTCTACCGCAAGCGTCTCGGTCATGACCCCGAAGCGCTGGAAGCTCCCGCTTCCTTCGGCGACTACGCGCTCGCGCAACGCGCCGCGGCGGGCGGGCCGGAGAGCGAGGCCGCCAGCGCCTATTGGCTGACGCGCTTCGCGGGCAGTCTGCCGGTTCTCGATCTGCCCACGGATCGTCCGCGCGCTGCCTGGCGGACCTTCACTTCGCTGCGCGAAGACCACGACCTGGACGCGGATCTCATCGCGGCTCTGCGCATCGTGGGCAGCCGCAGCGGCGCCAGTCTGTTCGGCACCCTGCTGAGCGGCTTCGCAGCCCTGCTGCACAGGCTCAGCGGCTCGGAGGATCTGGTCATCGGCATTCCTGCCGCAGGGCAGTCGGTCGGGGGCTTCGACGGGCTCGTCGGCCACTGCGTCAACCTCTTGCCGCTGCGCATTCCGCTCGCCCACGACACGCCGATCAAGGCGGCCCTGGCGGCCACGCAGACGGCCGTGCTCGATGCCTACGAGCACCAGGAATGCACCTTCGGCAAGCTGCTCAAGAAGCTGTCGGTCGAGCGCGATCCAAGTCGGCTGCCGCTGGTCAGCGTCATGTTCAACGTGGACCGCGAGTTGGATGGAAACAATCCGGGCTTCCCCGGCCTCGCCGTCGAGGTCACCAGCAATCCGCGCAGCTTCGAGAACTTCGAGCTGTTCATCAACGCGGTGCAGACCGGCAAGGGCGTGCGGCTCGAGTGCCAGTACAACACGGACCTGTTCGACGCCGCGACGATCCGTCGCTGGCTGGCGTGCTTCGAGTGCATCCTGCGCGCGACCTGCGCTTCGACCGACGTGGCCGTGGGTGCCATCGAGCTGGTCGAAGGTGACGAGCGACGCTTGCTGGACACCTGGAACGACACGGCGCGGCCGTTCTCGCGCGGTGCGTTGGTGCACGAGCTGATCGAAGCACGGGTGAGCCGCGAGCCCGCAAGGGCGGCACTGCGCTGGAACAGCGAGCGGCTTTCCTATGCGGAGCTCGATGCCCGCGCGAATCGCATCGCGCGTTGTCTGCGCGCTCGCGGCATCCGGCGCGGCACGCTGGTCGGGCTGCACCTTTCGCGGAGTCCGCAGATGCTCTGCGCTCTGCTCGGCATCCTCAAGGCCGGCGCGGCCTACGTGCCCCTGGACCCGTCGTATCCCGCCGATCGCCTCGCCTTCATGATGGAGGACGCCGGCCTGAGCGTCCTGTTGACCGATTCTTCCTTGCCGCTGCCCGCGGAGTGGCCGCGCGAGCGGACCCTGCTGCTCGACCTCGACCGCGCCGAGATCGCGGCTCAGCCAGCGACGAGTCTCGCTCGCGACGCGAGCTCGGCGGACGGCGAAGACTGCGCCTACGTCATCTACACCTCGGGATCGACCGGCAAGCCCAAGGGCGTCCGCGTCCCGCACCGCGCCGTCGTGAATTACCTGGAGTCGATCCGCGACGAGCCGGGCATGACGGAGTCGGACCGACTGGTCGCCGTGACGACGCTTTCCTTCGACATCGCGGTCACGGAATTGATTCTGCCGCTGTGCGTCGGAGCGGAGATCGTCCTGGCCGCCCGCGAGGTGGCGATGGACGGCGAGCAGCTGCACAGGCTCGTGCAGGACAGCCAGGCCACGATCATGCAGGCGACGCCGTCCACCTGGCGCCTGCTGATCGGCGCTGGATGGACGGGCGGTCCTGGATTCAAGGTCCTGTGCGGCGGCGAGGCGTTGAGCGGCGACCTCGCGAACCTGCTGCTCGAGCGCACCGGTTCCCTGTGGAACATGTACGGTCCGACGGAGACCACGGTCTGGTCCACCTGCGCCCGCATCACCGACACGCGTGCCGGAATCACCATCGGCCGGCCGATCGCGAACACGACGGTCTGGATCCTCGATCCTCGCGGGCAACTTTGCCCCGTTGGCGTTCCAGGCGAGATCTGGATCGGGGGCGACGGCGTCACCCTCGGCTACCTGAACCGTCCGGATCTGACGGCGGAACGGTTTCAGGCGGATCGCTTCTCCGCGAGTTCCGCGGGACGCCTGTACCGCACGGGAGATCGCGGGAGGTGGAAGTCTGACGGCTCGATCGAGCACCTCGGCCGACTCGACACGCAGGTCAAGGTTCGCGGATTCCGGATCGAGCTCGGCGAGATCGAAGTCCGGCTCGCGCTGCATCCGGAAGTGAAGCAGGCCGCGGTGATCGCTCGAGAGGACAGACCGGGCGACGTGCGACTCGTCGCCTACCTGGTGCCTCGCGCTGGAACGAGCCCGTCTGCCAGCGTGCTCAAGGCGCATCTCAAGCAGAGCCTGCCCGAGTACATGATTCCGCAGCATTTCGTGCTGCTCTCGGCGATCCCGCTGCTCCCCAATGGCAAAACCGATCGCAAGGCGCTCCCCGCTCCGGATGCGCCGGTTCGACCCGAGATGGACTTCGTCGCGCCGAACGGCGAGCTGGAATGCGCGATCGCCGTGGAGATGGAGGTTTCGCTCGGCATGTCGGGCATCGGCCGTCACGACGATTTCTTTTCGCTCGGTGGCCACTCGTTGCTCGCGGCTCAGCTCACGAACCGGTTGAATCGCAAGCTCGAGTGCGGGCTCTCGATGCGCACGCTGTTCGAAGCTCCGACCGTGGCCTTGCTGGCCAAGATCATCGAAGGCGCGAGCGGCACGGACTCCGCGAGCCAGTTGGCGCCCATCCCGCGTCTCGCCGATCAGGCGCGTGTTGCCGCGTCGGTCATGCAGGAGCGGATGTGGTTCCTCGAGCAGATCAACCCTGGACGTGTCGTCTACCACGCTCCCTCGGCGCACCGCTTGCAAGGAGCCTTGGACGAGCAGGCCTTCCAGGCCGCCTTCGACGAGCTGGTCGCGCGCCAGTCCTCGCTGCGCACCTGTTTCCGCCGCGAAGGCGAGCAGGTCATCCAGCACGTGCAGGAACGCGTCCAGGCGCCGCTTTTCCCGGCGGAGGATCTGTCGGATTTGCCCGAAGCGGAGCGCAACGCGCGCTTGACTCAGCGGCTCGACGAGCTGACCGCCGAGCCCTTCGACCTGAGTCGAGCGCCGCTGTTCAAGGCGCGGATGTTCCGCCTGGCGGAGCAGGAGCACGTGCTCTTCTTCATGGCTCACCACATCGTCTGGGACGGCTGGTCCTTCGACCTGCTGTACGACGAGATCACCGCCTTGTATTCGGCTCGCTGTGAAGGACGCCCGAGCCCCCTGGCGGATTTGCCGATCAGCTACGGCGACTTCGCGGTCTGGCACCGCCAATGGATGAAGAGCGCGGAGGTTGCCAAGCAGCTCGCCTTCTGGCGCGAGCGACTGCAACGCATCGGCCTGCCCAAGCCGCTGCCGACGGACAAGCCTCGCCGTCCAGGCATGTCGGGTGCTGGCAGCACCGAATGGATCAAGGTCGACAAGCAGCGGACCGATGCGCTGCACGAGATCAGTGGGCAATACGGCGCCACGCTGTTCATGACCACGCTCAGCTTGTACGGCGTGCTGCTCTACGATTATGCAAGGCAGACACGGCTCGTGATCGGCACGCCCGTGCGCGGTCGCGAGCGGCCCGATCTCGAGCAGGTGATGGGCTACTTCAACAATCTGCTGCCCCTGCAGCTCGAAGTCGACCCCAGCGAGCGCTTCTCCGACTTCGTCCTGCGCGTCAAGAAAACGGTGATCGAGACCTTCGCCAATCCCGATGTGTCGCTCGAGAGTCTTCCGCGCGAGTTGTCGGTCGCGCAAGGCGTGGCAGGTACGGTGCTCTACCAGGCATTGTTCTCGTTCCAGGACGCGCGGCAGCGAGTCACGCGTTGGGGGAACCTCGGCCACTCCATGGTTCCGCTCTTCCAGCGCGGTGCGACCGAGGATTTCGGCCTGTGGTTCATCGAAACCGCGAACGGACTCCAAGGCGGGATGACGTACAACACGGACGTCCTCACCGACGACACGGCGCGAGTGCTGCACCAGCGGCTGCAACGCATCCTGGAGATGGTGAGCGTGAATCCCCACGCGACCGTGGCCGAGCTCGCCGGTGCGGCTCATTGGCAGCACCTCGAGCGTCGCGAGGCCGGCGGATCGAACGGAGCCTCGCATGGGCCCGACGAGTTGAACGGCGCTCATCCCGGCACGACGTCGAGTGCGAACGGGCGCCAGCGCAGCTACGTCGCACCGCGGAACGACCTCGAAGTCGGCCTGGCCACGGTCTGGCAGCGGGTCCTCGGCGTGGAGCGCGTGGGTATCACGGACAATTTCTTCGAGCTCGGGGGAAACTCCCTGTCCGCCATCAGCCTGATCCTGCAGATGGAAGCCGCGGGCGGGATCAAGATCGATCTCGGCCACGTCTTCCAGCATCCGACGATCGAAAGCCTGGTGACGACGCTCGGCGCGGACGCGAAACACGCCGCTTCCGTGGTGGTCACGCTGCAGGCCGAGGGAGACGGGATCCCGATCTTCTGTCTGGTCGGTCTCAACCTATATCGGGAATTCGCCGAGAGCCTGGGCAAGGGCCAGCCGGTCTTCGGCGTGTACGTTTCCGAGGAGCAGGCGCTGGTGACGCAGTCGATGCGCGGCAGGCAGCCGGACGTGTCCGTCGATCGGCTGACCGAGGCCTACGACCGCGCAATCGCCCGGTTCCGACCCAAGGGGCCGTACCGTCTGGCGGGCCTGTCCTTCGGCGGAGTCCTCGCCATGGAGCTGGCGTCGAGGATGCGCGCGCGAGGAGAGCAGGTCGACCTCGTGATCCTGCTCGACACGATGCTGGCCGAGGGCATGCACCGAGACCGTACGAAGCTCCTCATGCGGCCGGTCACGGCCCTGGTCGACGGCTCGGCGATCCGAGTGGCGCGCCGGCTCGCCTTCAAGCTCAAGGAACGATTCGAGGGTGTCAGCAAGCGGGATGCGCCCGTGCCCGTCGGCTCGCAACGCACGGTTCCGATCGCCCGAGGCAACGCGATCAAACGCGCCGCGCTGTTCCAGGCGACCAAACGCTGGAACATCGAACGCATCGTCACCGACTTCCGCGTGGTGCTCTTCCACGGGACCGACCACAGCGATTGGGCTGCGCACGTCAAGTTCGACGATGACTACGGTTGGGGACGCCACATCCGTGGTCAGTTCCAGGTCGAGCACGTGGACGGGAACCACTTGACGCTGGTCGAATCGCCGCACGTCGCCGAGCTGGGCCGTCGGGTCCAGCGCCTGCTTGCACAATCGCCGCCGGCGTGAGAGGTCTCGTGCTCGCCGCCTCGAGAGTGTGCGCTCATTTTTCCTTGCGGACGGTGGGCATCCGAAACAGGCCACCTGCCAACCGGTCGCGGATCGTCATGGGCGCGCCGCCGCGCAATCGCCCGACCAGGGAGCGAGCGCACAAGGCGGCGAAGGCGATCGACTCGCTGACGAAGGCGGACGCGAGTCCGAAATGCTTGGAAAGGAAATAGAAGCGGCTGGGATAGAAGAACTCGGCCAGGCAACCGTGATAGCGAGCACCGCGGACTTGCTCGGCGCTCGCGCCCTGGGCATGGGTCGCTACCGCCGCGGCGACCGCCCACAATTCCCATTGGTTCTGGCCCACCCGGCGGAAAAGGTCGGTCTCCTCGAAGTAGAGGAAGAATCTCGGATCCATCATCCCGAGGTTCCGATAGAGATCCGAACGGATCATGAAGATCGCCCCGCAGACCCAGTTGGTTTCGAACGCGGGGCCTCCGGGCTCGATCAGGCGCTGCGTCGGCAGCGGCTTGCTGAACAGCGCGGAGCGGATCAAGCCGGAGGGGGTCAGCAGCATGCCCGCGGATTGAAGCGCGCCATTCGACGAGCGGATTGCCGGCGCGACCACGCCACACCTTGGGTGGCTGTCGAGGAAAGCCCGCAGCTCGTTCAGCGAACGCCGATCCAGGACAGCGTCCGGATTGAGGAACAGGGTGTACGGCGTGCGCACTTCGAGGAACCCACGATTGCAGCCACGCGCGAATCCAAAATTCCCGCCGTGGTCGATCACCTGGACCCACGGGTAGTGTCCGCGGATGTGTTGGGCAGTCCCGTCCGCGCTGGCGTTGTCGACGACGACGACCTGCAGCTCACCTGCTGCGAAGGCTTCGTGCGCCGCCTTCAGGGTCGCGTCGATGGTCGGCAGCGACTGGTAGGTGACGATCACCGCGGTGATCGGCTCCGTCCCGGTCCCGCGAGCTCGAGGACCCGCTCCAGACTCCATCGATGCAGTCGGTCGCGCCGGCAAGCTCATGGGGATTGCCCTTTCCGCGCACGGGCGGAGAGCCCCGGTGATCCGCATCGGTCAGAGAAGAGGCTCAACATGTGGGAACCTACCACGCAGGCCGCGTGACCCGGTTCCGCGGGCCCGGGGGAAGTGAGGTCGTGGATAGGTGCCGGGAGGCGTGGCGCAGGACCGGCCTGGGCCCGAGCTGTCTGGGTTGGGTACGATGGAGGGTCGGACACCCGGGGATTCCCCCCTGGGGTGACCGCGGCGCGCCCGACGCTCTGAACTGGCCCTCCCAGGGCCCTTGCTCGCTCATGTTGCCCGATTGGATTCAGGCATCCGGATCCGGATGCCGACGGTGTGACTTCGTGCCCCATTCCGCACGAGGTTTCGGCCTCCGTCCGAGGTCGGAATGAGCCCCTCCCAGCACCGCCGATCCGTGTCGCCCCACCCGGGAAAATCGCTGCTCGACTGTTTCGTGCCGCCGACGGCCGCGCCGACTGTGTCGGTCCGCCTGCGTGAAGGCTGCCCCGTGCCCGCGCCGCTGGGTCGGCTCGCGACCGACACGGCGGCGAAGCACGCATGGCTTCCGGACACGCCCTTCGTGGCTGCCTGGGCCCTGCTGCTGCATCAGTGGCTCGGAGGGGAACGCGTTGCCTGGATGGAAAGCATGCCGAGCCCGATCCAGCTCGCCGCGGATCCGGGCTCGAGCGCGGCGCAGTGGATGCGGCAAGTCGACAGCGCCCGCCGTTCGCGATCCGCACCGGGACAAGCGACGGACCCGGACCTGGCGTCTGCGGAGAGCGCATGGCTGGGTCTTCATGGGGAAAGTGCGTCGGCGGCGACCGGGTTGGACTCGATTCTGGCCTTGGGCCTGGGCGGATCAGGCGGTCAAGAACTGTTCGCGAGCTACGCTGCCGCGCGAGTCGAGCCAGAGCAGATTCGCGCCGTGCTCGCG
>DATHET010000069.1:0-13156 GCA_035490315.1 Planctomycetota bacterium
TCGTGTCCGGGTGGCTGTTCGGCGGCGGCGTCTGCGCGACTTCGGGCGGAATCGTGTCCGGTCCGACGGTGGTGCTCCCCAGCGCGGCGTGGATCAGCGGCCGGCCGCTGATCGAACGCACGGCGGTCGAGGCCTGCACGATGATCTGACGGTTGGTCGGGAATGTCTCGTGTGTCGAGAGGTCGCCGTCGGTGTCGGCGACGAACACGAAAGTGCTGGGCTTCAAGAGCAATTCCGAACCGTTGAAGACCGACGTGCTCTGCGTTCCCGGGAAACCGAGGCCCGGCGGCAAGGTGTGAGGACTGATCGGCGGGATCGCGAGATTGGCGACGGGCTTGCCGTTCGCGTCGGGCAGCACCCAGGTCTCGAGCACCAAGGCGGGCGGAATGCCGATCAGGTTGCTCGAGTAGGTCTTACCTCCGACGAACGCGCGGCCGCGCACCAGCGTCGACGTGTTGGTCGAGGGATCGACGGCGATCACCGCGATGTTCGTCGTCAAGCCGGAGTTCGATTGACCCGACGGCGACTTCGACAGCACGGTGTCGATGTCGATCGGCGCGCTGAACTCCATGAAGATGAATTGGTTGCCCGCATCGCCGTTCGGAAGTTGCGGGATCAACGGCAACTCGGTCGCTGCCACGACCGGGTTGGATGCGCTCACGTTGTTCTGAAGATCCGCGAGACTGCGGATCGAGACGATCTGATTCGTCGGGTTGCCGAGCAGGTCGGGCTTGTGCACCTGATAGGGCACCATGACCCCGAACCCGTTCGACATCTGGACCAGGTCCATGTTCGAACCGGAACCGCCAGAGCCAGAGGAACCGCCGCAGGCGGTGAGGAGCGAGGCGGAAAGGCCGCAGACGGCCAGCGCCGACCAAGGTGTCATGATCTTCAGGGCACGGTGGATGTGCTCGGGATCAAGCCTCGAGAAGGAAGCGTCGGGATAGCGTGCCATGATCAAAGCCTGGGTTGATTCGCGAGGAAGTTGGGTGGAGTTCATGTCGGCGGATCGCGGCGCGGATCCGGCCGATGGCAGTCCTGGCTGAGCGAGACCTCTCGGGCCCCGATCGGCGCGGGAGAGACCACCCGGCGGAGGCCTCCCAACCCACACTGCACGGTGGGGAGGCGCGAGTTACTCGGTCATGAATCGACCCAGGTGAAAGCTCGAGACGGTCGGCCCGCTCGCAAGTCACGCTTGCGGTGCGCCGCGCTGCTCCACGCCGACCTCTCCCCCGCCGTCGGCCGGTGCTGGCCGCGGTGCACGCCGGCGATGAGGAGTTGCTCGCGTCCTGTTACGAATCCGAGCGCAACGGACGATCGCGGTGCGACATCCGCTGCAGCTTCGCTCCCGCGCGCGCTATGCTCGCGACATGCCCGCCGAGGAATCGCCGTTTCATGCCGAGGCCGCCGCGGTCAACGAAGGCCTGCCGCGCGTGGAGCTCGAATTCGAGAACACCCTGCGACCGCGCAGCTTCGCGGAGTTCGTCGGCCAGGAACGCACGCTCGACAATCTGGCGGTGGCCCTGCGCGCTGCGCGCGAACGCGACGAGCCGCCGGATCACCTGCTTCTCTCCGGTCCGCCCGGACTCGGCAAGACCAGCCTGGCGCGGATCCTGGCCCAGGAGCTCGGCGCGACGCTGCACTCGAGCACCGGTCCCGCGCTCGAGCGCGCGCGCGACCTGGTCGGCATCTTGACGCAACTCAAGCGCGGCGACGTCCTGTTCATCGACGAGATCCACCGCATCCCCGCCTCGGTCGAGGAATTCCTCTACACGGCGATGGAGGACTTCTCGGTCGACCTGACCCTCGACCAGGGTCCGAACGCGCGCATCCTCCCGTTGACGCTCAAGCCCTTCATGTTGATCGGAGCAACGACGCGCGAAGGCCTGCTCTCCGCTCCTTTCCGCGGCCGCTTCGGCCATCTCGAGCGGCTGGTGCCCTATCCCGTCGAGGATCTGATGAAGATCCTGGCGCGATCCGCGACGATCCTGGGCGTCGAGCTGGAGAGCGATGCCGCGCGCGCCATCGCCTTGCGCAGCCGCGGCACGCCGCGCATCGCGAACCGTTTCCTGCGCCGCGTCCGCGACCTTGCGCAGGTCCGCGGCGCGCAGCGCATCACGCTCGACATCGCGGAGTCCGCCATGCAGCGGCTGGGCGTCGACCACCACGGTCTGGACGACCTCGATCGACGCATCCTCGGCGTGCTCGCGCGCCAGCCGGATCGGCCGTTGGGATTGAAGACGATCGCGGCCGAAGTCGGCGAGAGCGAGGACACGATCGAGGAAGTTTTCGAGCCGCACCTCTTGCGATCGGGGTTCCTGGAGCGCACCTCGCGCGGCCGCTCGATCACCGACGATGGTCTGCGCGCAGTCGGCGCTCCGCCGCGCGAACCCGGGGCGGGCCATGGTCCAAGCCTCTTCTCGTGATTCAAGAGCGGAGCGAGGCGCCGTGATCGCCTTGCTGTGCGCCGCCGTCGCCTGCATCGCGCCGGCTCCGCCCGCGTCTTCGAGCGCTTCCACCCAGACTCCCGCGGCCGCGCCCGCGCGCGTCTGGCGCGCGGAGGGCGAGATCTGCGTGCGCCTCGAGCGCTTCGAAACGCGCAGCGCACTGGACGTCCAAGGCGCGCGCGGGACAGAGCGTGAGCTCCAGGTGCGCCGAGCCGGCGCCCGGCTCGAAGTCCAGGGCGCGCCGATCGCGGAAGAAGAGCTGTGGATCGAGCCCGCGGATCCCGCGCTGGGACTTTCGATCGGCAGCGAGCGCTATCCGGGCCGCTTGCGCGTGCGCGTCTCGAAAAGCGCCGGTCCGCTCGCGGTCTCGGGCCTCGCCGTCGACAACATCGTCGACCTGGAGGAGTACCTGGCAGGCGTCGTCGCCAGCGAAGTGCAACTGCTCGGCGCCGCGCCCGCCGAGCTCGAAGCCCAGGCGATCGCGTCGCGCAGCTTCGCGATCGCTCAGCTCGCCGCGCGCGGCACGCGCTCGCTCGAGGTGCGGCTGTTCGACTCGACTCGCGATCAGGCCTACCGCGGCCGCTTCGTGCCGACCCGCGATCCGGCTTCGCAGCGCGCGGCCGAGGCCCTCGGTCAGGCGCTGGCCAAGACCCGCGGCATGATCCTCACCGAGGATGGAGCCACGCTCGACGCGCGCTTCCATGCCGCCTGCGGCGGGCGGACCGCCGACGCGACCGACGTTTTCCCCGAGGCCGCGCACCTGCGCGCCCTGCGCAGCGTCGATTGCCCCGGTTGCTTGAATTCACTTTCGCCGCGCGGCTCGCCCGCGAACTCCAGCCTGCCCGTGAGCGTGAAAGACCTGTCCTGGCGCACGACGCTCGGCCGCGAGCAGCTCGATCGGCTCGCCGCCGCCTTCGCGATCGGCGCGCCGCTCCTGCAACTGGAGCCCGTGCGCCGCGATCGCGGCGGGCGTTGGCTGGAGGTCGAGCTGCGCGGCAGCCTGTCCACCCGCCGCGTGCCCTTCGAGACGCTGCGCAAGTCGCTCAAGGACAATGCGATCGCTTCGAATCTCGTCTTGACCACCCTGCCCCGCAGCGACGCCGCGATCGAAGATCAGTTGATGCTCACCGGCCGCGGCCGCGGTCACGGAGTGGGTCTGTGCCAGAACGGCTGCCACGCCGGCGCGGCGGCCGGCTGGAGCGCGGCGGAGATCCTCGCTCATTATTATCCGGGGACCGCGCTCGTCGATGGGCGCTGAGCGCTTCGGTTTCGAGTGCACGGCGAAGGACGGCGCGAGCCGCGCGCGCTGCGGCCGCTTCCACACGCCGCACGGAAGCGTCGACACGCCGGCTTTCATGCCGGTCGGAACGCGCGGCACGGTCAAGGGCGTGCAACCCGCCGAGCTGCGTGCCCTGGGCGCGCGCATGCTGCTCGCGAACACCTACCACCTGCATCTTCGGCCGGGAGAAGCCACGGTCCGGGCGCTCGGCGGCCTGCATCGTTTCATGAACTGGGACGGGCCGCTGCTCACCGACTCGGGCGGTTACCAGGTCTTCAGCCTGGCCGGGATCAACCAGATCGACGACGACGGAGTCACCTTCCAATCGGTGATCGACGGCGCGCGCGTGCGCTTCACGCCTGAACGGGCCGTCGAAGTCCAGGCGGCACTGGGCGCGGACGTGCAGATGGCTTTCGACCAGTGCCCCGGCGATCCGCGCGATCGCGGCGTGGTCGAGCAGGCTTGCGAGCGCACCCACCGCTGGCTCGAGCGCTGCGTTCGCGCCCACCGCGAGCTCGGGGCAGAGGATCGCGGTCAAGCCCTGTTCGGCATCGTGCAGGGCGGAATCTTCGAGGACCTGCGGCGCCGCTCGGTCGAAGCGGTCACGGCCCACGATCTGGTCGGCTACGCGATCGGCGGCGTGAGCGTCGGCGAGACGCGCGAGGACATGCGCATCGCAGTCGGGTCCTCGGCGCCCTACCTGCCCGAGAACAAGCCGCGCTACCTGATGGGCGTCGGCATGCCGCTCGATTTCTTCGACGCCGTCGCGCAGGGCGTCGATCTGTTCGACTGCGTGACACCGACGCGCCACGGCAGGACGCACCAGGCTTTCACGTCGCTCGGGCAGCTCAATCTGCGCAACGCCGATTTCGCCCACGACACGCGCGCCCTCGATCCGGACTGCGATTGCCCCTGCTGCTCGGGGTTCAGCCGCGGGTATCTGCGCCACCTGTGCAAGTCCAACGAAATGCTCGGCGCGCAACTGTTGACGTTGCACAACCTGCGCTACTTCGCGCGCCTGTTCGAGCGCATGCGCGAAGCGATCGCGCGCGGCGAGCTGGCGCAATTGCGCGAAGCGATCTTGCCTTCGGCGATGCGACGCGTCTCCGCGGCGGAGCTGGCGGAGTAGCGGCGCTGGTGGTCCGACGGAGTCCGCGCGCCAAACTCAGCCTCGCGCTTGTGGCGATTCTCGCGCCGATCTACGACGCGTTGCCGCACCTGCGCGGGTTGATCTAGCGCCGCTGGTAATCGGGACAGATTCGTGCGTTGGGGCGCTCGGGACGTTTGCACACGTTGCCGTAGTCCAGCCGGCACGAGTCGCACAGCGGAGCCGCCGGCTCGAGCCCGAGCAGGCGGCGCAGGAAATCGCGCAGGACCAGCAGCAGCTTCGACAAGTTTCGCGCGGGTCGCGCCGGGTTTCAGCGCGCGGCTTGACGGCCCGAGAGGACTTCGATGCGCGTGGCGTTGATCAGGCGCGGCACGGCGGTACGGCTGATGCTGCCGGGAATGAAGGAGCGTTTTTCGTCGCCCTTGACCCCGATTTCATAGCCGTTGAAGGCCGCCAGGTCGTAGCGACCGTCGAGGCAGACGATCTCGGACACCTGATCGCCGCCCCAGCGCAGGATGAACGTGGGTTGCTGACCGGGCACGTTGCGCTTCTCGACCCAGCCGCGCGAAACGAAGCGATCCTTGTAGGGGTCGTTGTTGTTCTTGATGTTGTCGATCTGCCGCTGGCGCTCCTCGGCCGCGCTCGCGGTGCGCGCCTTGTCGGCTTCTATCTCCGCCTTCAGCGCGTGGGCTTGGCTGAGCGCGTCGATCTCGTGCAGGCCGCGTTGCGCCATGTCGTGGGTCGCGCCGTCCTTGACGCTGGCCAGCACGCGCTCGTACTGCTCGCGCACGGCCGTGAATTCCGGTTTCTCCGCGGTGCGTTCGCGCGCGAGCGCCGCGTCGGCGAGCTTGAGCTCCTCGAGGGCCTGTTGCGGCGTCAAGTCGCCCACGATGGCGGTCTTCGGCGTCCCGGGCGCATCGGTGGAGGCCGGCACGGTCTTGGGCAGCACGGTCGCGGGGGTGCGCTTGCGCGCCTCAACCACGGCGCTGGCCCAGGCCGACGCGCCGTCCGTGCCGGAAGCCAGGGGTTCGCATTCCGCCTTGGCCACGAATCCGCGCACGCCGGGGGGCGAGTAGACCTTGATCCAATCCTCGGCCAGCGGTTTGCCGGAATCGTTGCGGCTGATCAGACGGACGTGGTCGCCTTTCGAAAGATTCGGCTGCAGCGGATAGCTCTCCGGTCCGCTCGATGCCAGCGGACGTGCGCGCACGTCGGAGCCCGTGATCTCCAGCACGCCGGCCTCCGACGAGGCCTTGACGTATTGACCGTAGACCCAGATCTCGAATCCGCCGGGAACTTCGCACTCGAGCCAATCGCCGCTCTCCTGGTACACGGCGACGAGCGTGCCCGGGCTGAGCTTCGCGACGCTCACTCCGTTGGTGTCGCCGAGATTGCGCGCCTGCGCTCCGTTCGCACCGACTTTCATGTAGCGCAGATACTTCGGTTTTTCCTTGGGGCTAGCCGGCGTTTGCTGCGCATCCGGATTCACCACGGGAGTGCCCGGCGCGACATCCGGCTTGGATTCCTGCGCGGACGCGCGCGCAGAAAGTGCGAGTGAAGTCAATGCGACGCAGAATGCGCCGCGCAGGAAAAACGTGCTGTGAAAGTGGATCATGGGTGCTGCTTCTCCGGACTGTTCGCTCGAGTCTGGAAACGCTTCGAAGGCGCTGACTTTTTCAGCGAGGCTTCGAAGAATGCGCAGCGCGTGCGCGCGTTTCCTCGTTACGTTCGCCGGATCGTAGCGGTCGCAGAGGACCGGTTCCACAGCACAATCTTCTCCCGATGACCTACTTTCCGTACATGGTCTTCGCGCGCACGCGCGCCCAACTCGCCCGACATTGCCTCACTCAGTCGGGGATGCCGACGCCTCCGGCGAGCGAATTCGAGCTGAACGGACCGACACGGGCGATCGACGCGGGTTACGCCGGAGTCGAGGCCTTGCCCGAGTTCGAAGCACGGATCGCGGCGATGCTGCGCGTCGATCCGAGCCGCGTGATCGCCACCCTCGGCGCGACCGGGGGCATGCACCTGGCGGCCTGGCGTTTCTTCGGACCGGGCACGCGGGTGGCGAGCGAGACTCCCTCCTACGAACCGCTGCGCGCCCTGCCCCAGGCGTTCGGGGCCGAGACCGTGCTGGTCGAGCGCGATCCGGCCGCCGGCTGGCGCCTGGATCCCGCCCGGGTGCGCCGCGCCCTCGCCGGTGCGGAGCGCGGGCACGTCTTCCTCACCAACTCGCACAATCCGACCGGCGCGCTGATGTCGGGCCAAGAGATCGCGGCTCTGGCGCGCGAGGCCGAGCTCTGCCGCGGCGTGCTGGTGTCTTGCGAGGTCTATCTAGAGTTCGCGGAGCTCGGCCTGCGCGCTCCGGCCTTCCAGGTCGCGCCCAACACCATCTCGATCTCGAGCTTGACCAAGGCCTACGGCCTGGGCGGCTTGAGACTGGGCTGGATGGTGCTCGGGGAGGGGCTGGTCGGGGAGCGCGCCAGCATCATGGACCTGGCTTACCTGACCTACGTCGACTTGCCGACGCCGGCGCTGCGCGCGGGGGTGCTGGCCCTGGATCAACTGCAGCGGCTGCGCGGGCCCTTGGAGAAGGTGCGGCGCGAGTCGCGGCCGCTGTTCGTGGAGTGGCTGGCCGCGACGAACGAGCTGCGATCCACCGAGCCGGCCCTGGGCTTGACCGCCTTCCCGGAAGTCGTCGGGGTGACGGACACGCGCGCCCTGGCGGAGCACCTGCTCGAGCGCTTCGACGTCGGAGTGGTTCCCGGGGAGTTCTTCGGGCGGGCAGGCCACCTGCGAGTCGGTTTCGCCCAGGAGCCGGCGCGCCTGGAGCAGGCCTTGAGCCGGCTCGGCGAGGGCATCCGCGACTACCTCGGCTGATCCGCGGACTCGCGCCGCAGCTCTTCGAGCGCCAGGCCGATGGCTTCGCGCTCGAGCTCGCGGATCGGGCGGCCCGAGTCGCGGGAGAGTCGCGCGAGGTCGTCGTACTCGGGCGAAACGTCGAGGGGGCCGACCGCGGCACTGCCCAAGCGGACCTTGACCCGCACGCAAGCGCCGCCGAGCGAGACCTCGCGCTGCTCGCGCTCGAGTTCCGTGCGCTCGCACAGGATCCAGCGCAGCCCCAGCGACGTGGAGTGCGCGAACAAGGCTGCTTCGAGGTCGCGGCGCCGATCGGCGCGGCACAGGGCGCTGACCACGCTGCCTGGGCGCTCCTTTTTCATCTGGACTGCGCTCGACCAGACTTCGAGGGCCCCGCGCTCGCGCAGGACCTGCATCAGATGGCCGAGCTCCTCCCCGCTCATGTCGTCGAAGTTGACCTCCATCAGCCAGGCCTGGGCGCTGCGCTCGGAGCTGGGCTGGCTGCCGAGCTGCACGCGCAGGATGTTCGGCGGACCTTCCTTGGGGTCGCGATGGCCTGCCGCGTAGCCGATGCGCTCGGCGACGAACAAGTCTGGAGCACGGAATTCGGCGACGCACTCGGCGAGCAGGGCAGCGCCGGTCGGCGTCAAGCGCTCGCCTCCCCCACCTCCGACCTGCATCGGCAGCCCGCGCATGATCTCGGCCGTGCCGGGAGCCGGCACCGGCATCTCGCCGTGGGCGCAGCGCACCGTTCCCGTGCCGGTCAACGGCGGCGTGGCGACGACGCGCCGGATGCCCAAACGATCGAGGGCGAGGGCGGCGCCGCAGATGTCGATCAGGGCGTCAACGGCGCCGACTTCATGGAAGTGGATTTCCTCGACCGTGGTGCCGTGCACGCGCGCCTCGGCTTGGGCGATGCGGCGGAACACGTTGGAAGCGAACTCGCGAGCCTTCGGGCTCAGCGGCGAGCCCTCGATGATCCCCAGACAATCCGACAGACCGCGGTGCGGTGCATGGTCCGATTCAGGCGTCACCACGGTCAACATCAGGCCGGACAGCGAGCCGCGCCAGGCGACCTCGGTCTGGAAGCGGACCTGCCCCGGCAGCAGGGCTTCGGCCAGCTGCTCGAGGTCCGCCAGCCGGAAGCGCGGATCTTCCAGGGCGAGCAGGGCCGCCAGGAACATGTCCCCCGCCATGCCGGAGAAGGGCTCGATGTAAAGGATCTCGGCACTCGCCATCGGGGCAATCTATCCGGCTTCCCTGGCCGCCGCACGCGGACCGGCGCGCGCGATGCACACCACGACGACTTCCAAAGCTCCGCCGACGTGCAGGCAGCGCGTGCATTCGTTGGCGGTGGCTCCCGACGTGACGACGTCGTCGACCAGGAGCACCCTTCGCCCCGCGATGCGCTTCGGGGTTCCCTCGCGCAACGCGAAGGCCTCCCGCACGTTCGCCGTTCGCGAGCGCGATCCCGGCGCGCCCTGCGGCGGCGTCACCCGCGTGCGGCGCAAACCGGAGAGCCAGCGCAGTCCGAGATCGAGGGCCATGGCGCGCGCCACGAGCCTTGCCTGGTCGAAGCCGCGCACGAAGCGGCGCGTCGGATGCAGCGGCACGGATACGACCACGGTCCTGTCATCGAGCTCGAGGGCCTCCTCCTCCCGCGCTTGGATCAGCCGATCGGCGAGCAAGGCTCCGAGGGGTCGAGCCAGGTCTCGCCGGCCGCCGTGCTTGAGCGCGAGGATCCAGGCGCGCGCAGCCGGATCCGCGCCGTAGTCCGCGGCCGCCACGAGGCGCGACCAGCGCGGCGGATCCAAGCGACAGGCGCTGCAGCGATTGCCGTCAGGGATTCTTGCGGGCAGGAGACCGGCGCACTTCGCGCAGCGCGCAGCTCGCGAAGGCGGCCGCAACCGATGCTCTTCGCAGGCGATTCCTTCATCGGTGCCCTGGCCGCACAGGGCGCAGGCTGGCGGAAACAGGGCGCGAGCAAAGCTCGCAAGCTCGCGGTTCAAGCTGCGCTTCCAATCGAGAGTGTCCACACCACCTCGACCGATCGAGGCGGCCCTGGCGGCCTCAATTCTCGGAATTTTCTTCGGCGGGCTCGTCGACGTGGACCGCCGCCCGCCGGCTCGGTGCCGCGCGCGGGGCGCTGAGGCCCAGCTCGCGCCGCAATCGATCGGCGTAGGACTGCACCGCCTCGTCGCGCAGGGAATCGATCGCGAACAGATCGCCGACTTCGCGCGCCAGACCCGGATCGCGGTCGAAATCGGGCGGATGCTGGCGGAACCAGGCGCGCAGGTGGCGCCGAACCGTGACCAGCGACCACCACCAGGCGCTCAGCTCGAGCAGAGCGGCGGCAAGCACGACCGCGCCGGTCCACAGCGCCGCTGATCCGACGCTGCCGCCGGCTTGCGGGACGGCGCGCGCGTAGAGCTGGGCCGCGAAACCAAGCAGCAGCAATCCGAAACCGAGCAGCGTCTGCACACGATGGAAGAGCATCGAGCGCAGGGAGCGCAGATCCGCGCGCTGGCTGCCGAAGCGCTCCTCGACCAGGGTCTGCGGATCGCGCACCAGCGTTCCGTGGGCCAGGAGAAATCCGCCGGCGAGGCACAGCACCAGGCCGAGACTGCCCCAATCCGGCGGCCCCCAGAGACGCTCCTGAGCGAACTCCGCGTCGAGCATGGGCCGACGGTAGGCGGCAAGCAGTCGCCCCGCAAGCGATACTGCCCCGCATCGCTGTGCATGGTCGGCAGCCGGCTGAGGCCGGCCAGCGCGGTGCCCGCACTCTCCCGAGGTTTCCCAGCAATCCCGGTCCGATCGCTCCTCAGGCTGCGTATCGACGAGAAACGCAGGGGGCCCAGCGCCGACAGCGCATTCCGCGCTTTCCATGCACAGCGATGCGGGGCAGTACCGCTCTGGTTCCACCGGGGGAGCCTCCTTATCATGGGTCGTTTGGCGCACCGGCGCCGCAACTCACGAACATGTCGGACTCCAAGATCACTCCCGCCGCCGCGCCCTCGGGCGAGGCCGACGTGCTGCACATCGCCCGCCTCGCGCGGCTGGCGATCGACCCGGCCCACAGCAGGCAGGTGGCGGCGCAGTTCGCGCGCATCCTCGAGGAGTTCAAGACGCTGACGACCCTCGACGTGGAGGGCGTGGAGCCGATGACCCGGCCCACGGACTCGACCGACGTGCTGCGCGACGATCGCGAGCGGCCGAGCTTGACCGTCGAGGACGCGCTGGCCAATGCACCGGCGCGGGTCGAGAACTTCTTCAGCGTTCCGAAGACGATCGGCGGCGAGGCATGAGTCGCGCGCTGCCGATCCAGGATGCCTGCGCCCAGGCCGCGGCTTTCCGCCGCGGCGAGTCCAGCGCGGAGCAGAACGTCCGGGATGCTTTCGACCGCATCGACGCGCTCGACGGGAGCCTGAACGCCTTCGCGGTCCTCGAGCGCGAGCGCGCCCTGGCCCTCGCGGCCGCGATCGATCGCGACCGGGCCAACGGCATCGCTGCCGGAGCGCTCGCCGGCGTGCCGGTCGCGCTCAAGGCGAACATGTGCTGGGAGGGCGTCGAGGCGCACTGCGGGAGTCGGATCCTCGCCGGCTACCGTCCGCCCTACACGGCGACCTTCGTCAGGCGCCTGCTCGACGCGGGAGCGATCCCGCTGGGCATGACCAACATGGACGAGTTCGCCATGGGCAGCTCGGGCGAGAACTCGGCCTTCGGGATCGCGCGCAATCCCTGGGACAAGAGCCGCACGCCAGGCGGGTCGTCGAGCGGCAGCGCCGCTGCGGTCGCCTCCGGGATGGTCGCCCTCGCGCTCGGCTCGGACACCGGCGGCTCGGTCCGTCAGCCCGCGGCCTTCTGCGGCATCGCGGGCTTCAAGCCGACCTACGGGCGCGTCTCGCGCTACGGATTGATCGCCTTCGGAAGCTCGCTGGACCAGGTCAGCCCCTTCGCGCGCAGCGTGCGCGACATCGAGCTGGCGATGCACGTGATCTCCGGAGTCGATTCTTTCGACTCGACCACGGCCCAGCTCCCGCCGCTCGAGGCCGACCCGAGCGACGCCGACCTCAAAGGTCTGCGCATCGGCTTGCCGCGCGAGTACTTCCCGAACGGCCTGTCGGACAGCGTGCGCGCGGTGCTCGAGGCAGCGAAGCAGAAGCTCGCGGCGCTGGGCGCGGAGCTGGTCGAAGTCAGCCTGCCGCACACCCCCTACGCGATTCCTACCTATTACGTGGTGGCGACCGCCGAGGCTTCCTCGAACCTCGCGCGCTACGACGGCATCCGCTACGGGAAGCGCGTCGAAGGCGACGGGACGCTGCAAGGCATGTTCGCCGCCACGCGCGCCGCCGGTTTCGGAGCGGAGGTGCAGCGGCGGATCCTGCTCGGCACCTACGTGCTGTCCAGCGGCTACTACGACGCCTGGTACAACCGCGCTCTGCGCGTGCGCCGCCTGCTGCGCCAGGATTTCGATCTCGCCTTCGAGAAGGTCGATCTGATCGTCGGCCCGACGACGCCGACGCCGGCATTCCGCATCGGGGAGAAGACTTCCGATCCGGTGGCGATGTACCTCTCGGACGTGATGACCGCGCCGACCAGCCTCGCGGGGCTTCCCGGCATCTCGATCCCGTGCGGATTCGTCGAGGAATCGGGCGCGAGCCTGCCGCTCGGCATGCAGATCATCGGGCCGGCGCTCGGCGACACGCGCGTGTTGCGCGCCGCCCGAGTTTTCGAAGCAGCGACCGACCACCACGCGCGCCGTCCCGACTTGAAACCGCTGGAGCACGCTCGCGCATGAGCACCACCACGCAAGAAGTCGGCTTCGTCTCGCCGAAAACAGGCGCGCGCTGGATCCCGGTGATCGGCCTGGAGGTCCATTGCCAGCTCAAGACCTGGACCAAATTGTTTTGCGGCTGCCGCAACGAGTTCGGCGCGCCGCCGAATTCGCTGACCTGCCCGGTGTGCACGGCCCAGCCGGGTGCCTTGCCGGTGCTCAACCGCGAAGCCCTGGATCTCGCGCTGCGCACAGCGATCGCGCTGGGCGCCGAGGTCGCGCCGCGCTCGAAATTCGACCGCAAGAATTACTTCTACTGCGACCTGCCCAAGGGCTACCAGATCAGCCAGTACGACCAGCCCTACTGCAAGGGCGGCGGCATCACCCTGGCCTCGGGCAAGCGCGTGCGCCTGACACGCATCCACCTCGAGGAGGACGCGGGCAAGGCGATCCACGACCGCGGGACGACGACGCTGGTCGACCTCAACCGCGCCGGAGTGCCCTTGATCGAATCGGTCAGCGAGGCCGACATGCAGAGCTCGCAGGAAGCCGGCGAGTACCTCGACGCCCTCAAGGAGCTGCTCCAGTACGTCGGCGCCAGCGATTGCGACATGGAGAAGGGCTCGCTGCGCTGCGACGTCAACATCTCCGTGCATCCCGTGGGCGAGGGCTGGCGCACGAAGGTCGAG
>DATHET010000070.1:0-8649 GCA_035490315.1 Planctomycetota bacterium
CGGCCGCGGGCGCCATCGTGCGAGTCTACGAGCACGCGCTGAGCCCCAGTTTCATCACGATGGGGCAGTACGACGACCCGAGCGTGTTCGGATCGCCACTCGCCGTCACCGACGCGGCGGGCAATTACGAGATCGAGCAGGTCTGGCCCGGCGAAGTTCATGCCTACGCCAGCCCGCCGCGCAAGGTGCAGCAGTTCAGCCCGGAATTCCACGCGGAGGCCGTGCTCCATCCTGTCGCGGGGGAGCGCACCGTCTGGGATCCCGTGCTCGAGCCCGGTCGCACGATCCGCGGGTACGTGCGCTATTCGGACGGCGCGCCGATGGCCAATGTGTTCGTGAACGCGGCCGAGAAGGACGCCACCGAGCACCGCACGATGTACGTCGGCGAAGAAGGGCGCTTCGAATTCTTCAATCTAGCGACGGGGCCATTCACGGTCGATGTGCAGCTCTTTTCGGCGCCCCCGGAAAGCGAACCGCTGTTCAAGGACGGGGTCTATCCGGACGGCGTCGAATTCGATCTCGTCGCAAGCTACCCGAGTCCCGAGAAGAACCCGTCCGCGAAGGTGCGCGGAAAGTTCGCGGACCCGCTCGGGCGTTTCTCGAAGACGCTCACGCCGACACTCGAAACACCACGCGGCACCGGCCACTACGCCCACAGCAGCGACGAGTCCGGATTCGAGTTCCGAGGAATGGCCGCGGGGCGCTATCGCCTCGTCGGACACTTCGGCGAGGAGCTCGGGTTCGTCAGCGAATCCTTCGAGCTGCGAGCTGGCGACGATCTCGACCTCGGCACGCTCGTGGTGGCGGCAGGAGCTTCCCTGACCCTGCGCTTGCGCCGAGCGCCGGGTCTCGAAGGCATGAAGATCCAAGGCTACCTGCACTATCGCGACACGATGAGGAACACCACGCTCGACTTTTCGAGCTCGGAAGAAGTCGTGCTGAAGAATCAGACGCTGGGCTTCTACGAGTTGAAGCTCTACGAGAGCCAGAAATCCGCGCAGGTGATGCGCCATCTCGAGCTGAAGGGGGACCTGGAGCTGGACTTGCCCGTGCTTCCCTACCTGCCGCGCGAGATCGAGTTCGCGTTCGATCCGCAGAAGGCGCGCGGTCGTCTGCACCTGACGATCCACGATGCAGGCGGCGAGCTGTTCGAGGACACGACCTTGTTCAATCGATGGAGCGACCATTCGCCCTTCCGGGTCCATTACAACATGCCCGCCGGGCACTTCACGGTTCGCGCGGAGACCTCGAGCGGACTGGTCGCGAGCGGCGAAATCCACGTGGAATTCCCGGGTGAAGGGCTGGAGACGCTGCATTTCGAATTGAAGTGAAGAGCATCGCGTCGGCTCGGATCCTCGAGGATCGTTGATCGGCCCTCGCGCGGCGCTCAAGATGGCGCTTCGATGAGCGAAACCCAGCCGCGAGCCAGCGCACCAGGCGCTCCTGGGTCGATCGCGCGGCCGCTTGTCTGGATAGCACTCGTGGCTCTCGTGCTGCGCCTGATCGAAGCCTTCGAGTCCAGCCTGTGGCTCGACGAGCTGCACACCCTCTCGCACGCTTCGCAGCCGACTCTGTCCGCGGTCATCGAGCACGTGGGGGCAGAGTTCCACACGCCGCTGTTCTTCGCCTTCGTGCATTTCTTCGGCGGCTTCGAAGCCGGCGCCTGGCTGCGCGCGATTCCGATCGTCTCCAGTGTCGCGATGCTCTGGCCGATGGCGCTGGTCGCGCGCGATTGCGGCCTGACCACCCGCTCGACGCTCTGCATGGCCTGGCTCTACGCCTGCATGCCGTACCAGATCCTGTACGGCACGGAGCTGCGGCCCTACGCCTGGATCGGCTGGCTCGGCGTGCTCGCGTTCTACTTCGCGTTCAGCGAGCGCCGTTCGACTTTCCTTCGGCTCGCGTGCTTCTTCGCGAGCATCCTGCTGGGCCTCTTGACCCATCGCGTGATGGCCCTCGCGTTGCTCGCGATCGGCTGCGCGAGGCTGTTCACGAAGCGGCCGCGCTCGGTGCCGCTGTGGGGGCTGATCGTCTCGGGAACCCTCGCGGTCGCCGGATTCCTGCCTTGGCTGATCGGCTTCGCGAAAAAAGCGACCGAGCTCCGCTTCGATTACCAGGAAAGCGTCGGCGGCTACCACCTGCGGCCGACGCTGGTCAAAGAGCTGCTCGCCCTGCCCTCGCGACTCGTCACGCCGTACATGCGCGAGCTCGGAGGCCTGTGGGGGATTCTGGCCCTGGTCTCCGCCGCGGCCTTCGCGCTCACCGCGCTCGCCTTGATCGTGCTGGCCTGGCGCGGCAGAAAGAACCGTGAAGCGTCGCCCGTGTTGCGCGGTGTGCTGATCTTCGCCGTCGCGCAGTTCGTGATCACCACGGCCTTCGCCGTGTGGACCTGGGATCGCGTGCCCTTGCAGTACTACACGCCGATGGCCTGGACGATTCCCCTGCTGCTCGCCGCCTGCATCGATCGCGCAGGCCACACGAGAATCCTCGCGATCGCGCTCGGCGCGACCTGCTTCCTGATGGGGATCGCCCTGGTCGGCGGAAAATCGCGCGAGGACATGCGCGGCGCGATCGCGGCCGTGCGCAAGGCAGGCGCCGAGATCGAGAAATCCGGCGGCAAGCCGGTGTACACCGCGCTCCTGACGCAGCCGCCGCAGTTCGAGCACACGCTTCCCTATCGCGCCTACGCCCGCGATCTAGAGCCCGTCGCGCCCGATCGCGTGCCGCGTCCCGGCGAAGCCGACTTCGCGCGGCCCTTGATCGTCCTGCGGCGCGTCATGCCGATGGGCAACGAGGACTGGCTGCCGATCACGACCGGCCGAACGATCGCGAGCGAGGTCAAGATCGATCGCTACCTGACGGTCTACGTGTTCACGCCGCAGCCCTGATCACGGCCCCAGCGTGTACTCCAGCCCATCGGAGAGCTGCGTGTTGTTCGGCGGAGCGAAGCCCGGATCGCGGCCCCAGAACTGGCAATTGACCGCGCTTCCGACCGAGCGCAGCGACGGAGGAGGCAAGCCGCCGAGCAGGCCGTGAGCGAAGGCATTCATGTCGATCGCGAAGACACCGCTGCAGTCGTTGCCGACGGGTGAACCGCCCGAGTTCAACCCGGGGGTGCGGCGGATCGGTTGGCGCACGCAGAGTGTTCCGCCGCTGAAAGGCAGGGCCGCGCGGCCGAACAAGCTGTAGAGCAGGAGCCCGACTTTCTTGTTGCGCGCCTGGAAGCAGCTCACGGTGAATCCCGATGTGGCCGCCGCGCTCGGAATTCCGCTGGCAGCGATCGCGGGCAGGCAGCCCAGCGAATTGATCTTCGCCGCGCAATACGCATGGGGCACGCCGACGACCAGCTGGTTGGGATGCACGGTCAGGCCCGAGAGACTGCCGTAGTGAGCGACGACGACCTCGCGCTTGCCGTCGTTCTCCAGATCGATCGTGGCCAGACTGTCCGTGCGCGTCGATCCGCTGTAGGCGCGGCAGCTCGAGGTGAAGCCGCCGGAGCCGTTGCCCAGCATCACGACCAGGTCGTTCGCGAACGTGTCCAGGGCGACGACGTCGACGGTGCCGTTGCCGTCGAGATCCGCCACCACGGGCACACCGCCGGGAATCGGTGGCGAGATCGGCAGCTGCGTGAAACCACCCAGGCCGTCGCCGGCGAGCACGTTCGTCACGTAGCTCGTCGACACGACGAGATCGAGCTTCGAGTCGCCGTTGAGGTCGGCGAGCTTCGCGTCGCCGGAAACATTTGCGCTGAGGAAATGCGTTGTGAATGCGCCGCCACCCTGGGACATGGCGACCATCGGGGGCGAGTTGTAGAGCAACGCGACGATGTCATCGTCGAAGAGCCCATCGAGGTCGCCGACCACGACGGAGAACACCGGGAAGCCCGTCACGAGCTGGATCGAAGGCCCGAAACCGCCATTGCCGTCGCCCGGCATGATCTCCAACCGCGTGCCGGTTGGATTGGGTTGGCCATACACCCACTCACCGATCGCGATGTCGCCCAGGCCGTCGCCGGTCAGCTCGCCCGTGTCGAACGAGATGAACGGGAACGTGGTCGGGGTCGAGGTGGGGAGCACGAACGCGCCGCTGCCGGTGCCGCGCAGAGTGCCGACGGAGACGACGTCACTCAGCCAGAGATCGGCGATGCCGTCGCTGTCGACCTGCCCCAGGAGCAGCTTCACGGCGAGCAGGGGAGCCACGGAAGTCACCGGGGGCCCGAGTCCGCCCTGGCCATTGGCGAGCCGCGCGATCACCACCTGGCTGGAGCCGCCGTACACCACGTCGTCGAAGGCATCCGCGTCGAGACGTCCCGACTGGAGTCCCGGATAGCCGAGCCATTGCGGCTCGTCGGCGCGCAAGTGCTCGGGCGTGCGCAGGCCGCCGTGACCATCGCCCAGGAGGTAGACCATGCCTCCGAGGTCGATGCAGGCAAGATCGGGCGCTCCATCCCGATTGATGTCGCCGACGGCCATTCCCCCGGAGTTCTCACCCCCGGCGAAGAGCCGCCGCGGGGCGAAGACGCCTCCGCCTGCATTGCGGACGATCGCCACCTGCCCGAAATTGCCCGTGGCCGCGATGTCGAGCCGCCCGTCGCGGTCGAAGTCGGCGAGGTCGATGTCGATCGGGTTGTTGCCCAGGTCCTCGGTGTGCACGGGAGTGAAGTTCCCCTGGCCATCCCCGAGCAGGATCGTGACGATCGACGTGCTCGCGAGCACGAGGTCCTGGAAACCGTCGGCGTTCAGATCCGCGTGGAGGACCCGGTCGGTGAAAGGCACCGGCACCGCGATGCTCGCTTCGGGAGCGAAGGTTCCTCCGCCCAGTCCGCGGAAGAAGATCGCCGAGGTTCCATGGCGCGCCAGGACCAGGTCGACGATCGAATCCGCGTCGAACCTGGCCGCGGTCAGCTCACGGGGTTCCCCCGCGCCCGAGACCGGCAAAGAGCTGATCGGCGATCCGAAAACTCCGGTGCCGTTGTTGAGGCGCACGCTGACGCTGTGCGGGTAGATGGACGCCATCGCCATGTCCAGGTCGCCGTCCCCGTCGAGGTCGACGAGCTGAACGTCCACGATGTGGATCCCGCTAGCCACGCTCACCGGCGCCTGGAAGCTGCCGTCGCCGTTCCCGCGCCTGAGCGCGAGAGGAAAAGCGCCCGCGATCAGGTCCACGTCGTGATCCCCGTCGACGTCGCCGGCTGCAATCGCCTCGGTGATCGACAGCATCGGGAGCAGCGGAAGCGTGGCTGGATAGGATCCCGTGCTCGAGCGCATCGAGAGGTAGACCCCGGCGTCGTAGCCGCCCATCGCGAAGTCGACGCCACCGTCCCCGTCGAAGTCCGCCGACACCATGCGCAAGCCGCCGTTGTTCGTGTTGGAGCGCGCGGGCTGCGCCAGGAGGCACGGCGTCTGTGCGCCAGCCTGGCCGAGGAGCAGGGTCGCGAAGACCAGCGGAACGAGACCAGGCGTGAACAGGTGCGATTGCGGCTGCATGTCAGTGGCGCTCCATGGATGCCCGCGTCGACGGTGGGAATGGTCCGCGTCCCGAACGGACGCGCACCCATGCATTGTGCACGCTTCCGCGAAAGTGTCGAGCGCGGCCGGTCCGGCCTCAGTCCGAAGCGCGCGGCAGCCGCAGCGAGAATCGCACGCGCTCGTCCGCGACCAGCTCCGCGCTGATCCGACCGCCCCAGGAGCGCACCCAGGCATCGACCAGCGCCAGGCCCAGGCCTGCGTGGGCATCGCCGTGGCGCGAGGAATCCTTGCGCCAGAAAGGCTCGAACAGATGGGTGAGGTCGCGTTGCTCGAGCTCGCCGCGTCCGTTCTCGCACTCGAAGAGCACCCATTCGCCGTCGCGCCGGGCGCGCAGCGTGATGCCGCTCGCCGCCGGCGCGTGGGCAATCGCGTTGTCGATCAGGTTGCGCAGCACCGATTCGATCAGCGTCGCATCCGCGCGCGCGAGCAGCGCGGGCTCGATCGAAGCCGTGATCCGCTTGCGTTGCTCGACCGGCCTGGCCTCGAGCAGGCGAGTCAGGACCTGGGAGAAATCGATCGCCTGCAGCTCGCGCGGCGCGCTGGACTCCAAGGCGCGGGCGAAGGTCAGCAGGCTCTCGACCGTGTTCTGCATGCGGCCGGCGAGGGCCAGCACGTCCTGGGGCAGGCGGCCGCGCAGCTCATGCTCTTCGGGCCAGCGCGCGCAGACCTGCGCGAGGGTCTTCAGCTCGGCGAGCGGCGTGCGCAGCTCGTGGGCAGCGGCCGAGGTGAAGCGCCGCTCGCGCTCCAGGGCCGAACCGAGTCGCTCGATCAGCTCGTCGAGTCGCCAGCGGATGCCGGCGAGCTCGTGCGTGTCATGGCTCGTCGAAAACTCCACGTCGAGAGTCTCCGGCGTGACCGCGTCGACTTCCTTGGCGAGCTGCGTCAGCGGCGCGAGCCCGCGCGCGAGCGACCAGCGGATCGAGAGCACGACGATCACCGACAGGGCAACTCCACCCAGGATCAGCCCGATGCTCAAGGCGCGACGAACCGCGTCGAGGTCCTCCAGACCCTGGGCGAGTGTGAGGCGCATCGGAGGCTCGTCCGATTCTCCGATCAGCTCGCCTTCCTTCTCGAGCTGCGGTCGAACCAGCATGGTCACGGCTCGACCATGGCGACCGTCGGGCAGACGGATGTCCCAAGGGCTGCTGCGGTCCTCGATCGGTTGTCCCAGGTCGGCGAGGTCGTCCGTGCCCAGCGACAGCGACCGGCGGAACACGCTGCCGTCGTTGAGGCACAGCTCGAAGTACTCGGGCGCGCGCTTGCGCGAGTACTCGGGCATCAAGTCGTCCTCGAACTCGAACTCGAGCATCGCCTCGTCGCGGTGCAGGAGCGCGGCGAAGACACTGGCCTTCGTGTTCAAGGCCGCGTCGATGTGCCTCTGGAGATAGCGATCGATCCCGAAGTAGACCGCTCCGGCAACCAACGTGTACGCGGCGAGCACGGCGGCCGTGGTCAGCCGCGACGAACGGATGAAGATCGAGTTCACCGCGGAGCGGAGGCCTCGCCACCGACGCGGATCGTGTAGCCGAATCCGCGCCGAGTGCGGATCAGATCGGCCTGGCCGGCCTGCTCGAGGCGACGGCGGATCGCGCACACCGCGGAATCGATCGCGTTGCTAGCGATCTCCTTGCGGCTGTCGTAGACGTGCTGCTCGAGGTCCTCGCGCGAGACGGACTGGCCGCGGCGCAGCGCGAGGTATTCGAGCACCATGTACTCGCGGCGCGCGAGCTCCACGGGCAGGCCCTTGCAGCTGACGGTCTTGGAAGCGGTGTCGATCACGACCTCGCCCAGGCGGATGAAGGGGTCCTTGGCTTCGTGGCGGCGCCGAGCCAGGGCGTCGACGCGCGCGAGCAGCTCCTCGAAGTCGAAGGGCTTGATCAGGTAGTCGTCCGCGCCGACGCGCAAGCCGAGCACGCGGTCCTCGACGGCGTCACGCGCCGTGAGGATCAGGACATGGGTCAGCGAACCGCGCTCGCGCAGACGCCGCAGCAGGGTCAGGCCGTCGACCTTGGGCAGCATCAGGTCGAGCACGATCACGTCGTAACCCCCCTTGGCCGCTAGCTCGAAGCCGGATTCACCATCGAGGGCCACGTCGACGGCCCAGCCGCAGCGGCGCAGGCCGCGCGCAATCGAGTCGCTCAGGCGCTCGGAGTCTTCGATCAGGAGCAGTTTCATGGTGCGCGTCGGTCAGGGGTCATCCCTAAGAGGATACCCCAGGTTCTGACGCGCTTCATTCTAAGCTCCAAGTGACGGCGCGATGATACGCACTACAACCCATATTCGATCGCCTCGGACAGCGTCGAAGCGTTGGGAGCCGCGAAGCCAGGATCCCGACCCCACCATTGCACGCTGACCACGCTGCCGGCGACCGTCAGTGCCGCGTCGGGATTGCCGCCGAGCAGGCCATGGGCGAAGGCGTTCATGTCGAGCTGGTACACGCCCGAGCAGTCGAAGGCCGGCACGCTGGAACCGCCCGAGCTCACTCCGACGGTGCGGCGCACGGGTGTTCTCAGGCACAGCGTGCCGCCCTGGAAGGGAACGCTGGCGCGACCGTGGGTGGTGTAGAGCAGTAGCCCGACTTTCTGGTTGCGCACGTTCGTGCAGCTGACCACGAAACCGCTGGTCGCCGAGAGGCTCGGTGTGCCCGTCGAGCTGATCGCCGGCAGGCAGCCCAGGGAATTGATCTTGGCGGTGCAGTAGACGATCGGAGCGAAGGGCTCGGCGAAGGACTGCAGGTGCAGTCGCCAGGCGCCGAAGGCCTCGTCGAGCACGGAGCTCGCGAGCAGGGCCCGTCCGAGCGCGCCGTCGATCGCCGTGCGGCCCTCGGCCGCGGGGAAGCGGTTCTGCGCGGGCAGCTCGGGATTGTCGAGGATCTGGTTGGTGCTCGAAACGCGCACCGCGAACACGTCGCCGATCCCCGGCTCGAGCGCGACGTGGTCGCGGTAGTCGGTGAAGCTCACCATGTACTTGGTCCCGAACCATGCGGCCTTGGGCAGGATCTGAGCGTTGTTCGCGCTGGACACGAAGGATCCCGTCTGCGGATCGAGCAGCGCGCCGTCCTTGCGGATGCGCCGCCCGCGCACATCGGAATTCCAGGACAGCGAGGCGTTGTATTCCCAGG
>DATHET010000071.1:0-4863 GCA_035490315.1 Planctomycetota bacterium
ACCGTGCTGCGCGACCGGGACGGCGACGGCGTGGCCGAGGAGCGCAAGGAATTGTTGACCGATCTCGGTCCCGTGGCTCCTGGACATCCCGGCGGGTTCAACGACCACATCGTCTCCGGCCTGCGGTATGGGATGGACGGATATCTGTACGTCGCTTGCGGAGACAAGGGCGTGCCGTTGGCGCATGGGACCGATGGCTCGAGGATCAGCCTGCGCGGCGGGGGAGTCGTGCGCATGCGTCCCGACGGATCCGAGCTCGAGGTCGTCGCGCGCGGCCTGCGCAACATCCTCGACGTCGCGATGGACGCGAACGGCGAGATGTTCACGTACGACAACACGGACGACGGTCTCGGCTGGTGGACGCGGGTGACGCACATCGTGCCGGGCGGGTACTACGGATACCCGTGGGACTACCACGATCAGCCCGGTCGTTTTCTCGCGCCGATGGATGAGTACGGCGGCGGGTCGCCGACCGGCGGTCTGGTCAAGCGCGAGGGCGGGTGGCCCGCGCCCTACGAAGGCAGTCTGTTCTTCTGCGAATGGGGCGATCAGACTCTGCGGCGCTTCGAGCTCGAGCGCGACGGAGGGACGTTCAAGGTCGCGAAGATGGAGGAGTTCCTCGAGCCGGGCGACGTCAAGGATTTCCATCCGACGGATGTCTGCGAGTCGCCGGATGGTCGCTTCTTGTATATCAGCGATTGGGGCTACGGCGGCTGGGTCGCGAAGAACGAGACGGGTCGTCTGTGGCGCGTGCGCGTGAGCGACGTATGCAACGTCGATCCGCGCCTGGACAAGAATGCTACGATCGCGCAACGGCTGGAGTGCGATGGATGGCGCACGCGCCTGCTCGCTCAGGACGAGATCGTTCGCACGCGGGACGTGAAGGCGTTGATCGCCGCGCTCGGCGCCGGCGGGAGGGTCGAGCTGCACGCACTGCACGCAGCCGCCGAGCTGGCGCGCCGCGACCTGGACAAGCTGCCGCAAGCTGACTGGAAAGCCTTGACCGAGGCCACCCGCTCACGCTTGTTGGACGCCGATCCTCTGCTGCGCCGTGCCGCGCTGCAAACCTCCGAAGCGATCGCCATCGATCTCGACTTGTTCCACGGACACGGTTTCGTGAGCAGCCAGGCCATCGCGAGTCTCGCCGACATGGACATGCGCGTGCGCGAAGCAGCGCTTCGGATGCTGGTCGAGACGCGCGATGCCCACTGGGGCCGCGAAGCTTCTGCCCGAGCCGCCGCGTGGAGCTGCGCGGAGCAAAGCCCCCATGCGCGCGCGACCTGGCGGCGCCTGGCGGCAGGGCCCATGGATCCCGAGGAGCTCGCGCATTTCTTCGAGGACTCCGACGCGCAGACACTCGAGCTGCTCGATGCCATCGAAGACTTCGCCGTGCGCCTGGCCGAGACGCGCCGCGGTGCGCTCGAGGAGGACTGGCGCGGCCCCTTCGAGGATCTGGAGAAGAGCGGCATCTGCGGCCTCGCTCGCGGCAAGAAGGCCGGCAGCCATCCGCGCGTTCGCGCCGCGGCCCTGCACGCACTCGGTGTGCTCGCGCGAGTCTGCGAGCCCTGGGACGGCAAGTGGTGGAGCATCGCGCCCGCCAAGCTGAAACATCCGGCGCGCACGGTCGACTGGAAGGGGACCGAGCTCGCCAACGCGACCCTGGCCGCCGCCCTCGCCGATCCGGACGCCGCCACGCGATCCGCCGCGACCGCCGCCGTGCGCGAGACCGGCGATTCGCGGCTTGCCGCCGCGCTGCGCCAGCGGATCGTCGTCGAAACGGACACCAAGCTGCGCTCCGGCATGCTCGAAGCCCTCGGCGAGCTGGGATCCAAGGAGGACGTCGGCTTGTTCGCCCGCATCGCGCGCAAATCCACCGACACCGACGAGCGCGTGCGAGCGCTCGAGATCGGCGCGCGGCTCGGGATCGAGGAGATGTCGCAGTCGGCGCTCGTCCTGGTCCAGAACGAGGCCACGGTCGCCCAGGTTTCCGGCGCGTCGCTGGAGCTCCTGAGCCAGCTCGAGCCCATCGCGCTCGAGCAGCTCGGCTTCAGCTACGATCTCGCGCTGGAACGCAGCAGGCATCCCTCGCCGGTCGTGCGGCGCGCGTCCTGCTCGCTGCTCGCGGAAATCGAGCCTCAAGGAGCCCTGCCGCGCCTGCTCGAGCTGGTTCGCGACAGCGAAGTGCGCAGCGCTGCGTTCAAGGCCCTGGCCTCGCTCGACGATCCGCGCGCGGCCCGCGTCTACGCTCGCGGGCTCGGCGACGAGGACCCGGAACTGCGCAGCGTCGCGCGGCGCACGATGATGCGCTCGAAGAAAGCTCTGCGGCCGACCCTCGAAGCCATGGTGCAGCGACAGGAATTCTCGGGCGAGATCGTTCGCGAGCTGCGCGGGATCTACGCGGGCCATCAGCCGATCCTCGACTGGCAGATCCGCGGGCCCTTCGATGCGGACGGAGCGCTGGGCAAGCTCGAATTCAGCGCCGAGCACGCGGAAGCCTCGCTCGCGGCATTGAAAGACGTCGAAGCGCGCAGCGAGTCGTCCTCGCGAGCCGATGGCATGATCGATCTGGACGTCCTGCTCGGCGAGAAGTCCAACCAGACCGCCTACGCCTTCGGCGAATTCGAGAGCAGCGCGGAGCGCGACGTCGAATTGCACGTGGGCAGCGACGACCAGGTCTCGGTCTGGCTCAACGGCGCGCTGGTCCACGAGTTCACCGGCGCTCGGGCCTTCACCGCGGAAGCGGATCACTTCAAGGCGCACCTGCTCGCGGGGAAGAACCAGCTCGCCCTGCGCATCGGTCAAGCCGGCGGCGATTGGAGCTTCGCCTTGACCGTGCCCGAGGAAGGCAGCGGCCCGCTGTTCGAATCCCGCCTGCCCTCGCGCCCGACGCCCGCGGAATACGCCGCTTTCGCCCAGGAAATGCAGGGCGATCCCGCGCGCGGCGAAAAAGTGATCCAGGACGTCAACCGAACCACCTGTCTGCGCTGCCACGCGATCGCGGGCAAGGGCGAGCACGTCGGGCCAGACCTCGACGGCCTGGGCGCGCGCTATTCACGCGCCGAGATCGCGAACTCGATCCTCTCGCCCTCCCAGCGCATCCTCGACGGCTACGCGGCCGTGTCGGTGCTCACGAAGGACGATCAGATGCTCTTCGGTCAGATCAAGCAGGACGACGCGAAGGGGATCGTGCTGATCGACACCACGGGGACGGCGATCACGACCCTGCGCGCCGATGTGGCCGAAGTCCGCCCGTCGAAGCTGTCCGTGATGCCCGAAGGTCTGTGCGCGACGATGACAACCGCCGAGTTCGCGGACCTCGTGGCTTACCTCTCGCGCAAGCAGCCCTGAATTCAGCGTCGGCGCGCGCGGATCGCCATCGACAAGGCGGCGCCGGCGGTTCCAGCGCACCACACCGCGTGCAGGCACGTCCGGCGGCGTCCGAAATTCGGCAGCAGGATCGCGTCGCCAGCTTCCAGGCGCCAGGCGTGGCCCGCGTCGACGAGGACAGCGAGGAATTCCGGCGAGTAGTTGACCATGCGCGCAAATCCGCCGCAGCCGGGTGAAGTCAGTTGCTCCTGGAGCCAGCCGGCCTCGCGCGCGCGGCGAGTGATGCGCGCGAATGCCTTTCGGTTGTCGAAGCAATCGTCGACGACCCACGGTGCCGCGCCGGCTTCGAGGGCTGCGAGGAAATCGCGCGTGTGGCGCACGAGATCCGCGGTGCACAGGGCGAGCCAGATCGTGGCGCCGGAGAGCTGGACGTAACATACGCCGCGCTGGCGCGAGCGCGCGGGCTCGTCGAAGGCGTCGTGGTGCAGCAGCGCGCCGCCTTCGGGCGCGTTCCAGTAGCCGATGTGCTGGGTCAGGAGCACTGGCGAGCCGACGAAGCTCGCGAGCAAGCCTCGATGCGCGCGCGACTTCGCGATCGCATCGGCCAGCGGCAAGCAGCGGCGCGCGAACTCGCTGACTCGGGCGTGGGCCTGCTCGTCAGCGCTGGCATCGTCGTCGCCTTCGCGGCCGAAGGAGAAGCGCACACGGCCCGATCCGTTCGTGGTGGGGGAGGTCAGGGTCGCGCTCTTGACCCACAGGCGCGCGCCAGAGCCGCCGTCGCGCACGAAGAACTTTTCGAGATCGCGCTCGGGATCGTCCAATCGGGTCGCGGCCTCCAGAGTGTCGCGACCCAGTTTCGACGAGAGAAACTTCCGCAGGGTCCCAGGCTTTCGCAGGTTCCTGACGACGCGACTCCAATTTGTGATCGGGTCGCGCTCGGCGAGCACGAGCGCGCTCGCCCAGCCTGGCAGCACGATCGGTCGCGCCGCGCGCCAGCGTGTCGACAGGGCATCCAGGCGCTTACTTGTAGCCCCGCTCGATGCTGTCGCGGGCAGCTCGGCCACCGACAGGAGCGGCCGCCCGAAACGCGAAACAGGCACGATCCGCAGCGAGCACTTGCGCAGCAGCGCGAGATACTCCGGGTAATCGCCCTCGCGATACGCGACCAGCGGCCGCGCCCCTGGGCAATGGTCGCGATCGGCGGCTTCGAGAATCCCGCTCAGCAGCCCCGCGCCGCCCGCGAGATCACTTGTCGTCGATCTTCGGCGCTTCATAGTGCGCGGAGGGATCGACGGGCGAGGCGTAGGTCGAATTCCAGACCGAGACGAAGATCTTGTCGAGCGCTTCGCCGACCGACTTGCCCTCGACGATCAGACCCAGATTGCGGCTGGTCGAGAAATACTCGCGCTCCCAGTTGCTCGTCCCGATCCAGGCTCGCCGTCCGTCGACGACCATGTACTTGGCGTGGGAAACCCTCGCGAAAGGAATGAATCCGCCCGACCACTGCGGGATCGTGGTCATGCGCACCTCCACGTT
>DATHET010000072.1:0-17476 GCA_035490315.1 Planctomycetota bacterium
CCGAACGCGTTGGCTTAGCGGCCGCCGAGCAGGCTCAGCGCCAGCTGCGGTTGCGTGTTCGCCTGGCTCAAGACCGACACGGCGGCTTGTTGCAGGATCGAGTTGCGGGTCAAGTCGGCGGTTTCCATGGCCACGTCGACGTCGCGAATGCGGCTCTCGGCGGCGGACAGGTTTTCACGGGCCGAGGCGATCGAGGCGATCGCGGAGCTCATGCGGTTCTGGGTCGCGCCCAGCGTTCCGCGGCTGGTGGAGACCGAGTCGATCGCCGTGTCGATCGCAGCCAGAGCCGCGGTCGCGTTCGTGACCGAGGTCACGTCGAGGCTTCCGATCGCCAGCGTGGAGGCGGTCGAGTCGGCCAGCGCCACGGTCAGGGTCTCGCCGGTGTTGACGCCAACTTGGATGTCGACCGAGGTGGCCGATCCATCGAGCAGGTTGATGCCGTTGAAGGTCGTCTGCGAGGCAATACGGTCGATTTCGCTCGAAAGCTCCTGGAATTCGCTGTCCAGCGTGGCGCGGTCGGTCGTGTTGATCGTGCCGTTGGCAGCTTGAACCGCCAGCTCGCGCATGCGCGAGAGGTTGTTGCTCACTTCCTGCAGCGCGCCTTCCGCGGTCTGCGCCAAGGATTGACCGTCTTGGGCATTGCGGCCAGCGACGCTGAAGGAGCGGATTTGAGCGCGCATGCGCTCGCTGATACCCAGGCCGGCTGCGTCATCCGAGGCATTCGCGATGCGCAGGCCGCTCGACAAGCGGGAAAAGTTTCCGCTCAGACGCGCGGTGACAGCGGACAGGTTCCGCTGCGCCGTCATCGACGCGATGTTGGTGTTGACACGAAGTCCCATGGTTTCTGCTCGATTAGTTTTGCAAGGGGGAGCTTCGCGACTGGGGTCGGTGGGACCACGTTCGCGAAACCGGGTTGCTCAATGCTCCGCGTCTCCAAGCTGGAGGCGCCGCACTGAGGTCCGACTCGCGCTGGCAATTGTCCCGGGGGGAGCAAAGGCTGGATCGCTAACTCGAACGTGGTCTCTATCGGGAGTCGTTGCCCCCATGTCTGGAGCAAACTTCCCAAAACTGATACGGGTTTTCGCGAGATGACGCAGTCGTGCGGAAAGATCTTCAGGTCGCGCGTCCTTCCGGCGCGCGCAAGTCTCGTGTCAAACCTGGTGTGAAGCAGAGAGGCCACGAGCGGATCGCTCCGAGCGGGCCTCGTGAACCCTGAAGTTCCGTCGAACGCTTCGCGTCAGCGGCCGCCGAGCAGGCTCAGCGCCAGCCGCGGTTGCGTGATGGCCTGGCTCGAGACTGACGCGCGCAACCTCGTGTGAAACAGAGCGGCCCCGCGCGGATCACTCCGAGCGGGGCCTCTGTGAACCTTGAGGTTCCGTCGAGCGCTTCGCGTCAGCGGCCGCCGAGCAGGCTCGGCGCGAGCTGCGGTCGCGTGATGGCCTGACTCGAGACCGACCGCGAGACCTCATGGGAAACAGAGAGGCCCCGCGCGGATCACTCCGAGCGGGGCCTCCGTGAACCCTGGGGTTCAGTCGAACGCTTGGCGTTAGCGGCCGCCGAGCAGGCTCAGCGCGAGCTGCGGTTGCGTGTTCGCCTGGCTCAAGACCGACACGGCGGCTTGTTGCAGGATCGAGTTGCGGGTCAGGTCGGCGGTTTCCATGGCCACGTCGACGTCGCGGATGCGGCTCTCGGCGGCGGACAGGTTTTCACGGGCCGAGGCGATCGAGGCGATCGCGGAGCTCATGCGGTTCTGGGCTGCGCCCAGCGTTCCGCGGCTGGTGGAGACCGAGTCGATCGCCGTGTCGATCGCGGCCAGAGCCGCGGTCGAGTTCGTGACCGAGGTCACGTCGAGGGAGCCGATCGCCAGGACCGAGGCGGTCGTGTCGGCGAGGGCCACGGTCAGGGTTTCGCCGGTGTTGACGCCGACCTGGATGTCGATCGAGGTCGTGCTTCCGTCGAGCAGGCTGATGCCGTTGAAGGTCGTTTGCGCGGCGATGCGGTCGATTTCGCTCGAAAGCTCCTGGAATTCGCTGTCCAGCGTGGCGCGGTCGGTCGTGTTGATCGTGCCGTTGGCAGCTTGAACCGCCAGCTCGCGCATGCGGGAGAGGTTGTTGCTCACTTCCTGGAGCGCGCCTTCCGCGGTCTGCGCCAGGGATTGACCGTCCTGGGCGTTGCGGCCGGCGACGCTGAAGGAGCGGATCTGGGCGCGCATGCGCTCGCTGATGCCCAGGCCGGCGGCGTCATCCGACGCATTCGCGATGCGCAGGCCGCTCGACAGGCGCGAGAAGTTTCCACTGAGGCGAGCGGTGACCGCGGACAGATTGCGCTGCGCAGTCATCGAGGCGATGTTCGTATTGACTCTGAGACCCATGATGCACTCCCTTCGATTGATTCAGGAAAAGACCAGGCGGGCAAGTCGCCCGGCGCTGTTCGTGGTTTTGGTTTGCGGCGAGTTGAGCCCACCGTGACCGACGTGGATGGGTTGTCGGAGGAAGTCCAACGCCCATTAGCTCCGGCTCGTCGAAAGGGGCGCGCGCGGCTTCCAGGCGCCGCGCAGGCAGCGCTCTTCCTTATATAGAGACCCCGCGACCAGCGGCGCGCTCGTTCCAGGCCGGGAAACAAGTGCGCGGGTCGTGAAGAAAGCTCCAGGGAACGGAGTTTTCTTCCGATGCCTGCCCTGATGTCCCGCTTCGCCGACCTCCTCGCCGCCAGCCCGGGTCTTTCGATCCTGGTCGGGCAGATCGCGCGCGTGGCGGCGACGGCGCGCACCACGGTCCTGATCCAGGGTGAATCGGGCTCGGGCAAGGAGCTGGTCGCGCGGGCCATCCACGAGCTTTCTCCCCGCAGCGAGCGCGGCTTCGTCGCGCTCAACTGCGCCGCCCTGACCGAGGGTCTTCTCGAAGCCGAGCTCTTCGGCTACGAAGGCGGAGCCTTCACCGGCGGCGATCCGCGCGGGCGCGAAGGCCTGCTCCACGCCGCGGAGGGTGGCACGCTGGTCTTCGACGAGATCGGCGAGCTGGCGGGCGGGTTGCAGGCCAAGCTCCTGCGCGCGCTCCAGGAGCGGGTGTACCGCCGCATCGGAGCTCGCGAGGAACGCGCCTTCGACGTGCGCGTGATCGCCTCGACGCACCGCGACCTCGGCCGCGAAGTCGCCGCGGGGCGATTCCGCGAAGACCTCTTCTATCGCTTGAACGTGCTGTCTCTCGCCGTTCCGGCCCTGCGCGAGCGCCCGCAGGACATCCTGCCCCTCTCGCGGCGATTCCTCGCCCGCGCAGCCAGCGAATTCGGGCGCGAGGTCCAGGGCCTGTCGCCCGCGGCCGTCACGGCCTTGGAGCTGCATGCCTGGCCGGGCAATGTGCGCGAGCTCGAGAACACCCTGCAGCGCGCGGTTCTCATGGGCAGCGGGCCCTGGATCGAGGTGGACGATCTTTCCCTCGGGGCCGTGCGCTCCCCCGCCAGCGCGGACGACGTCGTGGCGATCGGTGATCGCTCGCTGCGCTGCGTCGAGCAGAACCTGATCCGGCGCGTGCTGGCCGAAAGCTCGGGCAATCGCTCGCGAGCCGCCAGCGTGCTCGGGATCAACCGCACCACGCTCTACGCCAAGCTCAAGACCTACGGCATCGCAGGCTGAACGGTGACGCAGGGATGTCCTAGCGCCGGGAAAAAACTGCGCGGCACGGAGCCCGGGAACGTCAAGGGATTCCCGAGGTTGGCCGACAAGCCGCTTGGCCGGAACTTTGCGCTCTCGATGACCACGGACCACTCGCATGCAACCCACGCAGCACACGACACAGACCATGCAGGCTGAGCTCAGTATTCCGCCCGAGCTCGGGTTGACGATGACGCGGATCCTCAAGAATCCGCTCGCGGCCCTGCGCGCGTCCATGGAAAACCTTGCGCGCGAGCTGCCCGCGGGCGATCCGCACTTCGCGCAGGTCGAGGCGGCGCTCGAGGAAGTGGTGCGCCTCTCGCGCGGCGTGCAGGACCTGGTCGACTTCGCCGCGCCGCGCGAGATCAAGCCGCTGTCCTGCACGACGGACGAGCTGCTCTTCAGCACCTTGCGCATGCTGCCCGAGCCGGGGCGCCACCGCATGCGTCTGGCGCGAGCCGACGTCGCGAACAATCTGCGCGTCGACGGCCCGCAGCTCTGCCAGGCCCTGCGCCATCTCGCGGACTACGCGCTGGCGACGACCACGGGCGAGGTGCTCTTCGGCGCGCGGGCAGAACACGACACGGTACTGTTCACCCTCGTCGGGGCGGCTTGCGAATCCACGGGCACGGACGGAGTCCAGCTCGACCTCGGTCTGCACCTCGCGGGCCGCGACATCCCGCGCATGGGTGGAACGCTCACGCTGCAGCGCTCGGCGCGCGGGGCGACCTGCATCCAAGTCCTGTTCCCGCGAGCCGCTCTCCAAGGCAGGAATTGAAAGCTGCCATGAGCGTCCACCTGAGTCTCTGCGACGAAGCAGGAATCGAAGCCAGCGCGCGCGCGGTGCGCGAGCTGCTCGCCTTCCTCGTCAGCAACGGATTCGCCTGCGCGACGCGCGCACGGATCGCGGGCGCGACCGCCGAGCTGCTCGAGAACGTCGCGCGCCATGCCTACCCCGATAGCGACGGGCCTTTCCGCCTCGAGGCGACGCTGAAGGGCCGCCGGCTGATCGTCGAAGTCGCCGACGACGGCATCGGCTTCGACACCAGGCCGTTCACGGAGAGTCCCAAGCCCAATCCACTGCCCTCGGGCCTGGCGCGTGCGCGCGCCCTGGCCGAGGACATCAACATCGAGAGCCGGCGCGATCGCGGCTCGAGCATCGCCCTGGAGTTCACCGCTTCGAGCGTGATGTTCGCCGACGAGCGCGGCCTCGATCTCTCCGACCTCGATTACATCGATCCGACGATGACGCGCCGCGTGCTCTCGGCCTTGCGCGACGGATCGCTCGAGCCGCAGTTCCACTTCTCGCCGGCCCTCGCCGTCTGCGTTGGCCGACTTCTGTCCGCACCCCAGCCCAGCGCCGATCCCCTGCCGGAGCTTTGGAGCTGAACGTGGCCACGGAAAATCCCCCGATCAACGAAGAGGACGACCTCTTCAACTTCGACGACATGAACCGCGGCTCGTCGAAAGCCGAGGTGGTGTCCGCGCCCGCGCCCGCGCGCGCGCCGGTTGCGGCAGCGGCTGCGGTCGAGGTCAAGCCGGTGGCAGCGCCCGTGGCGGCGCCCGTCAAGGCGAGCGCGGATCACGGACACGTGGCGCCAGCACACAGTCCCGCGCCCGCGGCTAGCGCCGCTCCGAGCCCGGTCCATGCGCCCGCGCCGGTTCCTGTCGCGCCGAAAGCCCCGGCTGGTCAGCTTCCGCTGGTCAAGCCTGTGACCGTCAAGGTTGCCGAGCCTCTGCCGGCTCGACCCGCGCCCGTTTCGATCGCCGCGCCGAGGAGCAAGCGTCCGGGGCTCTTGACCCTCGGCCTGATCGCTCTCGCGCTGATGGTCAATGTCGGACTGGTCGGCATCGTCTGGCGCTCGATGAGCAGCGCGGACGATGTGCCGCACAACCTCCCCGAGCACCTGCCTCTCGCCGCGGATCCGATTCCGCCCAGCCTGCCCCACGTCGCGCCGCCCGTTGCGACCAAGCCGCCGAGCCCGGCCTGGGAGAACCTGGACATCAAGGCGCCGGTGCTCGGTGAAGCGGACGTGGCGCTCGCGGCCGCGACGGAAGAGATCCGCCGCGGCGAATACGAAAACGCGCGCTCCAGGCTCTTCTCGCTGCTGTCGGTCCTCGACCGCTTCGAAGCGAGCACGCGTCCGAACATCGCGGCGCGGGCCCAGCTGCTCGCCGCCGACGCCTACCGCGAGCAGGCCGATGCTCTCGAGCACCGCCAGGCCGCCGACGTCGCGGCTTCGGGCTTCCTCGATCCCGAGGTGAAGCACCCGTGAGCACCAAGCTCTGGAAAATCTGCCTGGCCTGCCTGGCCGCGAGTGCCTTCGCGCCTTTGACCATTGCTCAGGAGCCGTTCACCACGGCGCTGATCTCGACGGTCCAGCGCGAGAAGGACTGGTTCTGCTCGATCTCCGCTCCGCGCGCGCCGCTGAATGGCCTCGTCGAGCAATTGACGCGCTCGATGCAGGTCGAAGTCGAAGGGCTCGAGCTGATTTCCCCCACCGCCCTGGTCACCGTCGAGCTGCGCGATCGGCCGGCGGAGCAGGTCCTGGAATGGATGCTCGGCTCGGCCGGGTTGCGCGCCAACTGGCGCACCGGCGCGGTCCAGATCCGTCCGCTGACTCCGGCCTCGCCCACGCCCGACGAGCTGCGCGATTGCGCCCTCGCCTCGTATTCGGCCGCGCTGCGCAGCTTTCCCGACGCCACGGCGGGAGCGGCGGCCGCCTTCGCCAAGGCTTCGATCTACGAGCACCGCGGCGACCTCGACCAGGCGATCGCCAGCTTCGACTCCCTGGTGCGCGCCTACCCGCAGTCCACGCAAGCGCCCGAAGCTTTGATCCGCTCGGCGCGGCAGCTATTCCTGCGCGGTGATTATCTCGCAGCCGGCACGCACTACGCCGACCTCTTGCGCATCTCCGTCAACGGCCCGCTGGTGCTCGAGGCGCGCGTCGGATTCGCCAACAGTCTCGCGCGCCAGGGTGAGCACCAGTCGGCGCTGCGCCTGCTGGCCGCCCTCGACACGACGAATCCGGCCCTGACCCGCATCGACCTGCACCGCCGCCTGCTGATCCGCGCGCGCGCCGTGCTCGGCGAAGGCAACGCGGCCGCGGCGCGACAGCTGCTCGCAGAATCCCAGAACGGCGGTCTCGAGGAAGAGTTCGAAGCCGAGTACTACGAATTGAGCGCCCTGGCCCTGCCGACGGACTCGCCGCCCGAATACGGCGCCGTGGTCTGGATGGAGCATGCGCGCCATGCCACGGGCGGCGCGCGCGAGCACGCCGCGGGTGAAGCCGCGCGCTTGACGCGCCTTGCCGGCGACGAGCTCGGCGCCCTGTGGATCGATCGCTGGGCCAAGCTCAACGACGGCGGCAATGCGACCACCGAGCATGCGAATGCCGCGCGCGAGGCCCTCGGCCTCGATCCGCAATCGCTGCACACGAATCCCGCTGAGGATCGCCTCGCGCGAGCGGAACGATTGATGCACGCGCGCCTTTGGACCGAGGCTCATTCGGCCTTCCTCGCGGTGCGCGAGAGCGCGCCGCCGATGGACGACGCGGAGCGCACGCGGCTCTACGTAGGCCTCGCGCGCTGCCTCGACGGCCAGGACCGTGTCGAGGACGCGATCACGATGCTGCGCGAAGGTCTCGAGCTTGTCTCGGAAGCCGATCGCCGCCGCGAGTTCTACGTCTGCGCCGCGACGATCTTCGAGGGCCACGCCCGGGTCGACGACGCGATCGAAGCCTACCGGGGGAGGCTGTAGATCATGCGGAAGTTCCTGATCGCGAATCTACTGCTGAGCCTCTTGCTCTCGATTCCCGTGCTCGCCACCAGCGGCGACGAGCCGAACAATCTGCGCGAGCGCCTGGCGCGCAACGCGAGCCAGCTCGCCGAATTCTGCGCCGTCGAGCAGCGGCTCGCGGCGAAGGATCCGAGCGCCGTGGTCGACCTGCTCGCCGCCAGCGAAGCCGGACCGAGCGACGCCGTCCAGGCCGAGATCGACCTGATCACTCTGCGCTCGCGCGTCGGCGCGCTGCAGGAAATCCTCGACGCGCGCGCACTGGAGGGCCCCACGCCGGCGCTCGCGGAGCGCGAGGTCGAGACGACCAGGCCGCTCAACCTGGCTTACACCGCACCCGCGAATCCTGTCGAGCCGCACACCATCGCGGTTGCGATTCCCGTCCAGAACGCGCCCGTCTCGAACAAGCAGGCCTTCGAAACCGAAGGCTTCATCGCCGATCGCTCGCGCCTCGGTCGCGCCTGCTGGCGCGGCGGCCGCTACCTCGAAGGCGTCGCGGCACTGGAACCCATCGCCGGCGACAGCCAGGCCGATTACTGGCGCGCGCGCTGCCTGGAAAAGCTCGCTCGCAACAAGGAAGCCCTCGAGCTGTACCGCAAGGTCATCGCAGCCTCCGGCGAAAGCCCCGAGGGCCGCAGCGCGCGAGAAGACCTCGAGTTCCTGGAGTGGAGCATCGCCCACGGGATGGTCACGCCGTGAACATCGCGGCCGTCGACATCGCGGATCGCGCGCAACTCGCCCATGCGGTCGAGGAGCTGACGCGCATCTCTTCGGAGCTGCTCGCGAGCTACCAGACTCTCGAAGCCCGCGCGGGCCTGGTCGAAGCCCAGCTCGCACGCGCCAACCAGGAGATCGAGCGCCTGCACGGTCTCGACAAGCTCGCTGCCCTGGGCAACATGGCCGGCGGAATCGCGCACGAATTGCGCAACCCGATGAACGCCGTCAAGGGCTTCGCGGGCTTGCTCGAAGCGCGACTGCCGAGCGAATCCAAGGAACGCCGCTGGGCCGCGATGATCGTCGCCGGCGTCAGCGAAGCCGACGCGATCCTCGGCAACCTGCTTTCGCTCGCGCGGCCGGAAAAACTTGTGCTCGAGACCATCGACGGCGTGGAGCTCGCTCGCGCCGCCCTCGACGCGACCTTCGGCGATCCGGCACTCGCCTCCGTGCGCGAGCGTTGGACAGTCGACATCGACACCGCGCCCGCGCCCCTGCCGGCCTTCGTCGGCGATCGCCTCAAGCTGCGCCAGGCCTTCCGCAATCTGCTCGCCAACGCCCTCGAGGCTCAACCGGACGGCGGCGCCGTCCGCGCGACGCTGCGAGTCGAGGCAGGCGAAGTCACGTTCACCGTCGACGACTCCGGCGCCGGAATGTCGGCGGAAATCGAGGCCCGCGTGCTCGAGCCCTTCTTCACCACGCGCGCCGAAGGCACTGGCCTCGGGCTCGCGTTCGTTCGCCAGGTGGCCGAGCTCCACGGCGGCCACGTCGAAGTCCATGGTCGCGGGTCCGCCTTGGGCGGCGCGCGCTTCATCCTGTGTTTTCCCCTGATCCGAGCCTGATCCAACGATGCCGATCCAACACATCCTGGTCGTCGACGACGACCAACTCTCCCGCACTTTCCTGGTCGAAGCCATCCAGACCCTCGGCTATCGCGCGTCCATGGCGCGCGGTGGCGAAGAAGGCTTTGCCCTCGCGCAATCCGCGCACCCGGACCTGGTCGTCACCGACCTGCGCATGCCGGGCACCGACGGGCTGGCGCTGGTCAAGAAGCTCCACGAAGCCATGCCCGACCTGCCGAGCATCCTGTGCACGGCGCACGGCACGGTCGAGGTCGCGGTCGCGGCGATGAAGGAAGGCGCCAGCGATTTCCTGCTCAAGCCCGTCTCCCACGAGGCCTTGTCGCTGGTGATCCAGCGCATCGATCGCGAGCAGCGGCTCGAGCGCGAGAACCGCTACCTGCGCTGTGCTCAGAGCGAATCGCAGCCCGAGATCATCGCCGAGAGCGCTTCCCTGGCCGAGACCCTGCGCTCGGCGAAGAAGCTGGCGCGCTCGAAGGGCACGGTATTGATCACCGGCGAGAGCGGCACGGGCAAGGAGCGCATCGCGCACCTGATCCACCGCGAAAGCCCGCGCGCCCAGGGGCCTTTCATCCGCGTCAATTGCGCCGCCCTCTCGGAGACGCTGCTCGAGAGCGAGCTGTTCGGGCACGAGCGCGGCGCCTTCACCGGCGCGCACAAGATGCGCGAGGGCCGCTTCGAGCTGGCCGACGGCGGCACGCTGCTGCTCGACGAGCTCGGCGAAGTCTCACCGGCCTTGCAGTCCAAGCTCCTGCGCGTGCTCGAGGAAGAAGAATTCGAGCGCGTCGGCGGCACCTCCACGCTGCGCGTCGACGTGCGCGTGATCGCCACGACCAACAAGGATCTCGCGAACGAAGTCAAGCAAGGCAAGTTCCGCGAGGACCTGTACTACCGCCTCCACGTCCTGCCGCTGCACATCGCGCCCCTGCGCCAGCGCACCGACGACATCCTGCCCCTCGCGCAGCATTTCCTGGCTCACTACGCGCGACTGCACGGCATGAGCGCGCCGACCTTCACGCCGGCCGCGGAGGCGCAACTGCGCCGCTGGAGCTGGCCGGGCAACGTGCGCGAGCTCGAGAACGTCGTGCAGCGCGCGGTGGTGCTCAGTCAGGGCGCGCAAGTCGACGTCGCCGACCTGGTGTTCGGTCGTCCGAGCCAACCGATGGCCATGCCGGCGAACGACGCGGTCGGCGCGCCTTCGAGCTTGATCAACCGCCGCCTCGAGGACATCGAGCGCGAAGCGATCCTGGCCACTCTCGCGGGCCTCAACGGGAACAAGACCCAGGCCGCGAAACGACTGGGCGTGTCCTCGCGCACCCTGGTCAACAAGATGAAACTGTGGCGCTCGGAAGGGCTGGTGGCCTGACCGTGGACGTCCAGATCCAAAGCCAGGCGCTCCTGATGCGCCTGCTCGACGCGTCCGCGCAACGGCGCGACGTGCTGCTCGGCAACCTCGCCAACACCGAGACGCCGGGTTTCCAGCGCAAGACCGTGCGCTTCGAGGATCTCCTGCAGAACGCGCTCAGCCGCGGGCAGGACACCGCTTCGATCGAGCCGAAGGTCGAGGTCGACCTGCTCTCGCCCGCGCGCGACGACGGCAACAACGTGAACATGGAAGCGGAGCTCACCGGCCTGCGCGAGAACCGCCTGATGTACGACGCCTACACGGCGATCCTCGGGACCCACTTCGAGCTGATGCGCTCCGCGATCGAGAGCGGACGCTGAACCAGGAGCAACTCATGGAAGGCATCGACAAACTGTTCTCTGGAATGCGAGCGGCCTCGAGCGGCATGGCCGCCGAGCGCGTGCGCATCGACACGGTGGCGAAGAACATCGCCAATGCGAACACGACCCGCACGCCCGACGGCGGGCCGTACAAGCGCCAGCTGGTGCACTTCGCGCCGCTGCTCTCGCGGGCCGCGAACGGCACGAACGAGGTGGTCGGCGTGCGCGTCGCCAAGGTTGCCGACGACGAGGTCACGCCCTTGCCGCGCATCTTCGATCCTTCCCACGCGGACGCGGACGCCGAGGGCTACGTGACCCTGCCCAACGTGAACCCCGTCATGGAAATGGCCGACCTGATCGCCTCGACGCGCGCCTACGAGGCCAACGTCTCGGCCCAGGAGCAATTCGTCGCCATGGCCGAGCGCGCCCTGCGCCTGGTGCAGTCCTGAACCCCGTGCTTGACCAAGCCCAATGATCCAAGGAGTCGGAAACAGCGCGAGCATGGCCCAGGTGGCCATCGAAGCGGCGCTCAAGGCCCACGAGGCCGCGTCGAGGCGCATCGAAGCGCAGTTGGCGAATTCCGCGGGCAGCTCCGCGCCGACCGCCGCTGCTTCGAGCGACTTCACCAAGGCGCTCAGCGAAGGCCTGCGCAGCGCCAACGCGCAGGTGCGCCAGATCGACGCGCTGCCCACCGACATCGTCACCGGCAAGATCGCCGATTTCCACGAGATCGCCGCGCAGATCAAGACTTCCGAGCTGACTTTCAAATTCGCGCTCGAAGTGCGCAACAAGCTGATCGACGCCTACCGCGAAACGATGCGGATGAGCGTCTGATCCACCGCTAGCAACCCTTCATGGCCACGGACTTCAAACAACTCTCGCAAGCAGTCAAGGAATCTTCCCCGCGCACGCGCATGGTCGCGATCGGGGGCGTGCTGCTGGTCGTCGTCGCCATCGCGATCTCTTCCATGCTCGCTTCGCGGCCCCACTTCGTGCTGCTGCACGCCCAGGTCGACGACCAGGCGCGCGTCGCGGTCGAAAAGGCCCTGGCGGGAGCCTCGATCCGCTACCGCATCAGCCAACCCCCGGGCCCCTTCGTCATCGACGTCGACGAAGCCCAGTTCTACGAAGCGCAGAACGCCGTGGCCGTCGCCGGCGCGATGAAGGGCGCGAGCTCCGGCATCGAGACCGGTTCCAGCGGCGCCACCTCGATCTTCATGACCTCCGCCGAGCGCGCGCAGACCATGCAGAAGCGCGAATGGCAGGAGCTCGAGAACCAGCTCGGCTGCCTGGACTTCGTCGCCTCGGCCAAGGTCACGACCTCGGTCGCCGACAATTCTCCTCTGCGCGCTCGCAAGCCGGTGACGGTTTCCGTGACCCTGGCCCTGCGCGGACAGACCGAGCTTTCGGCCGAGCAGGCCGAGAACGTCGCGCGCATCGTGCGCTACCGCTTCGACGTGCCCGCCGAGAACGTCGTGGTCACCGATCAGAAGGGCCGCACCTTGTTCGCGGGCGAGCTCGAGGGCAGCACGAACCTGGCTCAGACCAAGGATCAAGGCGAGTACGCGCGCTCCTTCGAGCGCACCCTCGAGGAAAAGGCCAACGCCGCCTTGAGCCGCGCCTACGGTGCGAACAAGGGCTACGTGACCCTCGCGACCGAGTGGGACTTCGACCTGCGCACGATCGACGACGACGTGGTGCAGCCCAAGGGCGTGCTGATCGACGACCAGAAGACCGAGACGATCACTCCGCCGGGCGCGCCGTCGCCGGAAGTCGGCGGACCCGCGGGCACGGCATCGAACATCGCGCCCGTCGACCCTGGCGCGCCGGCCGCGCCTGCCCTCGCTGCCCAGGCGCCCGCGACGACCAGCGACCAGAAACGCAAGTACGAGACCGGGCGGACGAAGACGCGCACGGTGCACAGCTCGCCGAAGCTCGAGCGCATGTCGGTCTCGCTGGTGCTCGACGAGAGCCTGGCGGCGAAGAAGGACGAGATCACCCAGGTGGTCGAGGCCATCGTCGGCTTCGAGAAATCGCGCCAGGACGTGCTGCACGTCAGCACCACCGCGATCGCCGTCGAATCGACGGAGCCGGGCACCGACGCGCCCGCGGCCGTGGTCAGCGAAGGCATGTCGCCGACCTTGAAGCTCATCCTGCAACACGGAATCGAGCTGATGGCCGCCGCCGTGTTCCTGTTCATCGCCCTGCGCGCCCTGCGCGGAGCCAAGCGCGGCGTGCAGAACCCGTCGGGCTCTGGGCTTGCCGTGGCCGCGATCGGCGGGGGCAACACAGCTCGACGCGGGCTCACACCGGCTGGCGAGGCCGAGGACGTCGAGCCCGATCCTGAATTGATCGCGCGCATGCGCGTCGAAGAGCTGGTGCGCAGCGATCCTCGCCGCGTCGGAGAGATCCTCTCACGCTGGGCCACGGAGAGCACCAAGGCAGCGGGGTCCTCGCGATGAGCGACTCCGACCAGAAAGGCGGCGCGGCCCAGGCCGCTGCATTCCTCCTGACCCTCGACAAGGACGCGGCCGCGGCGGTGCTGCGCCACCTCGATCCGACGGTGATCGTCGAAGTCGTCGAAGCGATGGGCGACGTCGACGCGTCCTCCCTGGCGCCGGACAGCGTGCGCGAGCTCTACAAGCGCGTCGTGCTCGACCTGAAACGCCCCGGCGGCGTGCGGCGCCGCTCGGCCGCCGAGCTCAAGCAGATGATCGAGCAGACCCTCGGTCGCGAGCAGGCCGGCGCGGTCTTCGAGACCATCCAGAAGCGCCTGCAGCAGGAACGGCCCTTCCTGGCCCTCGAAAAAGAACCCTCCCACGCGATCTCGACCGTGCTCACCGAGCAATCCGACGCCGTGGTCGCGCTGGTCCTCGCGCACCTCGATCCGTCGCTGTCCGCCGACGTGCTCAGCGCCTTCCCGCCGGAGCGCTCGACCGAGCTGGTGCGCCGCATGGCGACCCTGATCCCGCCCGGCATCGACACCCTGCTCGCGATCGCCGACGACCTGCTGCCGCTGGTGAAGCAGGCCGCGAGCGCCACGATCCCCGTCGACCGCTCGGTGCGCCTGCGCAGCGTCGCCGAAATGCTCGGCCGCACCAAGGGCGACACGGAGAAGACCGTGCTCGAAAGCCTGGACGAGCAGAACAGCAACATGGTCAAGGAGATCCGCGAGTTCATGTTCACCTGGGACGACCTCGCGAGCCTCGAGCGCCGCTCGATGCAGAAGATCCTGGCCGCGGTCGACACGCGCACCCTGGCGGTCGGCCTCAAAGGCTCCTCGAAGCGCGTCGAGGAAAACATCGTCAACAACCTGTCCGAGCGCGTGCGCGCGATGATCGCCGACGAGCGCGAGCTGGCGGGCGCCCTGCCGATGGCCGAAGTCCAGAAATCGCGCGACGAGATCATGAACGCCGTGCGGACCTTGATGGAAGCCGGCGAAGTCAAACCCTCGCGCGCGGGAGAAGAGCTTGTCAGCTGAGCAGGTACGACTCCACGCACAGCCGGTGAGCGTGGCACTCGCGCAAGGCGATCAGGGCGACCTGTTCGCGAGCCTGCTCGAGCGCCGCGAGCGCGCCGCTTTCGAATCGGGCCAGCGCGCGGGACGCGCGGAGGTCCTGGCGCAAGCCGTGGTCCGCCTGGACTCGGCGGCGGCGCAATTCACCAAGGCCATGGAGAGCTCCACCGCCACCCTGGTTTCCGACAGCGTCGAGCTCGCCCTGGCCATCGCCGCCGAGCTGGTGCGCTCCGAAGTCGAAGCCCGCCGTCACGGCATCGAAGCCCTGGTGCGCGACACGCTGACCGCCTCGGGAGTTGGCCGCGGCGCCTGCACCGTGCACGTCTCGCCCGAGGATGCAGCGGCCCTCTCGCAGCTCAGTTTCCGCTCCACCACACGCATCGAAGCCGATCCCGACGTGCGCCGCGCCTGCGTTCAGGTCGAGACGCCCCAGGGTCTGTTGGTGCGCGACATCGACGCCGCCCTGGTCTCCGTCGCCGCGCGATTGCGCGAGGAGGCACGCTCGTGATCGATCAGCAGCGAGTCCGGCAGGCGATCCACGACGGCGCGAAGCCTTTCTGGCGCGGCCGCGTCGACCGCGTGTCCGGCGTCATGGTCGAGGCGCTCGGCGCTCCGGCGGCGATCGGCGAGATGTGCCGTATCGAGCAGGGCGCGAACTCTGGCGTGCTCGCCGAAGTCGTGGGCTTCCGCGGACCGATCACGCTCTTGATGCCCCATGGCGAGCTGGCGGGCATCGCCCCCAAGCAGGCCGTGGTCGCGCTCGGACGGCAATTCTCCGTTCCGGTGGGCGAGGACCTCTTCGGGAGGATCGTCGACGGTTTCGGCGAGCCCCTCGACGGCATGGCCCCGATCAAGAGCCGCGAGTTGCGCGGCGTGCGCTCCGCCGCGCCCGACCCGATGTCGCGCCCGACCATCGACGAGCCCCTGTCGACCGGCGTGCGAGCCATCGACGGCCTGTGCCTGCTCGGCCGCGGCCAGCGCCTGGGAATCTTCGCGGGCTCGGGCGTCGGAAAATCCTCGCTGCTGGCGCAGATCGCGCGCGGCACCGATGCGGACGCGATCGTGGTCGCCCTGGTCGGCGAGCGCGGCCGCGAGGTCAAGGGCTTCGTCGACGAAGTGCTCGACGTGAAGACGCGCAAGAAATCCGTCGTGGTCGTCGCAACCTCCGACCGTCCGCCGATCGAGCGCTTCATGGCGCCCTTCGTGGCCGTGACGATCGCCGAGGCCCTGCGCGACCGCGGCCGCAACGTGCTGCTCGTGATGGACTCGGTGACGCGCTTCGCCGCCGCCTCGCGCGAGATCGGTCTCGCCGCCGGCGAGCCGCCGACCGTGCGCGGATACCCGCCGAGCTTCTTCGCCACGGTTCCTAAGCTCGTCGAGCGCATGGGCCGCACGAAGAAGGGCTCGATCACGGGCATTCTCACCGTGCTGCTCGACCAGGACGATCCGAACGATCCGGTGTCGGACACGCTGCGCGGTCTGCTCGACGGCCACGTCTACTTGACGCGCGAGCTCGCGGGCCGCGGCCACTATCCGGCGATCGACGTGCTGCAGAGCCTGTCGCGTCTGATGCACGGACTCTCGTCGCCGCTGCAGCGCGACAGCGCGCGCAAGCTGCGCGAACTCCTGTCGATCCACCGCGAGGGCCGCGATCTGATCGACATCGGCGCGTACAAGGCCGGCGCGAACCCCAAGCTCGACGAAGCCGTGGCCTTGATGCCCGCGATCGACGCTTTCCTGCGCCAGGCGGTCGACGAGCTCACGCCGCTAGAGCACACGCAGTCGCTGCTCGCGATGATCGCGGCGCGCGCGGGAGTGAAAGCATGAGCGCCTTTCGTTTCCGCCTGAAGCGCGTGCTCGGCGTGCGCCGCATCGAGGAAGACCTTGCCCGCGCCGAATGGCTCGATGCCGAGCGCATCGCCATCGCGGCCGAGGACCAGGCACGCGCCCTGCAGGCCAGCGTGGAGCGCGCTCGCGCCGACCTCGCGGGGATGCAGTCCAGCTCGCGCCTCGACCCTGCCGATCTCCTGCTCAAGCAGGCCCTGGTCGACCGCCTGCGCGAGCAATGGGTCCAACGCACCATCCAAGCCAGCCGCGCGCGGCGCGAAGCGGAGCGACTTCGCGTCGTGATGGCGGAGCGCCGCGTCAGCGTGCGCGGACTCGAGACCCTCGAGACCCGGGCGCGCCACGCCTGGCACCAGGACAGCGAGCACAGCGCCAACGCTGAGCTCGACGAGCGCGCAAGTCTCTTGCGCAGCAACGCAAATCACTCGCATGAGGACCGTGCCTGAATGGGCACATGGAATCAGTCATGAGCAAGATCGCACTCATCGCCTTGAAGGCCGTCGGCGGCAGCGCACTGTTCGCCGTCTCGTTCGTGGGCTTCGCCAAGGTCAACGGCGTGCCGCTGAACACCCTGCCTGTCGTCGGCAAGTTGTTCCCCGCCGACGCGAAGTCCGCGGACCACTCTGGCGAGCACGCTCCCGAGCTGAGTCCGGCCGCCGGGCCTGAGGACGCGGCCCACGGGCCGGTGAAGATCGAAGGAAGCGACGAGACGGCCAAGCCGGAGCCTGCAGCTGCTCACGAGGCGCCGAATCCCGAGCCGAACAAACCCGAGGAACATTCCAAGGTCGCTCGGGCCGGGATCTTCGACCTGCTCGAAGCGGACGGGCTGTACACCCAGGACGAATTGCGCGCCCTGGCCGAGAGCCTGCGCGCGAAGAACCACGAGGCCGATCAGCGCGGCGCGGAGCTCGACCGGCGCGAGGACCTGCTCGCCGATCGATTGAACGCCCTCGACGATCGCCGTCGCACCCTGGACGAGTTCGCCAAGCGCCTCGACGCACGCGATCGCGAATTGAAAGCGCGCGAAGCAGAAATGAATCTCGGCGGCGACGGCGGAACCGGCAAGACCAAGGAAGCCGTCCCGGCCGATCTCGCAGCCTTCTTCGCCGAGGGCGAGACCGAGGTCCTGGTGAAGCGCCTCGCCGGCTTCACGCCCGAGGAAAGCGCGCAGATCCTGATCAAGCTCCCGCCGACGCGCGCCAAGGAGCTGCTCGACGGCCTCCCGAACGCCAGCTGGCGCGTCTTCGCCGAAGCCTACGCCCGCGCCGCGAAGCAGTAGCGCGGGAGTCAGGTGAATTCGTCCGGAGTCGTTCGGCCCCGGTTCCGCGCGCCTGGCGCGCGGAACCGGGGCCGAACGACTCCGGACGAAT
>DATHET010000073.1:0-3890 GCA_035490315.1 Planctomycetota bacterium
ACCAAGCGCTACTGGAACTGGCTCACCAATTCGCTGCGCGTGATCTTCACAGCGGGCGAGAACACAGAGGATGGTGCCCTGCTCCTGTGCGAGAACTCCTTCCGCACCCGCCAGCCCTACACGCTGCTGCCCTACTTCAACATGTTCGTCGGGGTGGGCGAGCCGGAATCGCTGGCGCGCGACGCGGGCGCGGGCGGTGTGCTCAAGAACACCGGCATCAACTTCGAAGCGGACGCCCTGACGCTCTTCCCCAGGCTCAACGACACGGGACACGATCGCGTCGGCGCGGCCCTCGGCATCGAGTACCTGCCCAACCTGTTCACGGCCGAGCATCGCCAGCAGATCGTGCTCGAAATCGCCGGTCTGCATTCGTACAGCGACGATGCCAACGACCTCGGCGATGAGATCGCGATCGGCGCCCGCTACCAGATCGCGATCACCAACTCGTGGATCTTCCGCTGCGACGTCATGACGGCCTCGGTCGAGGACGGCGACGAGCGCTCGGGCTTCCGCGTCGAAGTCCGCAAGAAGTGGTAGGAGTCAGGTGAATTCGTCCGGAGTCGTGCAGCGGGCGTCCGCGGCGTAAAACGCCGCGGACGCCCGCTGCACGACTCCGGACGAATTCACCTGACTCCGTACTGGATCGTCCCTTCGCCTCAGTTCACGACCACGACCGCCGGCCGCGAGTACGCGCAGAACCTGCCCGTCGCGATGTTGCGCATGCGCGCGCGGAACTGGTACGTCCCCGGAACCGTCGGCAGATAATTCGCGGCCGCCGAGGTGCTGCTCATCCAGGGCACGTAGCTCGACGCGCCAGGCGTGAGCACGATCAAGTCCTCGATGAACCCGGCAGGCATCGCGGGGAATGCCCAGCTGATCTGGAAGACGAATCCGACGAAGCCTTGCGCCGGACCTTGCGGACGCACGTCGATCGCCGCGCGCTTGTAGGCAAGGGAAATGTCCTTGTACACGTAAGCTCCGGCCGCGTTGTAGGTGTACGAGAAGGAGGAGGCGCAATCCTTCGGCCCCGAGGCGTAGAGCCCCATCCCCGAAATGTCGGAGACCGCGTGCAGGTTGGGACCGTTGAACGACCAGTGCACCGTCTGTCCCGGCTGGGAAGTGCGCACCGTGGGCACGAAGCCCGTGTCCATCGACAGCACATGGGTCGAGAAGGCCGGCGCGATCGTCCAGCGGCCGATCTTGTTGCCGTCGGCGATCGTGAACCAAAGGTTGCCGTCCGGGCCGTTGCAGATGCTCAACGGACGGTCGCTGGTCGCGAAGGTCTGGAAGACGTTGCCGCCGAGGTCCATGCCGCTGACCTGGTGCGTGTCGTTCTCGGTGAAGTACAGATTGCCGTCCGAGCCCGTGGCGATGCCCGCGATCCCCGAGAACTGGCCGGGAATCGGGAACTCGGTGATCACACCCGCCGGCGTGATCTGCCCGATCGCGCGGCCGGAAAGCTCGGTGAACCACATATTGCCGTCAGAGCCCGGCGCGATGTCCCAGGGCAGGACCTGCACCGACTGGATCTGGTGCTGGGTGAAAATGTTGTTCGGGAAGATCTCCCCGATCTGATCGCCGATCTCGATCGTGTACCACAGCTTGCCCGTCGGTCCCGCGGCGATGCCGGTCTGGAAGCAGCAGCCGACGCCGTTGTTGGCGTTGTCGAAATCAGTGATGAACCCGCTCAGCGTGCAATTGCCGATCTGGTCCATGTTCTCTTCGGTGAACCACAACAGACCGTCCGCGCCCGCGGCGATCTTCCAGGGCTGGGTATCCCAGGTCGGGATCACGTACTCGGTGATCTGGAACGTGGTCAGGTCGAGGACCGCGACCTGATTCGCGAAGCGCTCGGTGAACCAGATGTTGCCGTCGGCGCCGACGGTGATGCCGTAGGGGCCGCTGCCGGGAGTCAGCACGGGGAACTCGGTGATCACCCCCGCCGGAGTGATCCGGCCGATCTTGTTGCCCGTCGATTCGGTGAACCACAGGTTCCCGTCGGGCCCCGCGCAGATCGTGTAGGGCCGGCTGTTCGCCGTCGGAATGGTGAACTCGACGACTTGCGCGGCGAGCGGAGAGGCCAGCGCGACCAGACCGAGCAGGGGCGCGCCGACACGGGAACGAACGAAACGATGATGCATGGCAGGAATCCTCCTGAGGGCGAACGGATCGAAGGCCAGAGAGCAAAGCGGATTCTACCAGCGGCGCGGGAACCCGCCCTCGACGGCCTTTCCTCCGCCAGAAATGGCAGCTGTCCCTTTAACAAGGAATCGATGGCCGGATATGCACGAGGTCCTGGAGACCCTGGAATATCGGTCTCCTAGCGTTGGTAGGGCGACTCGCGCCCTCGAACCCACGCAGGAACTCCCATGAAAGTCATCGGCTTCGCGCTTGCTCTGATCCTGCTGGTCGCCGCCGTGCTGGTAGTCACCCTGGCGAAGCACGACGCTTCTCCGCCCACGGAAACGATCCTCGCCAGCTTCGAGCCGCCGGTGCCGGCGGTGCGCGAATCCAGCCCGCCCGCCCCGGCGCCGCCGGAGGATTCCGCGCGGATGCTCGAGCGCTTGAATCAGGCGATCTCCAAGCTCGAGAACCTGGAGATCAGCGTGCGCGAGGCGCGCAACGAGATCATCCTGCGCACCCAGGAGCGCTCGCGGACCGAGGTCACGGCCTACCCCTCGAACGCGCGCTCGCGCCTGGGCGATCAGGACCTCGAGAATCTGCGCACGATGATCCGCGAGGAGCTCGCCCAGGAAGCCTGGCGCGCGCGTCAGGTGCAGATCGTCGGAGTCGTGCGCAACCTGGTGGCGCAGATGCCGCTCGAGCCGAAGACCGTCGATCCCTTGATCGAGGTCCTGTGCGCGAACGGAAGGACGATGTTCGATCTCGAGCGCGTGCTTGCAGGGGAGAACCACGAGCGAGGCCTGGCGCGGCGCATCGCTCCCGATTTCAAGCAGGCGCGCCGGCGTCTGCGCGACGATCTGGGCTCGATCTACCGCAACGACGAGCTGGCCGCGCGACTCTTCCTGCACGTGGCGAGCGAGGGCGAAATCGCGGCGCTGCGCATGGATCGCGATCGCCTGCTCGCCACCGAGAAGGAGTGGCTGCGCTGAGTATCAGCGCGGGACCCGGAGTTTCTGCCAGGGCGGCGCAGTCCCGGTCTGGCTGAAATTCGGCCGGCGCGCGGAATACTCCGCGCGCTTTGCTTTCCACAGCGCGAGCTCGCGGCCCGCAAGGTCGCGCGCGGGAAGCCGCAGCGTCTCCAGAGCCTCCCACAAGAGCGGATGCACGCGATGGCGGTGCGCTTCCATCGGATCGCGCTTGGGTTTGCGCGGGTCGAACGAGGCCGATTGGTCGACCATCTCCGCGAAGGCATGCACCACCTCGCGCGCGATCGCGCCGCGCTGCTTCGCCGGCAGGACCCGCCAGGCTTCGAAGAAAAGCGTCTCGGGCTCGATGAAATCGCTCTTCAACCGCCCCTTCGACGCGGCAAGATTCGCCGCGCGCGCGCGCTTGCGCAGACGTGCGAGCGCGCGCTCGCCGCCGTGCTTTCGGATCGTCGCTTCGGCCGAGCCATGCAATTGATCCTGCAGCAGCGAGCGCACGGGCTTCACGTGCGGATGGCCCGCGAGGTAGCGCATGCAATGCACCTCGAAGAGCACGGCGTCGACGTAATCGCGCGCGCTGGTGCGCGACATGTGCCGGCGCAGCTCGAAGCTGGCCTCGGGCGCGAGCATCGAGAGCTCCAGCGGCGCACGCGCGTCGGGGACACGCTCAGGCCCGAGGACCGCGAAGTCCTTGACGTGCAGCTCGCCCGCGATCTGCAAGCGCGCGAGGTTGCACTCGCTGTAGCGCATGATCTGCTCCGGCCGGTATCCGTCGTCGTCGGG
>DATHET010000074.1:0-4881 GCA_035490315.1 Planctomycetota bacterium
CGACCGGATCGTCGATCTCGTAGGCGGCTTCGTTGTCGATCCCAGAGCTGGTGAAGATGCGCGCGGCTTTTTCCAGCGGCATGCGCACGCGCCGCTTCTGCACGGTGCGGTCGATGCGCTGCTTGATCTCGATGAACGCGCCGCCGTCGTTCGCGTAGCGCCGCAGCCTGAGCTTGCGCCGGTACTTCTGGCCGTCGATCTTCTCCCAGAAGAAATCGAAGTCCTTCGAATCCCAGTAGAGCGAGTAGACCGGATACCCATGCTCCGGGTCCGAGTGGGGATCAGGCCGGGCATAGCCCGCCAGGTCAGCCTGGAACGCCTGCCCGGTCGCGTGCGAGACGAGGTACTTCAGCTCGTAGCGATTGAAGGTGCGGACGTACGGTTCCGTAGTCGACATGCCGTTGAGCTACGTAGTGCGCACGGCAGGCTCGGGATCCTCGAGGCGCTGCTCCTCGTGGTACTCGAAGTCCGTGTTGACGGCCCAGACATCGTGGCTCGCGCCGTACATGTTCCAGACCACCATCATCGCCGTCAGCATCGAGTGGTCCTGGTTGTTGTACTTGTGCATCCCGTTGCGGCCGACGGGATGCAGGTTGGAGATCGTGTCGAGGAACTCGCGCGTCTGGTCGAGATTCGCGCGGTATTCGGCGTCGTAGATCGGATAGGCCTTGGGCATGCGCACCACGGTGCCGTCGACCACGAGCTTGGGATCGGCGAGTCCGAGCTTCCCCAGCTCCTCTGTCGCGAGCTTGACCAAGTCCTCGTCCTTGGCGGTCCACAGACCGTCGCCCTCGAAGCAGAAGTACTCCATTCCCAGGCAGGTGCGGCCCTTCTCGGGAACCATGTCGATCGACCAGTTGTTGAAATTCTGGATGCGACCGACCTTGACGCCCGGCGTGTGGATGTAGATCCAGTTGTCAGTGAAAAGATTCTCCTGCTCGAGGATCAGCGCGACGACCACGAAGTCGCGGTAGCGCAAGCCGTCGCCCGCCTTGCGCACGGCCTCGGGGACTTTCGGCTCCAGGGCGCGGATCAGCGAGCGGATCGGCATGGTCGAGATGAAGTGCTCGCCCACGATGCGTTCGACACCCTTGGGTGTGCGCACGCGCACGGCGACGGCGCGGCCGGCTTCGAGCTCGATCGCCTCGACCTTGTGCTCCATCCGCACCTCGCCGCCGAGCGCGACCAGCTTCTCGGCGCACATCTCCCACATCTGCCCCGGCCCCAGGCGCGGGTACTGGAAGCGATCGATCAAGGACTTGATCTTGCTCGAGCGCTTGTTGATCGCCGTGGCGTTGATGATCGCCTTCGCGAGCGACAGATTCTGGATGCGCTGCGCGGCCCACTCGGCGCGGATCTCCGTGCAGGGGATGCCCCACACTTTCTCCGTGTAGGTCTTGAAGAAAATGTTGTAGAGCCGCGTGCCGAAGCGGTTGGAGACCCACTGCTCGAAGTTCTCCTCGACGGGGTTGGGCCAGATCTTGGCGCGCAGGTAGCTCTGCAGGATCAGGATCGCCTGCCAGATGCCCAGTCCGGCGAGGGCGTTGCCGGCCTTCAGCGGATAGTCGAAGTACCTGCCGCGGTAGTGGATGCGCGACTGGCGCGGGACCTGGATGAACTCCTTGCCCAGGATCTCGTGCCACAGGGCCTCGACCGGCTCGTACTTGGTGAAGAAGCGGTGCCCGCCGATGTCGAAGCGGTACCCCTTGTACTGCGCGGTCTGCGAGATGCCGCCGAGCATGGTCGAGCCCTCGAGCACCGTGATGCGCGCGTCACCCTTCTTGGCCAGCTGGTAGGCCGCCGTCAGGCCCGCGGGTCCAGCGCCAATGCACACGACCCGATCGCCGGGGCGGACGGGCGCCACAGCGCGCGGATGGGGGGGAGCGGTCGGGGGCATTCGAGGCCGGGGGGGAGCGGAGCTTTCGGCTCGGCCGTGGGATCGCCTGTAGCGGCCGACTTCCGGACTGGGAAGCCCGCGTTCGGCACGCAGGATGATACGCGCCGACCCAGTCCCGGGACCACGCGCCTATCCCTAGCTCTTGCGTCCCGCCCGCCGGCGTTCCTCGACTGCCCTGCGCAGCAGGTACTCGATCTGCCCGTTGACGCTGCGCATCTCCTGAGCCGACCAGCCGCGCAGGGCCTCGAACAGATCCGGCGAGAGGCGCAGCAGGAAGGGCTTCCTGGCTGCGCCCTCGCTCGGAAGGGTGTCCTCCGGCTCGACTGGCTTGCTGGGGTCGCGTGCCATCAACTCAGGAGCCTGTTGAAAAAGGCGCCGTCACGAGGCACAGCGCGGGAAGGCGAGACGAGGAGCGCGACGGAACGGCGGCAAGGGTTCCCGCGTTAGAGCGCGAAGCGCTCGTAGCGGAGGCTCCTGCGGAGCCTTCGCAGCGGGAGGCGGCCTTCCTGGCCGCTGAGCACGACGTTCCTAGCGCGACGAAGGATCGCCGAAGCGCGCGAAGCCGAGTGGGCGACTTTTTCAACGGGCTCCTCAGGTGTAAAGGCTGCCGGTGTTGAGGACCGGTTGCGGGTTCTCGTGGGCGCACAGGACGACCAGCAGGTTGCCGACCAGCTGGGCCTTGCGCTCGTCGTCGAGCACGACCAGGGCCTTCTTCGAGAGCTCGGTCAGGGCCATCTCGACCATGCCCACGGCGCCCTCGACGATCATGGCCCGCGCGGCGATCACGGCGCTTGCCTGCTGGCGCTGCAGCATGGCCGAGGCGATTTCGGGGGCGTAGGCGAGGTGCGAGAGGCGTGCCTCGAGCACTTCGACGCCCGCGCGCTCCAGGCGTTGCTCGAGCGCGATCGCGAGCTCGCGCGCCACCTCCGTCCCGCTGCCGCGCAGCGTGGTCTTGACGTCGGCGTGCTGGCCGTCGTCATAAGGATGGGCGCTGGCCAGCTGGCGCAGGGCCGCTTCGCTCTGGACCGAGACGTACTCCTCGAAGTTCTGGACCTCGAACATGGCCTTTCCCGTGTCCTGGACCTGCCAGACCACGACCGCGGCGATCTCGATCGGGTTGCCGAGCAGGTCGTTGACCTTGATCCGCTGGCCGTTGAGGTTGTGGGCCTTGAGCGAGACCCGCGGCTTCATCGTGAACGGGTTGGTCCAGTGCAGACCGTCGCGCCGCTCGGTGCCGCGGTAGTTGCCGAACAGGACCAGCACGCGTGCCGTGTTCGGGCTGACGATGAAGAACCCGAAGGCCAGGACAATGGCCAGGAGGCAGGCCGAAATGGTCAGGATCACGGGCAGGGGACGAGGCCCGGTCTCCTGCGTGAGCGAGATCAACAGGATCGGCGGGGCGAAGCCCAGCACCAGGATCAAGGGCAGCATCAGCCAGCCGGAGATGGAATTGAACGGAATTTCAGGGCGGGAAGTTTGAGTGACCATGGATGGAGCTCGTTGGCCGCCGCTCGCACGGCCGGGGGGACTTGGAGCGGTATCGGAATGATATCACCATGATACTGAACTCGCACGCCGGTATTCCGGGATTTCCGGGCGGGTGAGCGTCGGAAAAAGAGCTGGCCGCCGTGAGTCGGCTCACGGCGGCCAGCCTGGTTTCAGCCCACCCGAGGGTGGCTCAGCTCACGGCCCGACGGTCCATTCCAGGCCATCCGAGAGGGTGGCGTTGTTGGGGGCGGCGAAGCCGTTGTCGCGGCCCCAGAACTGGCAGTCGACCAGCGTGCCCGGCACGCCGAGGAAGGAGGCCGGAGCGCCGCCGAGGGCTCCCACGAGGAAGGCGTTCATGTCGATCGAGAAGACGCCCGTGCAATCGTTGCCGGCGCTGCCGCCCGAGCTCAGCCCGATCGTGCGGTGGACCGGCGCGCTGACGCACAGGAGCCCGCCCGAGAGGGGAATCGCGGCCTGGCCGCTGTTGCCGTAGATCATCAGGCCGGCCTTGTTGTTGATCACGGAGCTCGCCGCCACCGTGAATCCTGCCCCGGCCGAGACGCTCGGCACACCGGCGCTGGCGATGAGGGGCACGCAGCCCAGCGAATTGACCTTCGCCGTGCAGTAGGTGACCGCGGTGTTCGCGACACCCGGGACGTCGACCTGGATCGTCATCTCGGTCGGCGTGCCGGGCTTGAACAGCGTGATCCTCGCGTCGCCCGTGGTGGGCGCGCCGATCGAATCGAAGCTGAAGGCGTAGGTCGTGCTCCAGCGCAGCGCGTTGGCGTTCACGTTGGTGGCGAAGGGGGTCGTCGACCACGAGGCTCCGACTCCGGGGACGAAGCTCGGCGACCAATCGGTCAGGTCGTAGGGCTCGCCCGAGTGGTAGTCGACGTCGTCGAAGCTCTGCGAGGTGCAGTCAGCTCCCTGCCCGAGCGGAATCAGGAAGCCCTGGGCGCTGCGGTCGGAGTTCTCGTTGAACAGCACGTACTCGTAGTGGAACACTCCGCCGCCGATGTCGGTCGCCTTGTAGGCGATGATCATGCGCCCGTCGCCGGGGACGTCGATGTTCTTGACCGTGACGCCCGTGTCGTTCTGTCCCCACCACACCGGGCCGTTGATGAACGGGATCGTCGAGCCGCTGAAGCTCAGGTTGTACGGCGGCAGACCCACCGGCGTGTTGAGCTTGCGGATCGAGTAGCCGTTCATGCGCTGAGGCGCGGCGGGCGTGGTCGGCTCGTCGGTCACGATGTAGACCACTTCCGCGGCGTAGATCGAGTTGGGGAAGAGCGCCGGGTTGAGATCGTCGTCGTGCACCTGCGTGCGCCGGCAGATCGTCGATTGCCCGCCGGGAGCCGTCGAGCAGGAGTTCCAGGGCGTCGAAGGCACCGGGAATGGATAGGTGTAAGCGCCGGTCCACGGCTGGACGTCCGAGCGCGGCCCGAGGTTCGATTGCTGGCCGTTGAGGCTGGCATCGTAGGTGTCCGTCGCGAAGG
>DATHET010000075.1:0-50528 GCA_035490315.1 Planctomycetota bacterium
GTCCGGAGTCGGGCGGCTGGCATCGCCGGCGCGGCGCGCCGGCGATGCCAGCCGCCCGACTCCGGACGATTTCACCTGACTCCGTCTTGGGTCGGGGAAGAGCGGAATCGCGAAGCGCCTGTAACGCCGGCGCAGTTCTCCGCATGTGGGCTTCACAGCGCCCGTCGGTGGCGCGCCGTTCCACGAACTCCGCTCGAGCCACGCCTCCATGAAGACCCAGGTCGCCCCCCTCGCGTTCCTCGCCATCCTTGGCTTGACCTCCGCCGCCAGCGCCCAGGCCCCGCTCTACGACATCCCGGGGGTCGCGAACTCGAGCCTCGGATGGGGACTCGGATCGGTCGGCGACGTCGACGGCGATGGGCGCGACGACATCCTGGTCGGCGCTCCGACCGCCGACGGGCTCGAGGCGAACTCCGGCCAGGCGATGATCCTCTCCAGCGTCAACGCCTGGCCGATCCGCACCTTCCAGGGCGAGTTCACGGGCGACCGTTTCGGAACCTCTGTGGCGGGAATCGGCGACCTGACCGGTGACGGGATCAGCGAGGTCGCGGTCGGCGCGCCGGAGCACGATCGCCAGCTAACCCAGGACGCCGGCGCGGTCTACATCTTCAACGGTGCGACCGGCGCCGAGATCATGAAGTATGCGGGCAGCTTCACCAGCGACAAGTTCGGCTGGTGCGTGTCTCCCGCCGGCGACGCCAATGGCGATGGAACGCCCGACTTCGCCTACGGCGCTCCCTATGCCGATTCGAACTCGCTCGGGGTCAATGTCGGCCTGGTGAAGATCATCTCCGGCGCGTCGCTCCTCCCCCTGCAGACGTATTGGGGCGAGACCGCGGGCGACTACTTCGGCTACTCGATCTGCGCGATCGGCGATCTCACCGGTGACGGCAAGAGCGACATGATCGCGGGCGCGCCCAATTACAACCTGGGCGGCGTCTCGAACGCGGGTCGCGTGTACCGCCTCTCGGGCGGGACCAATTCGCGCGTCAACATGCTCAGCGGCGGCGTCACCAACGGCAACGTGGGGTTCTCGGTCTCCGCACTGCCGGACGTCAACCTCGACGGAGTCACGGAAATCGCGGTCGGCGAGCCGGGTTGGAACGGGCTGGGCGCCAACACGGGCCGAGTGCGCGCCCTGTCGGGTCTCGGCGGCTCGATCGTGCAGACCTACTCGTACCTCGCGGGCGTCGGCTTCGGATTCTCGGTGGCCGGCCTGCACGACATCGACGGAGACGGCCGCGGCGACCTGATCGTCGGCCTGCCTTACCTCGACTCGGCCCCGCTCTTCGACGTCGGCTCCGCGTTCATCATCTCCGGGCAGCTCGGGACCGTGCTCGGGTCGGCCAGCGGCTACGGCGGGAGCGACTACATGGGCTTTGCCGTCGCGAATGCCGGCGATCTCAACAACGACGGAATCGACGACATGCTGATGTCCGCGCCGGTGAGCACGGCGCCGTTCACGAACGGTGGATGGGTGCGAGCCCACCTCGGCGGCGCGCCGACTCCGACGGGATATTGCACGGCCAAGGTCAATTCTCTGGGTTGCACGCCGACGATCAGCTACGGCGGGTGCGCGAGTCGCTCGCTCGGCAGCGGGATAGCGATCGTCGGGCAGAACGTGCGCCCGGGACTTCCGGGAATCCTTTTGTGGTCGGTGGCGCAGAATGCCTTGCCGTTCAGCGGCGGGACCCTGTGCGTCGGCGCGCCGATCAAGCGCACGCCGGGTCAGATCTCGACCTCGATCCCGAGCAGCTCCTGCACCGGCCAGTACTACTACCTGTTCAGCACGGCCTACCTGGCGGCGAACAACTTGAATCCGGGTCAAGCGGTCCACACGCAGTACTGGAGCCGCGACAACGGCTTCTCCGCGCCGAACAACGTCGGTCTGACCGCCGGCTTGAAGTTCACCGTCGTGCCCTGAGCGGCGGCCAGGGGCCGTGGCGGCGAAAGTCGCGGCCAGAAACGTCGGGGAGGGCAGCTCGAGCTTGAGCTGTCGGGGACAAGGGCCGATCATCCTAGTCCCCCGCGCCAGGTCCCCTGGACGCCTCCCCCATGCACGTCGTGATCCTCGGCGCCGGTCTCGCGGGCTTGTCGGCGGCCCATGGTCTCTCCAAGGCCGGCCACCAGGTCACGCTGCTCGAGAAGCAGGACTACGTCGGCGGGATGGCTTCGAGCTGGCAGGTCGGTCCCTACTGGCTCGACCACGGCCCGCACCGCTTCCACTCGCGCGACCAGGAATTGATCGCGCACCTCTACGAGATCCTCGACAACGACGTCGTGATCCGCGAGCGGCGCTCGCGCATCTACCTGCTCGGCAAGTTCTTCGATTATCCGTTGCGGGCGAGCAACGTGCTCAACAACCTGCCGTTCACGCTGCTCGTGCGCGCGATCCTCGATTACATCTGGATCCGCGTCGTGCAGTGGTTCCGGCCGATCCCGGATTCGAATTTCGAGAATTGGGTCAAGAAGCGCTTCGGCAACACGCTCTATGAATTGTTCTTCGGGGCCTACACCTCGAAGGCCTGGGGCATGCCGACCAACCAGATCTCGGCCGATTGGGCGGCGCAGCGCATCAGCCAGGCGAATCTCTGGGACACGGTGGTGAAGACTCTGCGCCCGCCGACCGACGGCGAGGTGCGCAGCCTGGTCACGCAATTCTGGTATCCCGGCCACGGCGGGATCGGCCAGCTCAGCCGCAAGTACGCGGAGAAGATCCGCCAGCAGGGCGGCGAGATCTTCCTCGGCACGCCGGTCGAGCGCATCGACATCGAGAACGCCCGGGTGAAGCAGGTGAGCTTCACGCGCGACGGCGTGCGCGTCGACCTGCCCTGCGATCAGATCATCAGCACGATTCCCCTGCCGCGACTGCTCGAGGCCTTGAATCCGCGCGTCGATCCCGCGGTGACCGCCGCGATCGGCCGGCTCAAGTACATCGGGATCGTGTTCATCTACCTCGAGGTGATGCGCGCGAGCGTGATCCCCGACCACTGGGTCTACCTGCCGCAGAAGGATCTGACGATCCACCGCATCACCGAGTTCAAGAATTTCAGCGACACCAGCGCGCCCGGCGACCGCACGGTGGTGTGCTGCGAGATCACCTGCCGGCCCGGCGACGAGCGCTGGAAGCTGCCGCTCGCCGAGGCGGCGCGCATCGCGGAGGCGGATCTGGTCAAGATCGGCGTGGTCCAACCGGGCGAGACGCGCGGCATCGACCTCGCGAAGCTGCCCTACGCCTATCCGGTCTACGACCTGCAGTACAAGGAGAACCTCGACGTGCTGCGCGCGGCGACGGCGGGCATCGCGAACCTCGCGACCACCGGGCGTCAGGGTCTGTACCGCTACAACAACATGGACCACTCGATCGCGATGGGCCGCAAATACGCCGAGCAGATCGCTTGCGGGCTCGACCTCGGCGCGGAATCGGTCGCGGCGGAACGCGAGTACTTCGGGTGAGCGACGGCGCCCCGACGCAGGCGGCAGCCGGGATCGATCCAGCCTGCCCGCTGTGCGGATCGCGCGCGCGGCGCGAGCTGCGCCGGGATGGCGCGCACACGCTGGTGCGCTGCGAAGGCTGCGAGCTGTGCTACGTGACGCCGCGGCGCGAGGCGGCGCTGCTGCTCTCGGAGGTCTACGACGCGAGCTACTGGCGCTCGCCGGCGGCGCGCGAGCGAGGCTACAGCGACTACGCCGGGGAGGAAGCCCTGTACTTGCGCACGTTTCGCCGGCGCTTCGATCAGTTGGCCCCGCAACTGCCGCGCGGCGGGCGCGCGCTCGACGTCGGTTGCGCGGCGGGCTTCTCGATGCGCGTGCTCGAGGAGCGCGGCTTCGAAGTTTTCGGGATCGAGCCCTCCGCCGCGATCCGCGCGGTGGCCTTGCGGCACTTCGCGCCGGAGCGCATCCACGGGGGCACTTTGATCGACGCGCCGTTCGATCCAGGCTCGTTCGACCTGATCGTGATGTGGGACGTGCTGGAACACCTGCCGGATCCGGTCGAAGGCCTGCGCAAGGCGGCTGCGCTGCTCACCCCCGAAGGCCGCCTGGTGCTCGAGACACAGAACATTGAGGCCCTGGCCGCGCGCGTGCTCGGATCGCGCTGGACGCACTTCAAGCACGACGAGCACCTGGTGCACTTCTCGCGCAAGACCTTGAAGCGCGCCCTGGAGTCGGCTGGATTCGAGCTCCTGTCGCTGACCTCGCGCGGCGCGGGCAAGCTGGTCTCGCCGCGGTTCATCGCCGAGCGCGCGCGCCGCCTCGCGCCGGCTCTCGCCTGGGCCTTCGCTCCCCTCGCGAGACTTCCGATCGCCGGCATCTACGTGAATCCCTTCGACGAGTTGATCGCCGTGGCGCGCCCCGCCGCGCGAGCCTGATGCGGCGCGGTGCCTTCGAGCAATTCGCGCGGCTGGACCAGGATCACTGGTGGTTCCGCGGCCGGCGCGCGGTGTACCTGGGATTGCTCGAGCAGGTCCTCGCCGGCGCCAGGCCCGCGCGCGCCCTCGACCTGGGCTGCGGGCCGGGAGGATTCCTGCCCGGTCTCGCGCGGCTTTGCGAGCGCGTGGTCGCCGCCGATTCGGATCTGGACAGTCTGCAGGCACTCGCCTGGGACCAGCGCGTCCTGATGGGCGCTCATGCCCTCCCGTTCGCGGATCGAAGCTTCGACCTGGTGACGCTGTTCGACGTGATCGAGCACCTCGACGACGATCTCGGCGCCCTGCGCGAAGTCAACCGCGTGCTGGGACCCAAGGGCCTGGTCGCCGTGAGCGTGCCGGCCTATCCGTGGCTCTTCTCGAACAACGACCGCGTCGCGATGCACCGCCGGCGCTACACGCGCAAGCGCCTGGCAGGCACCCTGGAGCAAGCCGGATTCGAAGTGTTGCGCAACACCCACGCCAACGTGTTGCTGACGCCGGTGATCGTTCCGCTGACCCTGGTCAGCAAGGCCGTCGAAGCCACGCCGCTCTCGCGCGTGGATTCCGAGCACACCAATTTGAGCTGGCCCCTGCCGCGCTTCGCCCACCATCTGCTCGCGCGGGTCTTCGCGAGCGAGCTGGCGTTGACGCGGCGCTTCGACGCGCCCTTCGGTCACTCGATCGCGGCGATCGCGCGCAGGCGCTGAGTCGCGGCGACCCCGCGATCAGGTCCCGGGCTCCGGAATTTCCTTCGAGCCCTTGACGCGCAACTTGAAGCGCTCGCCGAGGGCCGCGGGCGAGAAGTTGGTCTTGAAGAAGGCTTCGTCGTTGTCCCGCTGCAGCTTCTTCATGTACTGGTCCAGATCGCCCGGAGTGAGCTTGACCACCGGCGGCTCGCGCGTGCCGAGCGAGCGGACAAGGTAGCTGTGCATGCGCGTCCGATCCGGCTGGACCGGCGCCACTTCATCGGCGGGGAGGTTGCGCAGGAAACCGCTAGTGCGCAGGAAATCGTGCGAAGGCTTGCTCGCCTCCGGATCGCTGCCCTGCTCGCTGAACGACATCCAGTCGCGGCGCTCGACAGTCATGCCGGCGGCTTCCGCCGCAGCCTTGAAAGCCGCTTCGTCCGCCTTGGGATTCTTGGTTGGCGCGGTTTCCTCGGGCTTGGGGAAAGTGTCGCGGATCGCGTTGAGCTTGGCCGTCGCCAGCTCCTGGGTCTTCTGCTTCAACCACTCCGTCTGGGCCTTGTCGGCGACCTTCTCGAAAGGCGGCGGCGACGCGGGGATCTTCTCGGTCACGCGGGCGAAGCTGAATCCGTTGCGATCGACAGCCACGTCCGCCGCGAAATCGTCCTTCTGCGTTCCCATGATCGAGCGCGCGATGAACGGGCCGCCGTAATCGGGCAGGGCCGACCATTCCGCTTCGGTCTTGGCGGCGTCCACGGGGCGGTAACTCAGCCCGAAGGTGGTCGCCTCCATCGCGAGGTCGATCGGAGTCCCGGCCTGCTTGCGCGCCTTGACGTCGGAAACCCAGGCGCGGAAGGCTTCGAGGATCATCGACTCCTGCTTCGCGAGCTCGGCGACCTCCTCGTAGGAATTGAGCAGGCGATCCTTGCCCTCGGCTTCCGGCGAGCCCTCGGGCAGCGGCGTCGCGCGCACGAAGCGCACGCTGGAGTACTGGTTGTAGTAGTCCTTGGCGAGCTGCTCCTGATCGCGGTCCGCGGCCAGCGGGAAGCGCTCGAGCAGCGCGGTCGCGGGGTTTTCGCCGGCCACGCGGTAAGCGATCAGCTCGGCCGCATTGGTCTCCGGCAGGAAATCCGCGAAGAACAGCTGCTGCTTGTCCGGCAGCTCGTCGTACCAGGCCTTCAAGCCGGCGGCATCGGGCATCTGTGCCCGGGCTTCGGCGTCGAAGCTCGCGTGATCGACTCCGACCAGGTCGAAGGCGACCTGGGGATGCATCGATTTCCAATGCGCCTCGATCGCCTGGTTGTCGGGACGCGGCGACATCGAGGACAGGAGCGACAGGTAGCGATTGATGCGCAGCTTGCGGCGCAGCACGCCCTCGAACACCCTCCCGGGAACTCCGTTGTTCTGCAGGACCAGCTTGTAGAGCTGCTGGTTCTGGAAGGCCATCGAGAGGCCGGACGTGCCCTCGAAGACTTCCTTGCTGAGCTCCTTGATCGGGATCTCGACACCCGATTGCTTGGCCAGCTCGTCGAGCAGGAGCTCGGTGGCCAGGCGGTCGTCGTCGGTCTGAGTGCGGTCGTTGACCACGCGCCGGTAGTCGTCCTCGCGGCGCTTCTCGTCCATGAACTCGACCGCGGTCAGGACCCGCTTGCCGACGATCGGCCCGTCCCAGGAAACGAGGTCCTGGTTGGTCGCCTTGCGGCCGAACGAGGACATCAGCTCGTCGCCGACCGTGAAGATGACCAGGATGAAAATGGTCAGGAAGAGCAGGAACAGGAAGCGCAGCTTGCTGGTCCCCTTCGGGACGACGATCGCGTCGTCGTCGTGGAGCTCCTGGAGGTTCTTGGTCGCACCGGGACCGTGTTCCTCGGGACCGGGATGCTTGGCTCTGGTGGACATGCTGCTGGACCGCCCCGTGGAGCGGATGGCGCGAAGGCCGCGGCCCGAAATCCGGGAGCGGCCGCTTGGCGGGGCGAAGAGTGTAGGGGCGGCCTCGCCTCCACCGCAACCGCGGCGGGCTTGGGCCACGCGGTCAGGTCACGAGTCCCGGACCAGTTCCGCGTCGCGCGGCAGGTCCTGGAGGTCCGCAAGCCCGAAGGTGTCGAGGAATTTGCGCGTCGTGACGTAGAGCAGAGCGTGGCCGGGATCGTCAGAACGGCCGGCGACCTTGACCAGCCCGCGGTCGACGAGGGTGCGCAGGATCGGCCCGACCTGGACGCCGCGGACGGCCTCGATCTCGGCCTTGGTGACCGGCTGGCGGTAAGCGACCACGGCCAGAGTCTCGAGCGCGGCCGGGCTGACCTTGTCCTCGCGCTTGACCTTGGCGAAGCGTGCCACGACGTCGGCCATGTCGCGCGCCGAGAACAATTGCCAGCCGCCGGCGATGGCGACCAGCTCGAAGGGCAGGCCGGAGCTGACCAGCCGCGCCGAGACGCGATCGAGGGCGGCGGCGACGTGGGCCGGCGTGGTGTGCTCGAGCACCGCGGCGATGCGCGCGTTCGAGAGCGGCTCGGAGGAAGCGAAGAGCAGTGCAGCGACCGCGCGCTCGAGTTGATCCTCAGGCCAGGCCGGCGCGGCCTCGGCGCCCTCGGGATTCGAAGTCACGCGCACCTCCCTGGGATCGGGCTCCGGCGATTCGGCCTGATCTCCCGCTTCCGACGAATTCTGGCTGACTGCGATCTCGTCGACTTCGCAGCTCGAATCAGGAGGGCTTGCCATGGTGGAGAGAGCTTCCACCCCCGTCGATCCAGGGTCAAGGGTCGATCGGATTCGCTGTAGTGGAGTGGGCGTTCCGCGCGGAGCGTGAACTCCGCTCGGCGCTGTTGACTGGGCCCGCGAACCAGGCACTATCACGCCCGAGGATTCGCGCTGGAATCGCTATTCCACAGCTTGCGTCCGCAGACTCGATCGTCCCTCGATCCCGCATTCGTGGACAAGCAACGTCATGCGTGAGCGTCCCAAGGCACTGCTCGCTCTGGTCCTGTGCGCGATCTGCGCCCTCGCGGCCGGCGGTCTGTGGCAGCGGCTGAGCCACGAGCTCGACGAGCGCCGCTGGAGCGAGACCGAATCGAGGCTGCGCGAAAAGACCCTGCGGCTCGAGAAGGAGATCGGAGCCGCCCTCGAATCGCCCGATCCCCCCGCGCTCCAGGCGAATGTGCTCGGCCAGGGCCGCCTCGATGGGATCCGCATCACCCTGATCCGAGCCGATGGGACCGTCCTGGCGGATTCGGAGGGCAATCCCGCGGCCATGGACAACATGAGCGCGCGCCCCGAGGTCGTGGACGCATCGATCCAAGACTTCGGGTTCTGCCGCCGCTTCAGCCCGACGCTGGGCATCGACTCGCTTTTCGTAGCCAGGGCGGTTCGCCGGGACGGCAAGACTCTGGGCTGGATCCGGGCCTCGGTGCCCACCGCCAGCATCCCGACGCGCCAGGACACGGCCCAATGGGGCACGGTCGCCCTGATCGCCGCGGCGGCCCTCGCGGCCCTGGTCCTGGCAGGGATCGGGCTGCGAAGCCTGCTCAGGGCCCCCAGCGCCTGACCCTGGGTCCGGGGCGTTGGCTGGAAGTGGCCTGGAACTTCAGCCATTCCGCCATCCGACAGGAAATTGCATTTTTATTACGCCAGCGCCCCGGCGCTTGCCGAGATACCCGGCGACTGGGGTTGAGGGGTGTCCGCGGGGCGGACAAAAGGCTGGGGGAATCATGCAACGACTCGGGGTCGGCAAATGCCGCGCTCGCAGCAGGGCCGGAATGACAGTGCTGGAGGTCACGATCGCCTTGGCGATCACGTCCACCGTGCTGCTCGCTTCCGGGGCTGCCTTCATGTCGAGCATTGCGTCGGTCAACAGCGCTCAGCGCACCAGCCGCGGCGCGCTCTTCGCGCAGACCGTGATGGAGGACCTCGCCGCGCAGCCCTACGCGAACCTGGCGGCCTTCAACGGCAACACCATCTTCGACGAAGCCAACGCGGCCGACTCGCACTTCTCCGTCGGTCTCACGGTCTTCACCGCGGCGGTGGACCTGATCCAAGTACGAGCCGTGATCCGGGATCTGCACACCGGCCGCGAGCTGGGCAGGCTGACGACACTGAGGGCGAACCGATGAACCGCGCCAAGAACAACAGGCACGACGTTGGAGCTCGCGCGCCGCGCGCCGGACTCCGCTCGGGCTTCACGCTGGTCGAAACCGTGATCGCCCTGGTCATCTTCTCGGTGCTCGGCTACGGCCTCGCGATCGCGGCCGAGGTCGGCAAGAGCTCGCAGATCACCGTCTCGCGCATCGCCACGGAGAATCATGCGCTGCGCGAAGCGACCAGCTCGCTCGCCAACGACCTGTGCTCGACCAGCGACGCGAACATCGCCATCGCCGCGCTGGCCGACGGCAACCATCGCGTGCGCTTCATGGTTCCGATCGACGATGCCGGCGTCGCCACCTGGGGAGTCTCCGACAGACGCCTCGGGCATACGCTGGCCACGCAGAATCGCGCGAGCTGGCTCTTGCAGTACACGGTCAAGAACGTGGCGGTCAGCGCGGGCGTGGTCGACAAGCAGCTCGTGCGCCAGATCGTCGACGCCGCCTTTGTGGTGCAACGCGAAGACGTGATCGCCCACGGTCTTCGGCTCGGCACCGCGGTGCCGCCAGGATTCCAGGTGGTCAAGACCGGGGCGATGTGGGAAGTCACGCTTTCGACCGAGGGTCCCCTCGACGCAAGTTTTGGAAATCGGACGGTAATCCATGTTAAAACTCGCAACTAGCTCTGTGTTCCTGGGCCTTCGTCCTTGCCCGACGTCGCGCCGCGGCAGCGCGCTGATCAGCACGCTGGTGGTCTTCGTCGCGCTTTTCGGCCTGGTCTATGCCTCGAGCATGACCTCGGTCGCCGAGTCGAAGGATGCGCGCACGGCGATGGACGACGTCCGCGCCGATCTGCTCGCCAGCGCGGGACAGGAGCGCGCCATGCAGTTCCTGGCCAACGCGGTCAAGAACACGAGCATGCACGATCCGATGCAGGGCTTGACCAACCTGTTCGCCGGCGGCACGACGATCACGCCTTTCGTCGGCGAGCCGCTGATGGACGGCGCCTCGCAGGTCGGCTCGTACACCGTGAGCATCAACCTCGTCTCGTCGACGCCGACGACGCTGACCCTGGGAGTCGACGCCAGCGGATACCTGCCGGACGCGCCGGTGGACCTGTCCTCGGGTGAGCGGATCGCATCCTGGCGCGCCTCGCGCACCACGCTGCGCTACAGCCTCGCGCCCAGCAAGGTGTTCGACTACGCCTACTTCATCAACAACTGGGGCTGGTTCTACGGCAACACGATCCTGGCCAAGGGCAACGTGCGCAGCAACGGACAGTTCGACGTCGCGGGTTACGCTCCGACGGTCACGGGCCAGCCCTTGTACGACAGCGTCGCCTACTCGGGCGGCGCCGCGACGCTCAGCGGCTACCAGGACGACGACGGCAACGGTCTGAAAGACGGCAACGACGGCGGAGTCTGGTCCGGCTGGGACATCACCGCCGCGCAGAACCTCAAGGGCAACGGCGGTCTGGCCAAGAACCAGCACGATTTCCAGGCCCAGGTCCCGATGCCGAATCTGTCGGACCTCGCGGCCTACGAGACCAGCGCCAAGGTGAAGAACAGCTCGATCACCATCGACGGCGTGAAGGTCTGCAATGCCGTGCTCGGCGACGAATCCGGCGAGAAGCAGAACCTGTACCTGGTGGGAACCGCGGCCAAGCCGATCGTGCTCAACGGGCCCGTCGTCGTGCGCGGCAGCGTGATCATCAGCGGCGTCGTCACCGGTCAGGGCGCGATCTACTCGGGCGGCAACGTGTACTGCCCGCAATCGGTGACCTACGCCAACCCTCCGACCTCGGTGCGGCCCGCGAACAACACGCAGGCCGCGACGGAGGCCTGGCTCTCCACCAACTGGAACAAGGACTTCCTGGGCCTGTTCGCCAAGGAGAACGTCGTGGTCGGGAACTACACCGACTCGACCTGGCAAAGTTACGTCAGCGGCTGGATGGCCGACTCGATGAACAAGTCCGTGGAGGACGCAGGCCTCGACGGCATCCAGAACACGCGCAAGGGCCGCGACGGCGTGCTCGGCACCGCGGACGACGACCTGCTCGAGGGCGACGGGGTCTTCACGGTCGAGCGCTACACGACCAACGACGAGACCCTGGGCCTGATCCCGGCCGGCAAGTCGGTCGGGGACGTGATCCCGGGCACGGGCGAGGACATCGACGGCGACGGCGTGTACGACCCGGGCATCACCCTGTCGAGCGTGGCGGTTCCCGCGGCGCTGAACACGACCAACTGGGGCGGGAACATGCCCGTCGCCGGCGTCGCGAGCTACAGCAGCATCTCGAGCCTGTACGCGAATCAGCTGGACGCGGTGTTCTACACCAACCACTCGTTCTGCTGGGTCGTGCTCGGCGGCGTCAGCGCCAAGATCAACGGCGCGCTGGTCAGCCGCAACGAGAACATCGTCTACGGCACGCCGACGGTCGAGATCAACCACGACAGTCGACTGCTGGGCTCGAGCGCCAGCCTCGCGGCGGGTCTCTTGCCGCGCGAGATCCAGTCCGCGGAAGTCCTGCGCTGGGTGCGACTCGACCAGGATCCCAACCGCTACGTGGTGCATCCGTGAGCGACGTGCGAAAAAGCCGCCGCAGCGGCGCGATCGTCGCGGCGGTCGCGCTCTGCGGTTCCATCGCGACGGCTCAAGTTAAGCCCGCCAACCCGGAACGAGTGCGGGGCGAGGATGAGACGCTGCTCATCGAGCGCAATCGGAATTCCATGCACGATGGCGACCCGCTCGAGCTCGTCGGCCTGGAACAAGGGAACAACGACCTGCGATCGCGCACGCCGGCCCTCGAGCGCAGTACGCGTCAGGCCGCGGAGGTCGACGTCGACCAGAATTACGCGCGCACCCTGGCCATGTTCGAGACGGGCGAGACCTTCAGCACGCCGCTGGCTTCGCTGTCCTCCGAGCCGGCAGCGGCTCGCGCAGCCCCGAAACGCGCCGGCCCCGCGACCGACTTGAAACCGAGTCGAGCCGGCCTGCGCCTGCTGACTTTCGCGGTGCTCTTCGCCAGCTTCCTCGCGATCGCGGCCATGCTCTGGCGGCGCGTCAGCGAGCAGCGCGCCGAGGCCTAGCTCGTCGCCATCCCGGGCAGGAAGCCGGACCTAACCGCGCTGGCCCGAAAGGATCCGCTGCTGGTTGGCGAGGATCTTCTGCTGGTTCTTCTGGATCAGCGCCTGATTCGCCAGGATCCGGTCCAGCTTGGCCTGGTTCCTCGTGATCGTTTTCTGGTTGGCGAGAATCCGCTTCTGGTTGGCGATCACCGAGGACACCGAAGGAGTGGCTTGTTTCATGCGCGGAATCTAGCGACCCGCCGCGACGATTGGGAGCGGCGGCCGCGAACCCCGGATTGAAGCAATGCGTCGAGCCCGGAGTCCGGCACCCACTCTCCCGCCGCAGGCGCCGTGAATCAGTGCGCGACGCCGATCAGGCGGAAGAACGGATCGAGGTCGACGGAGTAGCTCTTGACCATCTCGGCGCGCCATTGCACGTACTCGAGATCGTCGACGGGATCCTCGCTCAAGCTCTTCTCGATCGCGGGCGCGATCTCCTTCCAGGGTCCGCTGAGCGGGACGAGCAGCTTCTCGACGCGCAGCATCAGGTGGCGGCCTTCCTCGGCCGAGATCGGCCCGGCGATCTGACCCTCGGGCGTCTTGAACGCGACCCGCGAGAGCTCGGCGTTCTCGTTCTTGATCAGCGTGACCCGCGCCCCGCCGGGTTCCTTGTCCTTGAAGCTGTGCAGCTCCTTGGCGAGGGAATCGAAATCTCGTCCGGCGGCGAGACCGGCGCTGAAGGCGTCGAGGGCCTTCTGGTCGCTGAGCTCGACCAGCCGCACCACGCGCCGCTCGTGGACCGCGGCCCAGGTACGCACCACGCGCTCCGCGACCAACTGGGCGATCGATTCGCGGCGCAGTTGCTTCCTGTAGTACTCGGTGTCGACGCCGAGCTCGGTGCGCAGGTGTTGAGCGATCGTGATGCCGCGACCCTGCCGCTCGAGGCTGTCGCCGAGGGCTTTCCAGGCGGACTCGAGCCGCTCGTCGACCATGGTCGGCGACACCGCGATCTCCTGGCGCTCCGCTTCGAGCAGGGCCAGGCGCTCGACCACCAGGCGGTCGAGGATCTCGCGCGAGACGTCGCTCGAGCGCATCCAGGTGCGCGCGAGGAAGGAGCGCACGTCGATCGGCTCGCCCGAGACGAAGGCGATCGCCAGGTCGGGATCCGGCGTCGCCGGGTGCGGCGCGGCGGCCGGAACCGGCGGCGACTGACCCTGGATCGCGCTCTCGTCGCGCAGGGCTTCGCGCAGGCCTGCGTCGGGGAGCACGCCCGGCTCGCTGGCGAGGCGCTCGCGCGTCGAGCTCGCGCAAGCGATCAGGAGCAGGCAGGTGCCGAGCGCTGCAGCTCGGTGTGCAAGGACGTTGTGCAAAATGGACCTCACCAGCGGGCTCACCAGAAGTTGACGCGGCGGATTCGACCGACGCGATGGCAGGAGGGACAGTCGACGACCACCAGGCCAGCGCTGTTCGAGCCCTGGCCCGCCTGCTGTCCTTGCGGATTGGAGCGCGCGCTGCCGGTATTGATCATTTCGCGCGTGCCGGTCCCGCCGCAGTCGGGGCAGTTCGACAGCTCTTCCTTGACGATCCGCAGGTCGCCGCCGTTTTCCGCGTAGAAGGCGAGCAGCCACTGCGCGCGCGCGTACGAAGTCCAGGTGCGCCAGAAGACTTCCTGCTCGCTCTCCTCGCCTTCCTTGGGTCCGGCCGCGGTTTTCTTCTTGGCCACTCTCTGCTGGTTCTCGAGGTAGCGCTTGATCTTGTCCTCGAGCTTGGCCCGTTCGGCTTCGGCTCCGGTCTTGGGCGCCTCGGCGGCCGGCGGCTTGTCCTTGCCGTATTCCTTGATCGCGGCGGCATCGCCGAGCAGCCAGGTGCCTTGGCCGTAGGAAGCGCGCTTGAAGCGCCCGCGCTTGCGCTCGTCCCACAGCTTCTTGACTTCCTCGGGCTTGACGCTGGCGCCGACCGTGCGCTGCAGGTCCTTGGTCACCGCGGAGAGCACGTCGTCCTTGAGCTTCTCCGTCGCGTAGTTGAGCCCGGCCTCCAGCGTCGCGCCCTCGAGACGCGCCTGCTGGGTGGTCAGGCGCTCGGACCACTTGTACCACTGCTGCACGACCATCTCGCGCATGGTCTGCAGCCTGGCCTTCTCGACCTGCTTCTTCTTGCGGTCGACTTCAGCGCGCAGGTTCGAGTCCGGCCACTTCTGGAGAAAGATCTCGAGGTCCTTCAGCGCCGCGTCGAACTGGCCGCGAGCGCGCTTCGAGTCGACCTGATACAGGAAATCGAGCTGGACCTGATTCGCGGCCTTGAGCTGGACGCGATCGATGTTCGGCTTGACTCCATCGAGCTTGGGATCGAGCCTCAGGGCTTCCTTGTAGTGCTCGAGCGCGCGGGTGAAGTCGTAGATGCGCTCGCAGAACTTGGCCAGGTCGAACTGGCTCTGCGCGGACTGGGCATCGAGCTTCTCGGCCTCGGCGCGGTACAGCTCCTCGCGCGTGTACACGTCGAGGGCCGGCACGACCACGCTGGTCACCGCGCCGCTGATGCGCTTCTTCGGCACCGGCACGAGACGATCCGCCGTCTTCACGTAGATCTCCTCCTCGGTGCGGCTGACGATGCGGCCGATGATTTCCGTGCCGTCGTCGAGCATCAGACGATCGACCTCGACCGTCAGCTCCTCGCCCGAGTGGTCGACGTAGCCGAATTCCTCCAGCAGCTCGCCGGACTGCTTCGGCTCGAGCTGCTTCCAGGGCAGGCGCACCACGCCGCCGTTGTCCAGGCGTTGGAAAGCAACGCGCTCGCTGTCGTGGCCCGTGATGCGGCCCCACAGCGAGGAGCCGTCGACCAGCTTGAGCAGCATCACCTCGGTGATCGGCGCGGTCTCGCCCTCGGAGTCCTGGGCAGGTGCCGGGGCGGCGAAAGCGAGGCTCAACGCGAAGACCACGGCGGCCGGAATCGATCGAATCGGTTTCATCATTTCTGCTCCACGAACTGACGCCGCAGGCGCTCCGAGAAAGGGATCTCGCGCACGCACAGCGTCGTGAATTTCTTCTGCTTGCTTTCCCCGCCGCTCTTCCACGCCACCGTCACGTCGATGCGGTATTCCAGCGGCCCGCCAGGATAGTCCTTCTGCGAGGGATCCGCGCTCGCCCGAGCCGAATAGGTCACGTCCTCGCGGCCTGGAAGCGCCCTGGCCTCGATGTCGACCGGGGAGCCGACCGTGACCCGGTCGCCTGCGACCACGAGCGGGAACATGTGCTCCTCGAGGTCGGCGATCACGGCCTCGATCGCCGAGGCGCCTTCGCTGCGCAGCGAAGCCGTGCGCGTCAAGGCGGCGCCGAAAGCGAGCAGGCCGAGCACGCAGCTCATGCCGAGCAGGAACAGGCCCATCGCGATCACGACCTCGACGATCGTGAAGCCGCCGCGGGCGTTAGCGGATCTGCGAGCCGGCTTCACAGGTCCCAGTCCTCCTGGGAAAGTCGGATCGGGATTTCGCGCAGATAGGTCTCGCCGAAATGGACCCGCGCTCCCCGCTCGTGGTTCGCCGCGCGGGTGCCGCGCATGCCGCGCTGCACGGCGACGCTGCGGCCGGTGACGCTGGAGAGCTTCATCCACTCGCCGTCGATCTTGACGAAGGCGCCGGCCGTGGTCGGCAGGCGCTTCTCGTCGTCGACGAGCATCGTGTTCGCGCCGAGCGGCAGCACCTCGGCCAGCCGCGTGCGGCGCTGGGCTTCGCGCGGCCGCTCGAACTCGAGCTCGAGTCGGACGCGGCGCGGCAGCAGGGCGCGTTTCTTCGCCTTGGGCATGCCGGCGCCGGGTTCGTTCCAGGTGTGCACCGTCGCGTTCGGCCGCGCCTTGCGCCACGCGTCCCACGAGGTCGCGGCGTCGCTGAGCTGATCGCCGAGGTGCCAGCCCTCGCCGAGGCTGGTCGTCTGGGTCGCGAACTCGAACCCGAACCACAAGAGACCGCCGGTGACTTCGTTGAGCACGCCCGGAGTCGGCTCGCCGCTCTTGGAAAAGAAGCGCGTGTCGAAGAAGGAAAGATCGCGATTCGCCGACGGCACGGCGTTGGCTTCGTCGCGCGCTTGCGCGATGTGCTCGCCGCGCAGGAGCAGGCCCTCGGACCAGCGATCGATTTCCTTCTTGCCCTTGTAGGCGGGAACCACGACCCAGACGATCTCGAGCAGGCCCTGGTCGGGAAGCTTCTCGGTCGAGCGCGCTTGCAGGCGTGCGAGCTCCGCCGCGGAGGCGTGGCGCACGAAGCGCAGCCGCGGCCAGAGGGTGTCGACCGCGTCGTCGGCATTGGTGTCGAAAAGCACCCACTCCGCGAGGAAATCGCCGCGACCACCACCATCGACAGCCGCGAGGTCCCTGGCCAGGAGCTCGCCGATCGCCGACGACTCTTCGACCCGCGCGCGCCGCGATTCGCTCTTGTCCCACACGCCGATGAAGCCGCGCATCACGGCGAACACCGAGGCCATCAAGAGCGCGAGCAGGCCCACGGCGACCACCAGCTCGATGATGGTCAAGCCGCGCTTCGCCGCCCTGCTCCGTCGATCGCGAGCGAGGATCATTCGTCGACTCTCCGCAAGGTCAGGCTCGGGCCGAGGTACTCGACACCGAAGCGCGTCAGGCGCGGCGTGCGTTTCCAGCCGTGCGAAAGTCCCTGCGCGGCATCGAAGGCGTTGGGCGCGTAGCGGACGTAGACGCGCCACTCCAAGCCGTCGCGCTGCACGCCGATCGTCCGCGAGGCGCCGTCCTTCAATCCTTCTTGGATCACCGCCAGATCCTGGCCGAGGCCCACTTCGGGCTCCGCGTCCCAGGGCATCAGCGGATTCGAGCGCTGCAGCACCTCGATCTTGGTCCCCGGAGGCTCGTCGGCCTGGAAGAACACGCCGCGCCAGAAGGCGTTGGGCTGGTCGATCGAAAGTCCGAAGTAGCCGAGCTCCGGCGCGTCGGCGCGATCGGCCCAGCGATCCCAGTAGCGGAAGGGGAAGAGGATCACCGGCTCCGCGGCGCCGTGGCCCGCGGCCAGCGTGCCGAATCGTCCGCGGAAAAGTCCGTTGCCGTTCTCGTCCATCGCACCCGGGACCGAGGAGCCGCGCGGCATCAGGAGCTGATTGCCGGTCAGGTGGGTGTAGTGGATCAGCTCGTCGCCGATCAGCACCGTGCCCTGGAAAGGAAATTCTGCCGCGTCCTCGATCTCCAGGATCGAGGATCCCGCGCTGATCCCGCCCGACAAGGTGGTCACCACGCGCGACTCGAGGAACGTGACCGGCTCGCCGATCTCGTGGGCCTCCTCGGTGGTCCCGAGCAGCCCGCGGCCGCCGCTCGCGATCGTGATCTGGCCGTTGGTCGCGTCGACGTTGTCGTAGCACACGATCTCCGAGCCGATGCGCAAGAGGCCGGCGTCCTTGGGCAGATCGCTCAGGAAGGTCTTCGGGTCCGCGACCAGGCCGCGCGCGACGCGAACCATCTGCGGGAAGACCTCCGTGGCCGCCGCACCGACGCCGAAGGATTGGATCAGCACCATCTGCGCGCCCTGGAGCGCCTCAGCGTGCTGCGTGCCCTCGCCGAAGTGCGGAGCGCCGAATGCGATCTCGTCGATCACCGCCGAAGGAACTCCAGAGCCGTCGAGGGCGCGACCGATCTCGACCCGGTTCGCATCGCGCGGCCGCTCGCCCGAAGGGAACAGCGTCAAACGCGCGAGCAAGCGCGACTCGGCGGCGCTGACATTGGTCTGCGAAGTTCCCGCGGCCGTCGGCGCCTGCATCGCTGCATTGGCCGCCACGTAGATGAAATTGGTCGGGAAGCCCGACTCGGGCGGGGCCGGGTTGACCGCCGGTCCATTGGTGGCGATCAGCGGAGCCGACGGGGAAGCGATCCAGGACCACTCCATGTATTGGCGCGGCCTGTAAGCGCGGTGCACCTGCAGCGGGAAACCCGGATCGCTCGGCAAAGCATCGATGAGGAAAGCGTAGTCGCCATGGCCCGGCTGGCCGCTGTTGGCGTCGCCGTCGTACACGCGCCACACGGGATGGACCTTGGTGCCCGCTTGGTGGGCGTGCGGATAAGTTCCAAGCACGCCGCGGAATTGCAAAGCCGTGCGCGCTGTGCGCGTCACCGGACAATTGATGTCCTCGTCCGTTCCCAGGTACGCCGACCACATCGACGGCGCGTAAGGAGTCTGGGCCGGCGCGGGCTGCGCCGGCGGAGGCGACGGCGAAAGGAAAAACCCGTTGATCGCTCCCCCGCCGCCCGACTGCGGCGGCGAGATCGACGGACCTGGAGTCGGCCCCCCTGGCCCCTGAGGCGGATCGCCATTGCCGCGCGGAGCACCGATCACGCGTTCGCGACAATGCTTGAGCGCAACAGGATCGCAGCGAACGAGCTGCCCCTGCAGGATGCGGTCGTAGCGCACCCACTCGGTCAGCTCCGCGGCACCGAGCTCGGTGATCTGCGCGAACTCCGAACCCAAGGTCGGCTGGGGAGGCAGGAAGTTGATCGCATTGGCGCCCGCGTTGACCGAGATCGGCAACACGAACATCTTCCGATCGAGGTACAGATCCGGCTCCTCCCCACCATTGAGGGTGACTTGCCAGTCGACGATGAAAGCGTGCGGCCGCGTGTCATTGTCTTCGCTGGGCAGGGCCGCGCGCTGGTTGATGAACAGCACGTCGTTGGTCCAGCCCGTGTAGTGGATCACCTCGGATCCAAACAGCGGCGAGTTGGTCAGGGTCACGGGCGCCTGCTCTCCATTGAATGTGAGAAAAGCCAGCTGCATGACCAGCGCATAACCGCCCGTCTTCTGGAACGCCGACATCATCAACGGGGTGGTCATCGGCGAAGGATCCGCGGGGAAGAGCTTCAGTCCGCTGACCTGGCTATTGACTCCCTCCATCCCCAGGCCGAGCGGTGTCGGCAGGGCCGACACGCTGATCGGCTCGCCGGGAAAGTTTCCGCCGCTCTTCTCGACGCCAACCACGTAGCCGACCGCGAATCGGCCGATGGCCTCGGCCAGCGCGCCTTCCCCCGACGGCACGTTGGATGCGATCGGCCGACTGTATCCATAGAGCTCTACCGGCGTGCTCGGGGCGTGGTTCTCGTTGACGACGCCCGTGGCGGAATTGGTGCCGGGCTCGATGCCCCCCGTGGTCGTCAGGGTGAAGGCATTGCGCGAGAGGCGGCCGCCGAAGCCCGCGTGGGGACCGGTGGCTTCGAACTTCGAGACGAAGCTCGTCGGTGTGTTGCGCACGTACTCGACCAGCTCGTTGCCGATGCGCACCACGCCGCGGTCGGGGAAGCCCTCGCCGCTCTCCAGCGTGAAGACGATCGAGCCCGCGCCAAAAGTCGACGACAGGCGCGACATGCCCGGCGTGCGCACGCCGAAGGTGCGGCCGTCGATCGCCAGCGAGATCTGATCGGGCCGGTTGCCGCGCACGTCGATGTCGACGTGACTCCAGGTATCCGCCGCGAGCCCGGGTCCGGTGCCAGGCGCGATGGCGAAGCGCGCCTCGCCGCGCTCGCGCAGGGCGCTGAGCGGGTGATCGCCCGGCCCGTCGATCACGCGCAGCACGAGGTCGGGTCCTTCGATGCCGAGCCAGATGCGATCGGTGTCGAGCGCGCCCGTTCCGAAGTCGAGGAACGTCCCGTCGCCGGTCACCCGCGGCTTGATCCAGCCCGAGGTGGTCAGGCCCTTCGCCAATCCGCCCGCCGCCGGGGCCCATTGCAGCTTCTTGTCCTCGGGCACGTAGCTGATCGCTTCGTCGGGCAGGTAGCGGCCCTCGAGATCGCGCGTCTCGTTGTCGAAGTGCAGCATGCGATCCTTCGTCGACGTGTTCTCCTCGACGCGCGCGGGCATCAGCTGGCTCCAGGCGGTGTCGTCGCGCGAGCCGAAGACGTGCTGCGGGTTGGGAACCTCGTCGGCGGACACCGCCGTGCGGCCGGGAACGAAGGGCTGGTCCTTCCACGTGCCCCAGTGGGCGAACAGGCGCGAAGGCGGCACTGACGGACCGTCGAAGCGCGAGGTCGCGTTGGGACCCGTGCACCAGTAGGGCGCGTCCGAGGTCAGTCGCAGCGCTTCCTCGAAGTCGTCCTGGCGCGCCCACATCGTCATCAGGTCTTCCTGCGGCACGATCAACGCGACTTCCTCGCGCACGCCCATGGAGCGCTGGGCTCCCGAAGGCGCGTTGACCGCCGCGCGCGCGTGGATCGAGTACACGTCACGCGAGACGAAGGAGAAGGGCATGGTCGAGTAGGCCAGGCGCTCATCGTTGGCGTTGAGCGCGTTGGCGTACACCGCGATGGCGTCGTCGACGTCGATCACGGGCGCGCTGCCTGGCGCGAGCAGCGCGGGCTTGACCGGCGCATTCTGAGCCAGGAGCTCGACGCCCGCCGCGGGCAGGACGATGCGGCGCAGAAAATCCTCGTGGCCGGTGAAGGGCCGCGATTCGATCACCAGGGCCGCGAGCTTGGCGGCCTCGTCGCGCGTCACGCGGTTGGAGTGCTGGCGCAGCTGCAGGTTCAGGAACAGGGCATGCAGCACCTCGAGGGGCGCGACATTGATGTTCACCGGCCGGCGCGCGAGGGGCGCGATCGTCGCGCGGTAGCCCAGGTACTCCATGCGCACGGGATTGGCGAGCCGCAGCCCGTCGCTGTCGGGGATGTCGATCACCATCCCGAACTCGATCGTGCGCCCGTCGCTGATCATGACCGTCGTGCCCGGATTGAAATTGCGCCGCTCGCTGACGCGCACCACGCAATCCTGGTTGGAGCGCAGACTGTTGGTGATGCGCACCGCGCGCTGCCACAAAGGCCCGCCGCGCACGCCGCCGTAGACCGAGGTGCGCCGATCGAGCTCGGTGACGAGATCGGCGCCGAAGCCGCTCAGGGCCAGGGGCGCGGCGTCGCGCACCTGCTCGATCGCATCGAAGGTGCGCAATCCCTTGGCGGCGTTGGCGATGCGCCACAGCGGGATCGCGAAGGCGCGCTGGTCGATCACCGCCGTGTTCAAGGGCTGATCGAGGGCCGGGCTCGGCCCGCAGCCGGTCCAGTTGCCGTCCTTGTCGACGTTGGCGGTCAAGCCGCGCGTCAGGCCAGAGAACTCCCCGTCGCCTTGCGCGGTGTAGCGCACGAGCTCCGAGCCGACCCACAGGTAGCCCTCGGCCTCGAACCCGGACGTGCTCATGACCTTGAGCACCTTGTCCTTGGCCTTCAGCGCCTCGGAAAGCCGCGTCACACCGCCGACGAGGTTGGCGAACATCTGCGGCGGCGCGCTGCCGACGTCGATGCGGCCCGCGACGTCGGACGCTTCGACGTCCCACATGACGCTGCGCGGATCGTGGTTGTCCCAGAACTTCGGGTCGAGCGTGGTCTGGACCGAGAGCTCCTCGGCGTCGTCGAAGTAGGGCGTGGCGTCGGTTGCCGGGTGCGAGAAGCCGAGCTGGGCCCGCGCGTGCTTCACGCCGGAGTCCAGGCCCAGGCGCTTCTGCACTTCGTCGGAGAGCTGGGTGGAATGTCGGTTCGCGCTGCGCGCCGTCATCAGGAAGGGCGCGCACAGGACCAGCAAGGCGATCAGCACGAAGAGCACGCTCAGCACCGCGAAGCCGCGGCGCGATCCGTCTCTTGTCTCGATGCAATTTTTCGGCTTCATTCGACCGTCCCGTAGACGTTGACCCGCACGCGATCCTTCGAGCCGTCCTCGTATTCCAAGCCGATCGAGATCGGGCCGGCATGGACCTCGCGATCGAGGGCGCCGTCGGCGGAAAACACGATCTCGCGCGGAACGTCCGGCGCGAAGCTCACGGTCGTGGGCAGCGTCGCGTGGAGCGTGTCGACCACGGCCAGGATCGAAAGCGCGTCGATCGCGCCGGGGAAGGGCGTGCGCGCGTCGCCGATGGTCAGCGGCCCTTGCAGCGACCACACCGGACCGTCGGCGGCCGCTCGCGCGATTTCCATCCCGTCGAGCGACAGGCGCAGGAGCCGGCGGTCGTAGGCGATCTCGACGCGCATCCAGTTCCCCGTGGACCACACGCCCGACGGGCTGTCGGCCGCGACCAGGCCGCCGCCGGAGACCACGCCGCTGGCGCTGACCATCTCGGGCTTGAACCAGGCGCGGATCGAGCCGTCGCTGCGGAACTCGAGGCTCGCCACCGAGCCGAAATCGAGCAGGCGTCCGCCGCGAGGATTTTCGAGCTTGACCGCGCACTGCATCAGGAAGCCTTCGCGCAGATCGAAGCCCGGATTCTGGTGCAGCGGGATTTCCGCGTGCGAGCCGGCGGGCTCGCCCGCGAAGCTCAAGGCCTTGCCGAGGAACCCGTCGTCGATGATCTGGCCGCCGACGCTCAAGCCGTCGAAGCCCGAAACGCCCTCGATTCCCAGGGTCTCGAACTGCCAGGTGCCGACCACGTCCATGCCGTTCGCGCTGATCGTGCCCGTCGCCGGATCGAGCCGCACGCGCGCGGGAGCGAGGCGCGCGACCGCGTTGTTGCGCGCCGAGCGCACCAGGCTCGACACCAGGCCGAGGGCGGCGCGCTTGCCGGGATTCAAGGAGGTCAGCATGCCCATTCCCATGCCGAACAACATCGCGAGCAGACCCATCACGACGACCAATTCGATCAGCGTGAAGCCGCTTGAACGACCGCGATGGAGCTCGTGCTTCACTGCATCACTTCTTGATCGTGAAGTTCGCCAGGTCGTCTTCGCTCTCGCCGCCGAAAATGCCGTCGCCGCCGGCGGACAGGAGCTGGAACCCCTGCGGCTCCTGGAAGCGGCCCGTCGCCGGGTTCTTCTTCGCGCGCACGGTGTACTGGGTCTCCTCGCCGGTCTGCGTGTCGAGGCACACCACCTGGAACTCGCGCTCGTAATCGCGGTGGTGGATGTACACGATCGGGTTGCCCCAGGGATCCGCCAACTCGTAGAGATCCTGTTTCTCGAATCCCTTGGGCCGCTTGCTCAGCGAGTCGCGGTCGGTGTTGCACAGATCCTTCTCGCGATCGAGCTTGCCGTAGCCCGGCGCTCCCTCGGCGCACAGCGCGAGGTACAGGCACTCGCTGCCGACGTTGAGCGTGTTGGACGCGCCGAGGTCCGCAGCCAGCTGGGAAGGCGGAAAATCGCCGTTGTCGTCGGACTGTTGCGCGATCATTGCCGACATCTGCGACAGGAGCGCCCTCGCGTTCCCGGTGCCGACCGCCTCCGTGGCTCCCTTGAGATTGACCACCAGGAAGTAGGTCAGGATCGAGAGGATCAGCAGGACGGCGAGCATCTCGATCAGGGTGAACCCCGCGCGAATCCGTCGAAGGCTTGGATTGCTCTGCATGGTTGTGCTCCCGCGCAAGCGCGTTCAGCGCGTCGCGTGGCGTCGGACCACCTGGACGTTGTCGATGACCAGGTCGACCTGGGTTCCCGTGTCGCCGATCGCGAAAATCCCGACGTTGACCTCGCCGCTGCTCACGATCGCGCGCATCGGGAAGCCGCTCTCGACCGGAATTCCATCGACGCTGATGCGGCCGGTCGAGTCCGAGCCCTCGCCGAGGCGCTCGATGCGCAGGCGCACGGGCTTGTCCTCCGGCCACCAGGGCACGCCGCCGACCGGCGCGATGTCGGTTCGCTCCTGCTCGGAGGTCGCGCGGTCTTCCAGCAGGACCTGCAGCCCGCCTTCGGGATGGCGCTCGACGGTGATCTGGTTGGTGGCTTCGAACTGGTCGCCCCGTTTCCGCTCCTTCGAGACGAACACGCCGACGCGAGCCTTCGTGATCGCCTTGACCGTCACGTCCATCTCGATCGAGATGAAATCGTTGGCCGGGTAGCTGCGCTTCATGCGCGAGCGTCCCTGGCTCTGATTGACCACGCCCTTCAGGACCATGGTGTTGTCGACCAGGGTGAAGATCGGTCCGGCCGCTTCGTCGTAGTCCCAGCCGTTCAACTGGCGCGTGCCGCGGTCGAAGTTCTCCTCCCAGGCTTCCTTCGCGATGTGGTCGGCGATGCGCTTGATCTGTTGCTGCGCGAAGACCCGCCAGGCGTCCGTCTCCGGCTTCGAGCGGCGCGCGTCGTCGAGCTTGCGGAACTCGACCTTCGCGCTGTCCGAATCGTTGCGCCGGTACGCGCACCAGGCGAGTCCTGCCTGCGCCGCGGGCTCGTTGTCGTCGAGGGCCTTCGCGGCCTTGAAGCAGGTCTCGGCGCGGCCGGAGTCGTTGAGCCCGAGCAGGTTGTAGCCGCGGCGCGCGAGCAATTCGGCGCGCGAGTGATCGAGCTCCAGCGCACGGCCGAAGTACATCTCGGCATCGGTCTCCCTTCCCGCGAGCGCGGCGATCTCGGCCAGGCTGGCGATCGCGTCGGTGAAGGCCAGCTCGCGATCGAGCGCAGCCTTGAAATCGCGCTGGGCACCCTCGGGGTCGTCGCGCTGGAAGAGCAGACGTCCGCGCTGGTACAGCGACCATGCGTCGTCGGGCGCCGCCTCGAGGGCGAGATCGACGTAGCGCATCGCCTCCGCCGGATAGCCGGTCACCTCCGCGAGCCACGAAAGGGCGCGCCAGGCCGCGTAGGCGCGCAGCGGATCGGCATCCGCGGCGGCGAGCAGCGTGTCGCGCGCCTCGGTCCATTTCTTGGCCTGGATCTTCGCGAGACCCTCGGCGAGCAGCATCTCGAAGCCGGCCTGGTCGCGGCCGAGCACCAGCGCCGTTTCCGTCGGCGCGCGCTTGACGACCAGGACGGCCAGCTTGCCCCCGAGAGCGCGGCTGTCGCGGGCTTCGATCGAAAGCGCCGAGTCGTACATGCCGCTCGCGCCCTCGCCGCCGTCGAGCTTCCCGTTGGCCAGGCGCGCCGCGGCGAGATCGAGGCGGCTGTCGAGACGCTGGGTCTGTCGCTCCGCCGGCGGCTCGAACTTGTGCGCGAGCTCGAGGTGCTCGAGGGCTTCGCCCGCGCGATTGCGATCGAGCAGGTAGCGGCCGTAGGCCCATTGGCCTTCGAAGCTCTGGCGAACGCCGCGCAAGGCCTCGACGAAGCGCTGCTCGGCGCTGTCGAACAGGCGCAGCCGCGCTTCGAGCTGGCCCATGCGCACTTTCACCTCGGGCGAGTGCTCGTACTCCTTGAGCAGGGCTTCGAGCTGCGCGTACGCCGCTTCGAAGTCGAATTTCAATTCGTAGCAGCGCGCGAGTCCGAGCTTGGGCGCCGGATCCTTGGGCGAGACCGAATCGGCGAGCTTGTACATCGCGATCGCGATGTCGAGGGCCTCGCTCGACTCGTTGCGGCTGGCGACGCATTCGTCGGCGAAGGCCATGACGCTGCCGTACTGCCCGGGCGTGACGGTCTCGCCGAACTCGCGCTGGCGCTCGGAAATCCGATTGGCCACGGTGTCGGCGAAGTGGAACTCGTTGACGCGCGGGCGCTCGGCCGTAACGACCATGCCCGAGTTCATCAGCAATCCCGTCACGGGATCGATCTCGACGAACACCAGCGGATCGTCCTTGCGAGCCTTGAGCGCGAACTTGTCCTTGTTGCGGATCTGGGTGTAGCGGATCGGGCCGTTGTCGAGGCGCAGCCAGTCGTACAGCCGCTTGTAGCCCGCGACCTGCGCGGCGCGCTGCTCGGCGTTGAGCGCATCCTCGGGCGCTTGCGCCGCGGGCTTGCCCCCGTTCACGTAGCCCAAGGCCGCCAGGGCACTCGCGGAACTCCCAGGACTCGCGCCGCTCAGCTCCTCGCCGCCGGCGAGCTCCGCCGCGCTCGCCAGATCGGTCGCGAACAGCCCCGCGACCGCGGTCGGCGTGGCGTCGGCGCGCAGCAGGATTCCGTACTGCGCGGGCGCCGGGCCCGGCATCGGCGGCGGAAACACCGCTGACAGCGGCGCGAGCGGCGGCGGATCGATGTCGAGCGGGGGCAGGGGATGGGTGTCGCTCGGAGGCGAGAAGAGATCGCGCGTGAGCCGTCCGAGATCGCGCTGAACCGGAGTCACGAGTGCGACGTCGGGAACGCGCTGCACGACCAGGTCGGGGTTGGCGGCGCCCTTGGCGCGCGTGGTGCGCGGCTTGTCCTCGAGCGACGACCAGACGAGCAGCCCGACAACGATCACCGTCGCGACCAGCACCACGGGTTCCTTGCGCAAACTCACTTCTTTTTCCCCTTCGGCGGCTCGACCGGCTTCGCTTCGTGCAGCCGCACGGCCGCGAGGGTCAGCTCCAGGCGCGCGTCGTCCACGCGCGGCCCACCGGCGACGAATTCGGCCTTCTCGAGAACCCCGACGCGCGACTGGGGCGAGCTCTGCAGCATCAACACCAGGCGTGTCAAGGACAGCGCCGTGCCGCGCATCTTCATGGTGACCAGCGTCTTCTCCAGGCCTTCCAGCGTCTTTCCCGACACCAGGCGCACGTCGAGCTTGATGTCGATGTCCTCGACGCGGCCGATGCCGGCTTCGAAGCCCAGGCGCAGCGTCCTGTCGATGATGTCCAGGCCCTCGAGAGTGCGCGCGATCTGCTCGTCCTTGTTCGGAGCCAGGGCCGGCAGCCCCAGATTCTCGGGCACAGGAACGCCGACGCGCCCCGCCGCGGGCAGCAGCTCGTCGCGCGTCGCCGCGACGACTTCGAAGTAACGACTCGCCATCGAGCCCGTGCTCGGCGCGAACCCCGGCCGCGGCTCGAACACCGCGGCCTTGACCAGGACGTCGTGGGCTGCGACCAGCTTCTGATTCTCGGCGCGGAGCAGGTCCAGGTCCGACTGCGTGTAGAGCGCGCCGTTGAGCGTCCCGTTGGCCTTGATGCGCTTGGCCTCCTGCTCGGTCAGCTCCGATCCGAAGATGTTGTTGATCAGGAGCACGCCCGTGAAGAACACGAGCACGCCGCCAGCGACGCTCATGACGTAGCGTTTGTTCTCCTGCCAGAAATCGTTGAGATCCATCAGTTCTTCGCCTCCTCGGTCCTCGCGGCGGCAGGTGGCGGAGGCGGAGCGAAGACGGTCAAGTCGATCGTGAACTTGGCGAAGTCCGGGCTGGGGTTCGCGATCATCGCCAACTCCGCCGGCAGGCGCTGCGTGATTCCCGCGATCAAGGCCTGGAACAGTTGCGCCGGTGAAGCCGTGCCCTCGCGCGAGATGCCGTCGACGTGCAGGATCGGCCGATCCTCGCCGCGCGCGACGCGCAGGAGGTCGTTGAAGCGCCAGTCGGTCGAGAGGCCCTTGAAGGAGAATTCCTTCGGGATCGATTCGGTGGCGGCCCACAGGCTGCGCGCGAGCTGCTCGCCATTGCCGGCGACGGCTTGCAGACGGAAGGCCTCGGCGGAGAGCTTCTCGTTGTTCGCGATCAACTCCTTCGCTTCGGTGTCGACCGCCTTGGCGCGCTTGACGCGCGTCTCCAATCCGCTGACCTCGGTGCGCGTGGTGCTGAGCTTCGCGTGGGTCGTGAATCCGTACCAGCCAAGGTAGGCGACCGCGACCGCCGCCGCGACGAAGGACCACAGGGTGCCGCCGACGAACTCGCGCCGCTTGCGCAGGGCCGAGGGCAGGATCTCGACCGAGTAGGCGTCGGGATCGGAGGCCATGGTCGCCAGGCCGAGCGCGATCACGGCTTCGGAGCGGTGATCCTCGAGCAGCGCGCGCGCCTCGGGATCGAGCCCGCCGGTCTCCACGACGCGGAAGGGGTCGAAGAGCTCGACCGGCACGTTCATCCCGTTGGAAAGGAATTTCGGCAGGCCCTTGAGCGCCGCTCCGCCGCCGCACAGGAGCACGCGGTCGACGCGCAAGCTCGTGAGCTTGACCTGGCTCTTGCAGAACATGACCGTCGACTGCAACAGCGAGAGGATCGCGCCCGCGGGCGCCGACGCCGCGCGCGTGGCCTTTTCCGCCGTGGCATCCGCCGCTCGCGCGCCGGGCGTCAAGTCGACGATCTTGCGCTTGAGCTCCTCGGCCTTGGCCGCGGACACGCCGAAGCGCTCGGCGAGGGCGTCGTCGAAGAGCTTCGAGCCGCCGCTCAAGTTGCGCGCGAACAAGAGATCGGCGCCGCGCACCAGGATCACGTCGAGATTCTCATGCCCGATGTTCGCGAGCAGGATCGTGTCGTCCTCGATCACGCCGTAGCGCAGCCAGGCGTTGTACAAGGCGAGCGCATTGGGCGAGAAGGCGTCGAGGGCTCCGCCCGCGGCAGCCAGACCCTGAGCGTGGGTCTCCAGGAGGCTCTCGCGCGCCATCGCCAGCAGCACGACGTCCTCGCCCTCGTTCTCCGCCTGGGCCGGCAGCACGTTGAAATCGCTCGCCACTTCCGCGCCGGATTGACCGCCGATCTCCTCGACCTCGAAGCGCATCAATTTCTTGAGCTGCCAGTCGGGAACCTGGGGCACGCGCGTGTAGCGCAGGTTGACGTCGCGGCCGGTGACGCCGACGCGCGCGGTCTCCGGCTTGAAGTCCGGCTCGCCCGCCGCCCAGGCGCCGGCGAGATCCGACGGCGGATGCTGGACGTAGGAGAAGGCGTTCACGTGGAACGTGTTGCCCTTGTAGGACCCGCGCAGGAACTTGTTCGAGCGCGTGCCGATGTCGACGCCTGTGACCGTGCGAGCCATCTAGCGTTGATCTCCCGTCTTGGGCGATGCGTTCGAAGCGGGATCCGCCTTCAACAGAGCGGCGGGGTCGTTGACCTGGAAGCGCGATTTCAATTCCGCGGCGACCTTGTCCGCGAGGCGGTTCTGCTTGGTCGCTTGCAGAGCGGCGTGGATGCGAGCGAGGCGCACCGCTTCGATCTGATCGAGATCGTGGGCGAGCAGCTCGATGTCCTGGTCGACGCTCGCGGCGAGGGCGCGCGCGCTGGCTTCGACCTCGCTCCCGGCGTAGGCCTCGGCGGTCTTCAAGGACTTGTCGCGGCACTCGCGGAACAGATCGAGCAGGCGGAAGAAGCGCGCGCGCTCGACGTCGGCGCGCACCGCGGCGAGAGCTTCCAGTCCGCGCGACAAAGCCTTGGCGCGGCCGGCTTCCGCTTCCGCGATCAGCGCCGCGTCGATCGGATGCTCGTTGATCAATCGGCTCCAGGTCTGGATCACCTCGGCCGGTTTCCCGGCGGCCTCGGAGGCGCGCGCGTCGCGCGCCAGACTCTCGGCGGAGACCCGTTCCTCGTTGAACGTGACCTGGATCAGGGCGCTCGAAGCGCCGAGAGCCTCCAGGGAAAAGCTCGCGCCGTTGGCGCCCGCGTCGGGATGGCCGCGCACGGTGACCGGCGGGTCAAAGCGCACGCGCACCAGCTCGCGGCCCGCGCCGAGCAGCACGGAGTCGACTCCTGCGCGCTCGAATTGCACCTGGTGCGTCTTGAGACCCTCGGGTCCCGTGGTCGCGACTCCCCCACCGGCGGTCGAGGCTTCCGCTGAAAGCTCGAATTTCGCGGCGGGTCGCTTGGAGCTGACGCGCATGCCCAAGGGATCCGTTTCGGCGGCGAGCGGTATTTCGCTGCCGTTGGGCGCGCTGAAATGAACCGCGCTGAGCAGCGGGTGATCGATCTTGAACAGCACGGCCGTGCTGCGCGGTTCGCCGAGCAGGACCAGCTCGATGTCGTCGTGCTTGACCGAATCCATGGTGCTGTCGCCGGTGGCCAGGAGCGCCACGTCGTCGATCAATGCCTTCCCGCCTTCGGCCGTGGTGCGCGCGGCGAACACCGCTCGCACGCGGTCGTAGCAGGGCGGCGCTGAAACTTTGAGGGTCAGCGGCTTGGGCGCAGCACTCTCGGAGTTCGGATCGTCGAAGATCGACGCTCCCCAGGCCAGGACGGGCAGGTAGCCGCCGGTGCTCGATTCGAAGCGCAGGCCGGGGCGCACCTCGACCGGGCCGCGCGCTCCGATGGCGCAGTCGAGCTGGACGGTTTTTCCCACCGGAACGGATTCCGAAGTCAGGAGCGCGTTCCCCGCTGCGCCTAGATCGGCGGAAATTCCCTGGGTGCCGCTGACGCGCGCGCCGCGGTCGGTCTCGAAGGCAGCGCTCGCCGTGCTCGAGTTCTCCCAGCCGCTCGGCAACTCCGAGCCCTCGAAGGAGTAGCCAGCGGCGAGCAGATTGCCCGGCACCTGGGTCACGGCCTGGATCAATTTCTTCGGCCCGCCCTCCGTCGACTGGCCGCGGGTGAACCACCAGGCGGCGCCTGCGCCGGCGGCGAGCACCGCCAGACCGATCACCGCGAAGACGAAGACCTTCTCCTGGCGCGACCTCGCGAGCTTCTCCGCGCCGATGGAGTGGACCGTGTCGCCGACATCCGCCGAGGGCGTCTGCAGCGCCCGGACCACGGAGGTCATTTCCATCGCCGAAGGCACGCGGGCCGCCGGAGCCGGGGCGACGTGGTCGGCCTCGAGCTCGAGTCCGATGTCGTCCGCGCCTTGGGCCGGCTTGGCCTGCTCGCCATCGACGAAGACCAGGTCGACGCTGCCCAACATGACGCGATCGCCACCGGAGAGGCGTTTCTCGGAAATGCGCTCGCCGTTGACGCGGGTGCCGTTGGTCGAGCCCAGGTCGCGCAGCAGCACGCCGCGCTCATCGACCACCAGCTCGGCGTGCTTGCCGGAGACAGACGGGTCGAGCATCTGGACGCTGTTGCCAGGTTTGCGGCCGAAGGTCGTCGTCGCGCCGGTCAGCGCCACGATCTCACCCCGCCGCTCTCCCTCTTCGAAGCGGAGCGCGAAGCGATGGGTCATTCGAAGGGACGTCCGAGCAGGTGTTCGATGAGGAGAAAGCGCCTGCGCGTCGGGCGCGGGCTCGGAGCGGACCGGTCTGGGAGGTACCCGAAGGGCTCGCCGCGGTTACCGCGGTGGCGGGCACCCAGGCGCAGGACCGCAGAGGATACCCCCCATCGACGTGGCGACAACTGTGCAGACGAGCTCACTTCCCCGCGAGCGCGCCTCGGAGCAGACTCACGCCGTGGACCCCGCCCAGGACCGCCGCCGCTTCTTCCTCGCCGATCCTCTGGCCGAGAGCCCCAGCCTGCGGCCCGAGGAGGAGCGCCATGCGGCGAAAGTCATCCGTCTCGAGCCCGGTGACCGGATCCTCGGTCTCGATGGTCAGGGCGGGCTGCATCCCCTGGTCCTGCGCAAATCGGTGCGCGGAAAGCTCGAGTTCGAGCGCGACGGCGAGCCGCTGCGCGAGCCACCCCCGGGCTCGGCCGGCTCTCCGATCGGCTGGATCGAGGTCGCGGTGCCGCTGCCCAAGGGGGCGCGGGCGGAAGCGATGCTCGAGCGGCTCACCCAACTGGGAATCGCCGCCCTGCGCCCTCTGGATTGCGCCCGCAATCAAGGCTTCGAGCGCGAGTCGGCGGAAAGCCGCGGCCCGCGACTCGAGCGTGCCTGCCTCGAGGCCTGCAAGCAGTCGCGCCGTTCGTGGATGCCGAAGATCCATCCGACCGCGCGGCCGGAAGACCTGCGGGGATTGCTCGCGGGACGTCGCTGCGCCTTGCTCAGTCCCGGCGCGGAGCGCACCCTCCTTCATTGGAGCGAAGCCCAGGACGCTGGGCCGACCGTGGTGATCGCCGGGCCCGAGGGCGGCTTCACCGATCAGGAGCTCGCCAGCCTGGACTTCGCCACTCCGCTCGTGCTCGCGCCGCACATCCTGCGCATCGAGACAGCGGTCGAGGCGGCGGTCAGCACGCTGGTGCAGGTCAGCTACGCCCGCGGACTCCGATCGGGCTGAGCGATCCACGCGCCGCGGCCGCGCAAGGAGACGAAGTTCGCTCCGCCGACGACCAGGTGATCGAGCAGGGGCACGCCGACCAGCTCTCCGGCCGCGAACAGTCGCTCGGTGACTCCGCGATCTTCCGCGGAGGGCTCGGGGTCGCCGCTGGGATGGTTGTGCGCGACCACCACGGCACAAGCGCCCGAGCGCAGGGCCGGACCGAAGACTTCGCGCGGATGGATCAGCGAGGCCGTCGCCGTGCCGACCGAGACTTCATGGAGCTGCAGCAGTCGATGGCGGCCGTCGAGGTACAAGGCGACCACGGTTTCCCGCTCGCGTCCCGACAGCGCGCCGTGCACGAGCTCGAAAGCGTCGCGCGGAGTGCGCACCGGCGCGCGAATCAAGCGCGCCGTGTCTGCGCTGCGCCGCCCGAGTTCGAAGGCACAGGCGAGACGCAGCGCCGCTCGCCAAGGAATCTGCAAAGCTCTCGAGAGCTCGATTGTCGGCGCGCGCGAGTGGCCAATGAGCCGCGACTCGGCGAGCTCCTTGTGCCGCAGCTCGGCCTTGAATGCCGGGTTGGCGACGATCAATTCGACCAGCTCGGATGTCGTGAATTGAGCGAGAGCCTTCGCCCGCCAATTCAGCCTGACCAGCCTGCGCGCAGGCGCCGCGTCCCCACGATTTTCCGTGCCGGCTTCGTTCCGCTCGATGTCCAGAGGGTCTTCCATCGAGGGGTTCGACCTCCTGGAATCCCGTCGGTGGCAGTCGAACTCAGGTTTTCGAGACCAGAACTGAGAAGGGGGAAGAAACTCTTCATGATTCGTCGTCTAAGAACCATGTCCATCGGCAGAAGTACGGATCTTCTACCGATCATCCCTTAGGGAACGCCTTCCAAACACTGCGAGCGGAGCAGGCCACGCGCATGGGAATTCTGGCAATCAGTGCCTTCATCCTACTGGGGTTGTGGGTGGTCGAAACGGTGGCGTTCTACGTGTCCTACAGGCAGAGCGCCAAGGGGTCGGCGACGGAAATCGAAACACATCTGTAGAGGGACACTAGGAGAGTGTGGGAGCGGGAGGTGACTTCTGTCCGCACCATGGGCCAAGGCCGGCGATCCTGACGTCGAGCCAAGGCAAACCGAGCGGCCGTGATCCTGACACGGCCGCTCGACTCATTTAAGTCCCGGTAAAGCACCGCCATCCTGAACATGCCCGATACCGGCGCGCCTGCGCCGGTATCGGGCATGTTCAGGATGGCGGTGCTTTACCGGGTACCCCAGGCTGCAAACGCGTCGGCGAGGCGCAACCTCGCTTGCGCCTCGAAGCTGGCGGCGGGAGTGCGACCTTCCTTGCAGCCGGCGACCATCGCGAGGACGGCCTGTTGTCCGTGCTGTCGCCACAGGTAGGCGGTGAAGGCCAGGGACTGGCGGTAGGCGCGCGCGATCGCCGCTTCGTCCTTCCAGGTCGAGAGGCTGCCGGTGAGCGCGTCGAGGGCGATGGGCTCGACACCGGCGAGTGAGGCCTGAGCAGCTTGCGCTTCCTCGTCGCGGCGCGATTCGCTGTCGTGCTCGAGCCATTGCGCCAGGCCTTCGTTCAGCCAACCAGGCACCGCGTCACCGCCCATCTGGCGCGTGAAGGCGTGGCACAGCTCATGGCGGAAAACGCGCTTCAAACGCGATTCCTCCGCCGAGAGGTCACCGATCGGAATGCGGATCGCGGTGCCGTCGAAGGCTCCCCCCGCCCAGTCGCCCAGGCCGGTGAGCAGGGAGAAGCCCGCGCGCTCGTAGAGGACCACGCGGAACTTCGGCTTGCCGCTCTCGACAGGGTAGAACCCGAACTCGAGACCGAGGTCGGCGTAGGCCTTCTCGAGCTCGTTGAGCAGCCGTGTCGATCCCCACAGGAGGTCGCGGCGCTGACCGTCGTAGGCGAGCTCGAAGTGCAGCGAGCTCTCGTTCCAGAAATTGCCTTCGACGTCGCGCTCGCGATTCCAGCGCTCCAGAAGTTGAGCCAGATCCGTCCGCTCGGGGACCAGCGAGATCGCCCGCTCGAGACGTTCCCGGCACAGCTTGCATTGCGGATGGACCGCATGCTCGGCCACCGCCGCGCGGGCCAGGGCTTCCGCGAGGTTGTTGGTGAAGGCGGCCGTCGTCGGATAGGCCTTCCAGCATTCCTCGAAGAGCTCGATGGCGCGATCCTGCTCGCCCTGCTCCAGGGCGCGGATCGCTTCCTTGTTCTTCTCGGCCCACTCGCTCGGCACGCCGCCGGGGGCCGCCGCTGCGCTGGACTCGGCGAGCTCGGGCTCGGCGGGGATTCCGCCAGGCGCGGGGCGTCGCTCGATTGGTTCCTCCAGCGGGGCGGGCGGCGGCGGCGCGGGCAGGGCCGCATGGGGCTGGCGGCGCATCAACGAGCGCTGGTAGAGCCACGCGCCGCTCCCGACCGTCAAGCTCGTGGCCAGCAGGCTCCAGACGACGACCTGTCCCGTGCGCATTTCGTTCTAGCGACGTCCCGCCGCGGGCCCGCCGCGCGGACGGCGCGAATCCTTGGCGAAGTCCAGGCTGTCGCGGCCCTGGATCTGGGTGCGGATGTCGTTCATCAGCTCGTCCCAGGACTGGTATCGCGCATCCAGACTCTTGGCCATCATCTTCTCGATGAAGTAATGGAGGTGGTGCGAGAGGCCGCGGCCCTTGAGTTCCGGCGAGCTCAAGGACTCCATCACCTGCATGCGCAGGACCTCGCGGTTGTCGCTGGACTCGAAGGGCAGCCTGCCGACCACCAGGTGGAACAGGGTGACGCCGAGCGAGTAGATGTCGCCGCGCATGTCCGCCGCCGCGCCCCCGCGCGCCTGCTCGGGCGAGAGGTACTGCACCGTGCCGACAGTCGTCTCCTCGTCCTTGGGCGCCTCGTCGGGCCGGCCGGCGAATCCCAGGTCGATCATTTTCGTGCGGCCGTTGCCCGAGAGCATGATGTTGCCAGGCTTGACGTCGCGGTGGATCACGTTCTGCGTCGTCAGATACGAGAGCACCTCCGCGACCTCGAGCACGATGCGCAGCGCCGTGGTCTCGTCGAAGGCCTGGCCAGCCTCGAGCACTTCGAGCAGGGTCTTGCCCTCGATCAGCTCCATCCGCGAGAAGTACATGTCTCCGCTCTTGGCGACGCCGAGACCGGCGACCAGTCCAGGATGCGAGAGCTTCTCGAGCAGCCGCGCTTCGGTGATGAAAGCCGCGCGCGTCTTCGCGTTGCGCGCGATGTCCGGCCGCAGGACCTTGAGCGCCAGCACGCGCTGGCTCTTCCGGTCGCGCACGCGGAACACGTCGGCGGTGCCGCCCGAGCCCAGCTTGCCCAGGATTTCGTAGCCCGGGATTTCCGGGATCTCGCCCGCGCGGGTGCGCCGCAGGCGCGCGATCTCGTCGCCGGACAGGCCCGCCCGCGCTTCGAGCAGCTCGTCGAGGTCGGCGCCGCTCGCCAGCTCTTCGAAAATCGAGCGCGCGAGGTCGACGGGCAGGTGGCCGCGGTGCGCGAGCTGTAGCAAAAATTCCTGATCGGGCTTCGAAGGCATAGTTGAAGTCTAGTCGCCGAGGCGGCGGGAGCCACAAGGCCTGTCGAGCTTCCCGCGAGCGCCGGTCAAGTTCGCGATGGGGTCCAGCCGAAGGGGAAAACTCGCCCGGCCGCTCCCCTGCGCCCGGGTCCCGGTGACCCTTCCTCCGCCGCGATTCCCTCGCGTCCGGTCCACTCCTTCGAGAGCGACGTGAAGCCCGACCAGAGCCGAACAGTCCATCGCTACCTGCTGCCCGTCGATGCCTTCGTGCGCATCCGGCTCCTGGAGCGCGGCGCCCCGCCCCTGCGCGCGCGGCCCGGCCTGGACCGCGCGAGCTACCGCCGGCTCGTGCTGGAAACCTGCTGCCCCGAATTCGGCCCCGACCCGGTCGCGGAGCTGGCGCGGCGCTGCCCCGAGGATTCGACGGCGGCCGAGGACCTGCTCTATCAATTGTGCATCGAGGTCAACCCCTCGCTCGACATCCACACCGTCCGGCTCTGCGACGAGGAATCCGATCCCGCGCTGGAGCCGCGCACGCTGGAGAGCGAGGTGCCGTCGCGAGAAACGGCGCGCCGCAACTTGCTGCGCCGCTCGCGCGGACTCGAGCAGCGCCTGTCGGAGCGCGTCGTCGGTCAACCCAAGGCCATCGCCGAGGTCGTCGCGGCGGTGCGGCGCGCGGCCGCTGGTCTGAGCGATGACCGCCGTCCGCTCGGCTGCTCGCTGTTCGTCGGCCGCACGGGAACCGGCAAGACCGAGCTCGCGCGCGCGATGGCCGAAGAGCTCTTCGACAAGGACGCGCTGGTGCGCATCGACTGCTCCGAGTTCGCCCTGGGCCATGAATCGGCGCGTCTGTCGGGCGCGCCCCCGGGCTACGTCGGCCACGAGCAGGGCGGATTCCTGACCGACGCGCTCAAGCGCCGGCCGGACTGCGTCGTGCTCTTCGACGAGATCGAAAAGGCCCATTCGCGGCTCCACCATTTATTGCTGCAGGTCCTCGACGATGGACACCTGACCGATGGACGCGGCAAGCGCGTCGATTTCACGCGCGCCTTCATCGTGCTGACCTCGAATGCAGGCGCCGCCGACGCGGTGGAAGCGGCGCGCAAGCTGGGCTTCGGCCCGCGCACGGAGGACGAAGCCGTCACCGGCTCCACGCTCGGCCCGCAAACCCTGTCGGAAATCGTCGAGCGCTCCCTGTCGCGCCAGTTCACGCCGGAATTCCTCGGACGCATCGGCCGGCGCGTCCTGTTCCGCGAGCTCGATCGCGGCGACGCAACGCGTATCGCCGAGCGCCTGGTCTTCGAGCTCGCGCTGCGGCTCAAGCGGCGCGGCCACTCGGTCGCCTTCTCCTCCGCCGTGCCGCGCTGGTTGGTGCGCGAGGGCTTCAGCGTCGACAAGGGCGCGCGCGAGCTCGAGCACACCCTGGCTCGCGAGCTCGAGAGCCTCTTGTGCGAGCATCTGTTGGAGCGGCGCGAGAAGGGCCTGGTGCGCGTCTCGATCCGCGCCGGCCGGCCTGCGATCCTGCGCGCAGCCTGATCGGCGGCAGGGACGCGCCGGGGTCGCTCCCCGCCCGGCCTTGGAGTATCCTGCGCCCCTTTCGTCACGCGCGTGACGATCCCAGGAAGCGGCTAGCTCGAGGTGTTGATGTACGCGTTCGCATGGATGGTGATCCTGGCGCTCCAGGCTGTGCCGGCCGCCCCCGATCCCAAGGCGCCGGCCCGTCCGGCGGCGGCCAAGCCCGTGGAGCTGGCCCCCCTGGGCAAGGACGAAGCGGCGCGCGCCGACGACACCGTCATCACCATGGCGGAGTTCGACGAGCTCCTGATCGGCAGGCGTGCGATGGGACCGGTCGGCCGCGACACGCTCAAGCACCTGCTCAACACCAAGGTGCTCGCCCTGCTTGCCAAGGAGAGCAAGCTGGTGATCACCGAGAAGCAGATCGACGAGCGCAGCAAGGAGATCGAAACGGAGATCGTCGCCTCGGGTGCGGCGAAGAACCTGCGCGAGTACCTCGACGAGAGCGGAGTGGCCCTCGACGTGTTCCGCGAGACCCTCGGCCTGGCCCTGATCCAGGAGACCTTGACGGGACGCGCCCTCGGCCTGCCGCCGGGCGAAAAGATCAACGCGGAGAAGCAGGAGATGTGGCTCTCCCAGGTGCTGACCGAGCGCGGCGCCGAGCTGCCGCCGCCGCCCTGGCCGGACGGGGTCGCGGCGCGCTGCAGCGGCCTCGAGATCAAGGTCAAGGACCTGCTCGAGCACATGCACGTGCTCCTGCCGCCGGAGGACGTGCGCGAGGACTGTTTCCAGCTGATCCTGCAGAAGCGCATCCGCGCGCGCATGCCCGACCTCTCGACCGAGGCCGTGGACAAGGCCGTCGACGCCGAGCTCGCCCGCCGCCGCGTGAAGTTCGAGAGCGATCCGACGCACCGCGGCCTGAGCTTCGACCAGGCCATGGGCGCCCAGGGACTGCAAGGCGCTTACCTGCGCAAGGACCCGGCCGTCATGATCGCGGCCCTGGCCACGCTGTGGGTCGACCGCTCCCAGGGCGACGCCGGCCTGCGCGCGACCTATGCGAAGGAGCGCGATTACTTCGACGGTCGCTACGGCGAGGCGATCGAGGCGCGGATCCTTTTCCTGCGCGCGACGCCTCTGCCCAACCAGTTGATCCCGCGCGATTTCGCCGCCGCCGACCGCGAGCTGGTGAAAATGAAGTCGGAGATCAAGACCGTGAAGGACTTCGAGAAGCTCGCGCGCGAGCGCTCCGAGGAAAAAGCCACGGGCGAAAAAGGTGGCATGCTCGGCGAGATCACGCGCGGCGACGACCGCGTCCCGGTCGAGGTGCGCGACGCTCTGTTCCTGGCCAAGCCGGCGAGCGACGGCACCGCGCTGGTCGGTCCCGTGCGCCTCGACGGCGGCTCCTGCTTGTTGTGGGCCGGCCTGCGCCGACCCGCGCCCGGTTGGGAAGACATGTCGACATTCGTCCACGCTGAATTGCGCAAGCGTTTTCTGGACGGTCTCTTGAAGCGCGACAGCGTGCGCACCTACCTGGACAGACCCTGAAGGAACATCGATGTTGATCGGGAAAGTGGTCGGGAGCGTGGTCGCCACGCAAAAGGACGAGAAGCTCGAGGGCCGCACCCTGCTGGTCGTGCAGGTGCACAACCAGCAGAACAAGCCGCTCGACCAGTACGTCGTCGCCGTCGATTCCGTGCAGGCCGGCCAGGGCGACATGGTGCTCTACGCCACCGGCTCGAGCGCGCGCCAGACGACCTTGACCGAAGGCCGGCCCTGCGACGCGGTGGTGATGGCCGTGGTCGATTCCTGGGATCTCGGCGGCGACAACGTCTACGAGAAGTGGGCCTGAGATGTACCTCGCGCGCGTCACCGGCCGGGTGGTCACCACACAGCGCTACCCCGGGCTCGACGGCATCGCCTTGCAGTGGATCCAGCCGCTCGACGAGGACGGCAAGACCATGGGCGAGCAGCTCGTCGCTTGCGCGGTGGTTTCCACCGGCCCCGGCGACCTGGTGATGTTCGTCGACGGCCGCGAAGCCGCCCTCGCCTGCCCGACGACCTTCGTCCCGGTCGATGCCGCGATCGTCGGCTTCGTCGAGCAGGTCGAATCCAAGGGCGCGATCATCGGCCGCAAGGCCAGGGTGAGCTGATGTTCCTCGCCGAAGTCCTGGGCACGGTGGTCGCGCCGGTGCAGATCAAGGTGCTCGACGGCGAGAAGCTGCTGCTCGTGCGGCCGATCACGCCCGACGGCAAGCGCACGGGAAAGACGCGCATCGCCCTCGACCGCGCCGGCGCCGGAGTCGGCGATCGCGTGCTGGTCGTCGACGAAGGCAACAGCGCGCGCGGCGTGCTCGGCAATCCGACCGCCGCGGTGAAAACGCTGATCGTCGGCGTGGTCGACTACGTCGAGAGCGAGCGCGGCCGCTACGACCACCGCTCGCCGCGCATCAAACTGGTGGCGCCGTGAGCGATCTGGCCCAGGCCATGGCCCAGGCGCGCGGCTGGTCCGACGAAGAGCTGCGCCTGCGCCGCGGAATCTGCGAGATCGGCAAGCTCGCCTACTCGCGCGGCTACATCGTCGGCGCGGACGGCAATCTCTCGGCGCGCATGTCCGACGGCACGATCCTGATCACGCCCGCCGGCGCGATGAAAGGCTTCCTCGAGCTCTCGCACATCGCCCGCATCGACATGCGCGGCAACGTCGTGGACGGCGGGCCCAAGGCCTCGACGGAAAAGGCGATCCACCTCGTCGTCTACGAGGAGCGGCCGGAGATGAAGGCCGTCGTGCACGCCCATCCGCCCCACGCCGTGGCGATGACCATCGCGGGCATCGACCTGCAGCAGCCCTTCATCCCCGAGATCATCGTGACCATCGGCGGGATCCCCACCGCGCCCTTCGGCACGCCGGGCACGCAGGAGCTGCCCGAGTCGATCCGCGCGATCGTGCGCTGCTCCGACACGGTGGTCATGAAGAACCACGGCTCGGTCACCATGGGGACGAATCTGCTCGACGCGTACAAGAAGCTCGACATGGTCGAGCACACGGCCAAGATCCTGTGGCTGGCCCACACGGTCGGGGCGAAGCTCCAGCCCCTCGATCCGGAGAAGGTCAAGAAACTGCTGGCGACGCGCGCGGCCCTGGGTGTGACGACGGTCAACACCCTCGAGAATTCCTGCGCGCAGACCCAGGTCAAAAGCCAGTCTTGATCCTCTCTTCTCGCTGGATTGAAGACCTGGTTTCGCTCTTCGCCAATGCTCGTCGCACGATGATTTCCTCCACCGTCCTGTTGAGTTCCCTGGTCCTGGGCTGCAGCCAGGGCGACGCGCCGTCCCATGCATCGCCGCAGGGCGTCAGCCTGATCGGTGTCGCGTCGATCGCGGCGGATGCGAGCGATCTCTCCGGGCTGGCCGATCCGATTCCCGACTCGAAAACCCCGCAGAATCGCGTGGGCTCGATGGGCTCGGGGCTCGATTACACGGGCAGCGGGAACTCCTACATCGCGTCGTGCGACCGCGGGCCCAGCGACGGCGCGGTCGCATTTCTTCCGCGCTTCCAGAACCTCTCGATCGTCGCCGACGCGAAAGCCTCGAGCTTGAGCGTCAAGCTCGAAGCGACGACGCTCTTCACCGACGAGCAGGGCGGCCGCTACACCGGACTGGCCTCGAGCTTCGACACCGGCGCGCCGCCGAAGGGCCGACGACTCGACACGGAAGGCATCCGTGTGGCGAAGAACGGCAATCTGTTCACCAGCGACGAGTACGGCCCGTGGATCGACGAATGGACTGCTCGCGGCGTGCACGTACGCCGCTTCGAGCTGCCGGCGAAGCTCTACGTCGCGAAGCTCAGTGGAACACCCGCGGACGAGTTTCCGCCGAACAATGCGTCGGGCCGTCAATCCAATCGCGGCATGGAGGGTCTTGCGCGCAGCCCGGAAGGTACGCGCCTCTACGGTGTGATGCAGAGCCCGCTGATCCAGGACGGAGGCCTCGACGACAAGCAGAAGCGCGTCGGCACCAACGTGCGCCTGCTCGAGCTCGAGCTCGCGAGCGGAAAGACGCGCGAATTTCTCTACACGCTCGAGAGCGGGAAGAATGGCGTGAACGAGATCGTTGCCGTGGGCCCGCACACGCTGCTCGCGCTCGAACGCGACGGAGCCGAGGGCGCGAAGGCCGAGTTCAAACGCGTCTACAAGGTCGAGCTCGACGGCGCGAGCGATGTTTCAGCGCAAGCGGCCCTGCCGACCAAGGACGTTCCGGCCGGCGTCGTGCCGCTGAAGAAATCCTTGCTCCTCGATTTCCTCGATCCGCGTTTCGCCCTTGCCGGCGAGAAGATGCCCGAGAAGATCGAAGGCCTGGCCTTCGGACCGAAGCTCCCCGACGGACGTCAGCTCCTGATCGTCAGTATCGACAACGATTTCCGGCCGGACGTGCCGAACACCTTCTGGGCGTTCGGCATCGATCCGACGCTGCTCCCCGGCTTCGAGCCGGCGCAGTTCGACGCGCGCTGAATCAGTCGCGCGTGCTCCGCGTGCGCAGGATCAAATAGATCAGCTGCATCACGCCCGCCGCGGCTGCGGCGAGGTAAGTCATCGCGGCAGCGCGCAGCACGTCGCTCACGCCGACAGCCTCTTCCTGGGTGCTGACGATCCCGGTCTGGGCCAGCACGGCCTTGGCGCGGTTCGAGGCGTTGAACTCGGTCGGGAGCGTGACCAGCTGGAACAGCACCACGCCCGCGAACATCACGATGCCGATGGTCATCAAGGGTTGCGCGAGCGCCGAGCGCGAGCCCGCGAGCACCAGGCCGATGACGAAGGGCAGGAACCACAGCCGGCTGCCGATGTTGACCACCGGCACGAGCGCGCTGCGCAGCACCAGCGGCCCGTAGCCGACCTTGTCCTGGATCGAGTGACCGGCTTCGTGGGCCGCGACCGCGATCGAGGAGATCGAGCGGCCGTCGTAGACCTCCGGCGACAGGCGCAGCACGCGCTTCGTCGGATCGAAGTGATCGCTCAGGAATCCCTGGTGGCGCTCGATCGAGATTCCGCTGACGCCGCCGGCGTCCATGACCGCTTGCGCGGCATCCTTGCCGGTCATGCCGGAGCGAACACCGATCGTGCTGTAGTGCTTGAACGTGCTGGTGACCCTGTACTGCGCCCAGAGGCTGAAGATCAGCGCGGGAAGAGTCAGGATCCAGTAAAGCGGGTCGAAGAACATATTTTGGGGACGCCTGGTCGGTCGGTTTGCGTGGGAGCGAGCGGGACCGTCCCGGGCGGAGCAGCCTAGGCTAGCGGCCCCTCGCTTCAAGGCCGCTGCGGACCGGGCGGAAAAACCTTCGCAGCCGACTCGGGGGAATCGTGATGCTCACCTGGACGTCGTCGGATACGTTAACTTGAGGGTGGTTCCCATCCGTCACGAGTGAAGGCGCCACCACGGCTGCCGAACCCTTGTCCGACTCGCGGCGCACACCCCGAAATCCATGGTTGAAGCTCACCTCTCACTGCTGAAGATCGGCGACTTCGCGAAGCTCGCGGGGACGAATCTGCGCACCCTGCGCTACTACGAGGAATTGGGCCTCTTGATCCCGGCTTCGCGCAGCCAGGGCGGCTTCCGCTACTACCGGCGCACCGATTTGAACCGGCTCGGGATGATCCACGACCTCCAGTCCCTGGGTCTGGCCCTGGATCGGATCCGCGACCTGATGGCGACCCGCGAGCAGGGCGGAACTCGCAAGGAATTCCTGGCCAAGGTGCTGACCGCGCTCAACGAGCAGGATCGCCTGCTCGAGCTGCGAGTTGCCGAGCTGGCGGCCCAGCGCAATAGCATTGCCTCCGCGGTTTCCAAGCTGAACGACTGCGGAAGCTGCAAGCACGCGCCCACCAGCGACAACAATTATTGCGAGCCTTGCCAGATGACCGGTGAACGCCTGCCGGCGACTCTGAGCGCGCTTTTCTAGCCTGCCGCGCACCCCGCGGCGTCTGTCCATGTCGATCTGCTACCTCGACAACAACGCCACGACGCGGGTCGCACCGGAAGTGTTCGAGGCCATGCGGCCGTGGTTCACCGAGAGCTTCGGGAATCCCTCGAGCCTGCACTCCCTGGGCCAGGAAGCCGCCGATGCGGTCCAATCGGCGCGCGCATCGATCGCGCGCCTGATCGGAGCGCGCTCTCCCGAGGAAATCGTGTTCACGTCGGGCGGCACCGAGAGCGACAACTCCGCGATCCGCGCCGCCGTGGCTCGCTATCCGAAGCGGCGGCGGATCGTGACCAGCGCGGTCGAGCACGAGGCCGTGCTCGCGCCCCTCGCCGCGTTGGAGGCCCAGGGCTATGAGATCCTGCGCATCGCACCCGACCAGGAAGGCCGCTTCGCATTCGACGACTTTTCCCGAGCAATCGACGAGCGCACGGCGCTGGTCGCCCTCATGGGAGCCAACAACGAGACCGGGGTCGTGCACGAAATCGAGCGCGTCGGAGCCCTGTGCGCGGAGCGCGACGTCCCGTTCCACGTCGACGCCGTGCAGGTCGCGGGCAAGCGAGCCCTCGCGGCGGCGAAACTCCCCCTCGACACCCTGGCGATCTCCGCGCACAAGCTGCACGGACCCAAGGGGATCGGCGCCTTGTACCTGCGCGACTCGGAGGCCTTCGAGCCCCTGCTGTGCGGCGGAGGACAGGAACAGGAACGCCGCTCCGGCACCGAGAACGTGCCTGGAATCGTCGGCTTCGGCCGCGCCGCGGAGCTCGCGCTGCAATGGCTCGCGAAGCAGGGCCCGAGCGAACTGGCGCGCAAACGCGACCGGCTCGAAACGGCAATGCTCGATCGCGTTCCCGGCTCGCGCGTCCACGCGCGACAGGCGCTGCGCACCTGCAACACGACCAGCCTGGGCTTCGACGCAGTTTCCGGCGAAGCGCTGGTCATGCTGCTCTCCGAGTACGGCATCTGCGCCTCGGCCGGTTCCGCCTGCGCCTCCGCGCGCCACGCACCTTCGCACGTGCTGCTCGCCATGGGCTTGGACGCCCGCGCCGCATCGTCCTCGCTGCGCCTTTCGCTCTCGCGCGAGACCACGGACGCCGAGGTCGATCGCGCGATCGAAGCCGTCTGCGACTCGGTCGCGAGCCTGCGCGCCCTGGCCGCCCCCTGAAACTGGCCCGGATGATTGTGCCGAACCCTCGGTACCTCCCCCGGCGCAAGGACTTGCGGCGCTCGGCCGATGTCGGCCGCCGAACCGCCCGAACCCCGGAGTAGGAGGGCACTTCCGGCCGCGGATGCACAATCATCCAGGCCAGCTTCAAGGTTCGCGGGGCTGGACGGCCGAAGGTAGACTCGGGGGTTCCAGTCCCTTGCCTGGGACCTGGAACCATTCCACCGATGGCCGAGCCGACCGCCACCTACCCCGTCCAGATCTCCGGATTCTGGAACTCCAGCCATCGCCTGATGTCCGGCGACGCCCCCCTGGGGGTCCTGACCATCGAGCGCAATCGCTGGGGCATGGTCACCGGCGGGCGTTACAGCCCGACCAAGGGTGAAGTGCTCCTGATCCGGCGCGATCCGGGCCTGTTGCGCAGCCAGTTCTCGCTGTGGACCGAGGGCAAGGAGTGGCTCGGGTCCTCGCTGCGCTGGCACGTGGCGCGGCGCGAGATCGTGCTGCACACCGGCAGCCGGCCGCTGCGCATCATGCCGCTGACCGGTTTTCGCTGCGGCTGGACCCTGCAGGCCCCCAAGACGGGCGAAATGGCTCGGATCCTGGGCTGGCCGCTCTCGCGCAAGGCGAAGGTCGAGGTCTACCGCAAAGTCGAGATGGAGCTGGTGGTTTTCGCCTATTTCCTCGGCGCTCAATTGTTCCCAGAGTCCATCTGGCCGGGCCGGAACGTCGAGGGCGAGAGCGAATCCAAGGCTCCGCCCCAGGCAGTTCGGTCCTGAATCGCCGATTCGAGCTCGGAGTTCGCCCCGAGTAAGCGGAGCGGGGAAGAAAACCCGGCCTCGGCGCGTCCATGCTCACTCGCGCCGGACACCCGTGCGGTGCAGCTCCCAGGGCCCCGGCGTGGGGTACCGTGACAGTGGGCCGACCAGTAGGCTGGCGGCCCGAACGACCTGAACAACCTCAGTCCAGCGCTGCGGCGACCTGCAAGTCGTCGCGCGCGAACAAAATTCGCCATGCGACCCCTCCTCGTCCTCCTGCTGGTCCTCGCGGCCGCACTCGCCCTGATCTTCACCCTGCAGCGCTCCGAGTCGCCGAGTCAGACCATCGAGCCCCCGACTGTGCTGCCCGAGACTGCCAAGGGCCCGGTCGAGACGCCCAAGTCGTCGGACGTCGTGACTCCGACTCCGGTGGATCCTCGGGTGCCGACCGACAACGCGCCCGAGGCGGGCGCCGGAGTGTCGACCTCGGCCGTCGAGCTGCCGGGCAAGAACTCCCTCTACGGCCTGGTGACCAACGAGCAGAAGCAGCCGCTGCGCGGCGCCAAGGTCGAGCTCTCGCGCGAGCCGCGCATGGGCCAGGAAGTGGCGATGCTCTGGATGATCAACGAGCGCTCGTCGACCGCGCCCACGATCGTCACGATGACCGACGAGCAAGGGAAGTACCGCTTCACCAACCAGATCCCGCGCCGCGACTACTACCTGATCGTCTCGCACGAAGGGTACTCGCCGACCCAGGAGCAGCTGGTCGCCATCGGCGATCAAGGCGAGTTCCAGGGCCCGAACGTCGTCCTCAAGACGGGCTCGGTCGTCGAGGGAACGGTGACCGACGAAGCCGGCAACGTGATCCCCAACGCCGACCTGTGGCTCGACAGCGCCTTCTACAACGGCCAGGGCGAGAGCCCCGATCGCCTGATCGCGAAGAGCGACAACCTCGGCCACTACGAGTTCAAGAACGTGTACCCGGTGACCAAGCAGGTGACCTGCATGTCCGAGGGCTCGGGCTCGCAGACCAAGACTCCGGTCAACGTGATCGGAACTCCCGGCGAGCGCGTCACCGTCGACTTCCAGCTGCTGGTCGGCCAACCGATCGCCGGCAAGGTGATCGGCTCGGACGGCATGGGCATCAAGGGCGCGAAGATCGTCGCCTACAACACGGGCAACAATATCAGCTACCGCGGCGAGGTCGACAGCGACGACGAAGGCAACTTCCAGCTGCTCAGCCTGCACCCCGGCATGTACATCCTGACCTGCGAGGCCAAGGGCTATCGCCAGCAGAAGCACACGCGCGTCACGGTCGGCACCATGAACGTGGTGATCGACATGCTGGCCCAGGCCTGCATCAATGGGCACGCGATCGACAGCAACGGCAACCCGGTGACGGCCTTCAGCGCCTCGGTGCGCCGCCTCGCTCCCAATCAAGTTCCGGGAATCGGCGTGCCCTCGGAGGAAACCGGCGTGAAGGAATCCTTCACCGACCTTGCCGACGGGAACTTCCAGCTCTGCGGCCTCGATCCGGGCACCTACACGATCCTCGCCAGCTCCTCGACCTCGGCACCGACCTTCTCGGAAGCCTTCTCGATCAGCGTCGCCAACCCGACGGTCAGCGTCACCGGGCGCCTCTCGAAGGGCGGCTCGATCAAGGGCCGGCTGGTCAGCCCGACCGGAGCCCCGATCGGCGGCGTGACGGTCAGGACCCAGGACGACACCTTCGACGAAGACCCGACCGACCTGTTCGGCGGGATGATGCCGACGAACACGACCTCGCGGAAAGTGGTCACCAACTCCGAGGGCGTGTTCGAGCTGAAATTCCTCAATCCCGAGAAGTACCAGCTGCGCATGGACCACCCGAGCTACGCCCAGGGCAAGCTGCGCGCCGTCATGGTCAACGACGGCTCCCCCACCGACGTGGGCACGATCTCGATGCAGATCGGCGGCTCGGTCAAGGGCAAGGCGATCAGCCAGGACGGCGGACCGCTGGTCGGCGGCTTCGTCCACCTCGAGTCCGACACCAGCGACCTGATCCTCGACACGCGCTCGGACGGCGAAGGCCGCTTCTCCTTCGCTCACGTGCGCCCGGGCAACTACACCTTGTCCGTGACCTCGGACGGCACGGCCTCGGGCGATGCTTTCGGCACCATCAACCAGATGCAGCGCACGCAGCAGCAGATCGTCGTCGTCGAAGGCGGGGAATTGACCCGCGAATTGACGCTCAGCGGAGGTTAGCCTCGGAGCGTGGCAGCGCACCCGCGCAAGAAAGAGATCGACGAAGGGCCCGAGCCGGACGAACCGCTCGGGCCCGACGCTTGGAGCGCTTACCTCTCGAGCGAGCTCGACTCCAAGGTCGAGGTGGTCTTCACGCGCGCGCGAAGGACCGTGCTCCGGCTCGTGCCGCGCGGCCGCGAGCGCACCGTGCGCATGAACGAATTCTTCGCCCACGCGCCGGCGGAGGTGCGCTCCGCGGTGGTCTCGTGGATCCGTTCCGGACGCCGCGCGCGGCGCAAGCTGGAAATCCTCGACGCCTGGGTCGAGAGCCAGATCGAAAGCGTCGAGCGCAGCGCTCCGCGGCGCGTGCGCGTGAACACTTGCGGACGCATCCACGACATCGGGCGTCTCGCCGGTGAATTGCGCGCGTCAGAGTTTGCTTCCGAGTTCGCAACGGGGGCCGCGAGCTGGCCAGCGCTGACCTGGGGCCGCGCGCCGAAGTCGAGCACGCGCCGCACCCTGCGCCTGGGCAGCTTCGACGTCTGGTCCTGCGTGGTACGGCTGCATCCCGTGCTCGACCAGCCCGCGGTGCCCGAATCCTTCGTGCGCTACGTCCTGTTCCACGAGCTGCTGCACGCAGCCATGCCCGCGCAGCGCGGCAACGGCGGACGGCGCATTTTCCACGGCCGCGAGTTCCGCCGCCGCGAGCGCGAATACGCCGGAACGAGCGCTGCCCTGGCCTGGGAAGAAGAGCACCTCGCGGAATTGCTCTGGTCGGCGCGCACCGGCAAGGACATGCGCGCTTCTCACGCGGTGACCCGCGCCGTCGCCGCTCTCGAGCGCGCCGTGCCCGCGCAAAAACCGCCGCTGGAGCGCGGTCTGCGCGCCGTTCAGCGCTGGCTGTTCAACTGATCAGCCCCGGCCGCGCGCCGTCGCCACTCCCGAGCGCGCCGCGCCCGCGCAAAAACCGCCGCTGAGTGCGGACTGCGCGCCGTTCAGCGCTGGCTGTTCAATGGATCAGCGCCGGCCGCGCGCGGTGTCCGCGAGGTGCGCGCCGGTGAGCAGGGTGCCGAGCACATTGGCGCCCAGCGACTCGAGCATGTTGTACGCCTGCTCGACATATTGACGCGGCGTGGTGTTCTGGCGCACGACCAGCACGACTCCGTCGGCGATCGCGCCGAGCAGACTCGCATCGCTGGTGGTCGTCGCTTCGGGCGTGTCGATGATGACGTAGGAGTAGCGGCGCTTGAGGCTCGACAGCAGGGCCTTCATACGCGCCGAGGCGAGCAGCTCCGAAGGATTGCGCGGAGGCGAGCCGGCGCCGAGCACCGCGACGTTAGGCACGCTCGTCGGACGGATCGCGTGGTCGAGCGGCAGACGCCCGGAGAGCAGCTCGGACAATCCCTGGCGCCGCGGCATGGACAGGTCGTCCTCGACCGCGGGCGAGTGCATGTTGCCATCGATCAAGAGCACCTGCGTGCCCGGCATCTCCGCGAGCGCGAGGGCGAGGTTGACCGCCGCCACCGATTTGCCTTCACCGCGCAAAGCACTCGTCACGACAACGGTGCGCGGCGCGCCCTCCGGGTTGAGCGCGACGATCGAGTTTCGCAGGCCGCGGAACTGCTCGGCGATCTGCCCGCGCGGATCCGTGGCGAGCACGATCTCCTCGCGCGTGATGGTCAGGGTCTTGCCCTCTTCGGGCACGGCCACCTGGAGCGGGCCAGTGTTCTGGGTCGGGATGAAGATCGCCATGCGGGTGGAGTTCGGAGGGCCTGCTCGACTGCGGGATATAGAAGCATGCTCATCGACCCCGAAAGATCCAGTCCCCAAGCTCTTTCCGAGCCCGCGACCCCTCCCGGCCAGCCCCGGAACTGCCCCGAATGATTGTGCAAAGCGCCGGGTGAGCTCCGCCGTGCCCCCGGGAAGGCCCCCAAAGGCCGAAGCACAGCGATGCGGGGCAGTTCCTTCCCGGGTCAGAAGCCGATCCAGGGCTCCCGGGCCTCCAGATCGACGAGAATCGAGGGCGGGGGCGGCGGGAAGCGGCGGGCGGTCAATTCGAGCCGCATCGGGTGCTGGACGCGCTGGAACAGGACCCGCAAGCGGCGCAGGAACTCGCGCGCGCTAGGCTCGTCCTGCCGCGCATGGAGGATCCAGAACGCGCGCTCGCAACCCTGGACCCAGCCGGCATCCATGCCTTCCTTGGGGTCGGGAGTCGCGAGCAGGCCGTCGCGGACCTGCCCGAGCCGCGCTAGGAAGTCCGCGTAGTGCTCGTCGGGCGGGGTTTCCTTGCGCGGCCACAGATCCAGGGCGCCTCCTACACGCGCGATCGACGCTCCGGCGGCGCGCCAGTCCGCGTCGCTCCATTCGGGCCGGCTGAAGATCTCATCGGCGAGGGCGCGCCCCTCCTCGGGAAGGTCGAGTCCCGCGCAGACCAGGAGGCGCGCGATCTTCGCCGCATCGGCGCCGGCGGATCGCGCCGCCAGGAGACCTGCGCGCAGCTGCGTCGACGGGCTCGAGAGTGATTCGCGGTCGAGGACCTCGAGCAGCAATTCTTCGCCGCGATCCTGGGCGAGCAGTCCGGCCAGGCGCGCGCCGGCGACTGGGGCGGTTTGCTGCGTGAATCGGGCCAAGGCATCGGCGCAGAGCACGGCTCGAGCCTGGGGACTGAGTCCGGAAGCCGTGTTCCACGCCGGCGGCTCGCGGCCGCCGACGGCGCGCAAGGCGACGGGGAAGAAGCGACCTTCCTGGGTGCTCACCGCCCATTCGAATGCCGCTTCGATGCCAGGGATCTCGAGTTCGCCGCTGCGCGGTCGCGCGAAGGATCCCAGGGCGCGCAAGCTGGCGAAGCGTTCCTGCGGCGGCGTATCGGCGGCCAGCAAGCGCGCTTCGAGCTGTTTCGCCAGCTCCGCGGGGCAGCTGCGCGTCGCGCCGACCAGCGCGCAGCGCAGGCCGCGCGCGCGCACCGACGCGGCGGCGAATCCCCCGCTCCAGGACTCGCTGCCGATCGTTCCGATCGTGATCAGCGCGCGCGCCGTTTCGCGCGCCTCGCGGCTCGCTTCGCCCACTGTCGCCAGCGCGCGATCGGCGCGCTCGAGCAGGAGTTGCGCGCCTTGTCGCGACGCGAGCGATCTCGCGAGCGCCCCGCGACCCGCCGCCAAGATCAGTCCGTCGAGCGCGGCTCCGTCCTGAAGATCGCGCCAGCGCTCATCGAGCCATTCCACGGCGGCCGGCCAGCCGCTGGAGGCCAGGGCGCGGGCCGCGGCTCGCGCGGCGACGGGCGAGCGCGGCCGCTCGACGGCCTGGATCCAGGCCTGCAGCAGCGATTGCGCGCTGCGTCCTTCCAGGTTCCTGCCGCGCACCACGATCCAGGTCCGACCCTCGCTCCAGCCGTAGATGTCGAAGGTCGTCTGATGCGTGACTGAGGCCGCGAAGACCAGGTCGGCGAAATTGCCGAATACAGTGCCGCCGATCTCCGCGAGCTCGGCGGCGGAAGGACCGCTGCCGGCATCGAACACGGGATCGAGCAC
>DATHET010000076.1:0-14016 GCA_035490315.1 Planctomycetota bacterium
ATCGTCAACGAGGGCACGGCGGGATTCCATGTGTCGTTCGACCTCGACGGAACCGATCCTTCGATCGCGCCGGGAGTCGGCACGCCGGTCGCCGGCGGCACCAACTGGCGCGAGTCGCACCTGGTCATGGAGCACGCGGCCGAGTCCGGGCGCCTGCTCGGACTCGAGCTGACCGAGATCAATCCGATCCTCGATGAAAAGAACAGGACCGCCGAGTTCGCGGTTCAGCTCGCGCTGTCGGCGCTGGGGAAACGGATCATTTAGTGCTCGCGCTCGCCCGATCCCTGTCGCGCAACCGCCGGCTGCTCGGCGATTTCGTCGTCCGCGATCTGCGCGGCCGGTACATCGGCTCGTCGATGGGCTTCTTCTGGTCGGTGGTCTACCCCTTCCTGAACCTGTTCATCTACATGTTCGTGTTCGGCCTGGTGCTGAAAGTGCGCTTCTCGGACGAAGTCAACAAGGGGCAGGTCGCGCTGTGGATGCTAGCCGGCATCACCGTCTGGGCCGCCTTCGGAGAGACGATCTCGCGCTCGACGAACACGCTGGTCGAGAACCAGAACCTGATCCAGAAAGTCGTCTTTCCTTCGGAGATCCTGCCCTCGTTCCTGTGCATCTCGTCGCTGATCAACATGTGCATCGGCTTGCCGATCGTGATCCTCGGCGTGCTCGTGTTCGTGAACTTTCCGAATCTGCTCGGGGATCCGCTCCCGCTGGCGCCCTTGACGGATCCGGCGAAGGAGATGTCGATGCCGCCCTTGGGGCTGGGCTGGTCGCTGCTCGCCCTGCCGCTCCTGATGGCTTTGCAGGCGATCTTCACCGTGGGCATCGGGTATTTCCTCGCGGCGCTCAACCTTTTTCTGCGCGACGTCTACCACCTGATGGGCGTGTTCGTCACGGTGTGGATGTTCGCGACGCCGATCTTCTATCCTCCGCAGAAGGTCGTGATGGAGGGCTACGGCTGGATCCTGGCCGTCAACCCGATGCACTGGCTGATCTCCTGCTACCGCGAAGTCCTGATCTTCGGCGCCTGGCCGGATTGGCTGCTGCTCGCGAAATTCGCGGCAATCGGGGTGGTGCTCTTGTTCCTCGGATCGCGCTTCTTCCTCTGGCAAAAACCGCAGTTCCCCGATCTCCTGTGAGCACGCTGACGAAAAACAGCCGCGAGGGTTCCGCGGAGACATCGGCCGGCACTGCGATCTTCGCGCAGGACCTCTCGAAGGCTTACCGGATCTACGACAAGCCGATCCATCGGCTGTACGAGCTGGTGCTGCCCGGCAAGAAGCTGCACCGCGAGTTCTGGGCCGTTCGCAACGTCTACCTCGACATCGCGCGCGGCTCGACCGTCGGCATCATCGGCGAGAATGGCGCGGGGAAATCGAGCCTCTTGAAGCTTCTGACCGGCATCACGCAGCCGACGACCGGCAGCGTCAAGGTGCAGGGCCGCGTCGCGTCGCTGCTCGAGCTCGGCGCGGGCTTCCATCCGGAATTCTCCGGCCGTGACAACATCAAGCTCAACTGCTCCGTGCTCGGCATGAGCGATGCCGAGATCGCCGAGCGCTATCCGAAGATCGTCGAGTTCTCCGAGCTCGGCGACTTCATCGACCGGCCGGTCAAGACCTACAGCTCCGGCATGTACGTGCGACTCGGTTTCTCGGTCGCGGCCAGCGTCGATCCCGACATCCTGCTGATCGACGAAGCCTTGTCAGTGGGGGACGAGCACTTCCGCGGCAAGTGCATCAACCGTTTGAACGATTTCCGCGACCAGGGCAAGACGATCATTTTCGTCTCGCACGACATGGGCGCGGTGAAATCGATGTGCCAGTGGGTCGTGCTGATGGACAAGGGCGAGATCCTCGAGCAGGGCACGGCCGAAAAAGTCGCCGACGAATACCTGAAACGCGCCAAGGCGCGCGGCAACGAGCGCATGTCCGCGATCAACCGCGGCACCAGCGCCTACCCGCGCTGGGGCAGCGGCGAGATCGAGGTCACCGACGTCGACATGCTCGGCGGCGACGGCCAACCGGCCCACGCCTTCACCACCGGCGAGGCCTTCACCGTCCGCTTGCGCTGGAAGGCGCACCAGGACACGAAAGAGCCGGTCTTCGGCCTCGGGCTGTATCGCTCGGACGGGACCTACGTCAACGGCTCGAACCACGAGTGGCGCGACAAGCCGATCCACCTGCGCGACGTGAAGGCCGGCGAGAGCGGCGAGGTCGAGATGAGCGCGGGCGCGCTGCAATTGCTGCAAGGCCAGTACTACCTGACGACTTTCGTGTACGAGCATGCCAAGGCCTCGCCGACCGCGATCGACCACCGCGAGCACGTGCACACGTTCGAGGTGATCGATCCGCGCCGGCTGCAGCACGGCATGCTGTTCCTGAACAGCCGCTGGACCGTGCGCCGGCGCAAGGACGGAGCGGTCACCAGCGAGGAGTCGCCGTCGTGAAGGTCGAGCGCCTGCCCTTCGATCAATACCAGCGCTACCGACTGGTCTCGGACCTGCTCGGGACATTGCGCGGGAAAAAGAAGCTCGAGGTGCTCGACGTCGGCGGGCGCACGGCCCTGCTGCGCGGATTCCTGCCCGAGGACCACGTCACGCTGGTCGATCTCGAGGCCTCGGAAGAAAAGGACCTGGTGCTCGGCGACGGCGCGAAGCTGCCCTTCCGCGACAAGTCCTTCGACGTGGTCGCTGCCTTCGACACGCTCGAGCACGTGCCGCCGAGATTGCGCGCGGCCTTCGTCGCCGAGTGCGCGCGCGTCAGCCGCGGCTACGTGGTGCTCGCCGGCCCTTACGATTCCGAGCGCGTCGCCGAGGCCGAGAAGATCCTCCAGAAGTTCCTCAAGGAGAAGCTGGGAGTCGAGCACCGCTACCTGGAGGAGCATCGCCACAACGGGCTTCCTTCGCGCGAGAAGACCGAGCAGCAGCTCGAGAAACTCGGCGCGGCGGTTTCAAGTTTCGGTCACGCCAACCTCGAGCGCTGGCTGGCGATGATGTGCCTGTCGATGTACCTCGATCAGGATCCGGCGCTGCGGCCGCTCGCCCTGCGGATCCACGAGTTCTACAACCGCGCGCTCTACGCTTCCGACCACGCCGGACCGGTGTACCGCCACGTCGTCGTGGCCTCGCTCGCTGGCGGCCCCATCCCCGACCTCGCCTCGGTGCTCGACGTGCCGCGCGCACCGGCTGGCGCCCTCGAGCCTTTCACGGACCTGTTCGGCGAGCTGGCGGAATTCGACCGCGAACGCGCGGCCTGGCGTCTGGAGCGCTCACGGCTGGATCAGATCAACCAGGATCTGTCGCGCGATCTGGCGGGGCACAGCGCGACCCTCGAGGAAGTCGAGCGCCATCTGGGCCTCGAGCGCCAGGAGCTGTCGCAGCTGCGCGAGCTGCTCGAGAGCGAGCGCAAGCAAGCGCAGGAAGCCGTCGGCGCGCTCGAAGCGGATCTCGCCGAGCACCGCACGACCATGGGCGCCCTCGAGCAGAATCTCAGTGGCGTGCGCATGGAGTTCGCGGCCCTCGAGCGCAAGTACCTGGCCGAGCGCTACGAGGTCCAGGCGTCCTTCGAGGCGCTCGAGAAGGAGCGCCGCCTGGTCGAGGAAGCGATGGAGGCCTTCCGCAAGGAGTCCGCGGCCCAGGAGCTCAACCGGCTCGCCCTCGAGACCGAGATCGCACGCGAGCAACAGGCGTCGCGCGAGACCGCGCGCACCCTCGAGGCCGACCTCCAGGAGCACAAGCGCGTGCACGACGCCCTGCGCGCCGAGATGGAGGCCGTGGTCGCCACGCGCGCGGCCGAGCACGAGGCGGCGCGGGCGGACCAGGCTCGCCTGGAGCGCGAGATCGAGGCTCACCGCGAAGTCGAGACGCGCCTCGCGAGCGAAGCCGAGGCCTTGCGCGAGCAGGGTGTGCGCGTCCAGGCCTTGTTCGCGGAGGAACGCTCGGAAGTGGCTGCGAGCATTGCCGCGCTGCGCCAGGAAGTCTCGGCCTTCGAGGCGAACACGGCCACGCTGCAGGCGGAGCTCGCGCGCGAGAGGCAGGCTGCGCGCGAAATCGCGCGCACGCTGGAGGCCGATCTTGCCGCGCACAAGGAAGTGATCGCGACCCTGCGCGGCGAGATCGAGACGCTGCGGACCGAGCTCGACAAGCTGCGCGCGACGTATCAGCGCGACAGCGAGGCTGCGCAAGTGGTGCAGGCCGCGCTGAATCAGCAGCTCGAAGCCCACCGCAGGGTGCAAGCGGAGCTGCAGGGCGAGCTCGAGCGCCACCGGACAGTGCTCGCCGAAGTGCAGGCGGACCTCGGAAGGACAGAGAACGTGGCTCAGTCGATCCAGGCGGAGCTGGTCGCCGCCAACGCGACCAACCAGGACGTTGGTCGGAAACTGGCCGAGCGCGAATCGGAGATCGCCGAGCTGCGCGCGCTGCTGCGCAGCCGCGTCAAGAATCTGACGCGCGCCTTTTCGCTGAAGAAACCGCGCTTCTGATCGCGCCCTCGCGCGTCACTTGCGGACCAGGCGAAACACCGCGGCTTCCCCGGCGGGGAGCTTGCACTCCAGGCCGCGCGCGTCGGGCGGGTTGAGCCATTGGACTTCGCGCTCCGCGCCGACCTCCAGACGCGCGGAGATCTGGAAAAGCCGCGGGTGCGAAGAGCCGCCGGACTCGATGACTTCTTGACGCTCCTTGCCCTCGGCGAGATTGGGCAGCGACGCGCAGAGCAGATTTCCGTCGGCCAATTCGCACCAGGTCGACAGCCAGGGCACCGGCAGTCCATCGGCAACCACGCGCCAGGCCGCGCCGGGAGTGTGAGCACGCGCGAGCAGGGCCGCGATCCGCTCGCGCAGCGCGACTCCTCCGCGCATGCGCTCGTCGACGTAGTTGTCGAGCTCCGCTCCGACCAGGATCACCTGCGACGCGCGGCCCTCGCGCAACTTTTCGATCCAGGGATGCTCGGGCGGATTCCCGAAGCGGTCGATCGCTCCGAGCTCACCGCGGATGACGAGGATCCCGCCGGCGCCAAGGTATTCCAAGAGGCGTTTCGCGCCTTCTGCGTCGAGCACGCGCAGATGATTGATGACGAGCAGCGGGAATTCCTTCGCGCAGACCGCGCCGACACGTTCGAGCGGCAGGGCTCCCGGCATGGCGCCGCAGTCTTCCAGCACGCGCAGCCAGGCGCGCAGGCTCCGCTCGCGGCTGCCGTGGTCCTCCTGCCAGCCCTGCAAGCGCTTGGGCCAGGTCGGGCCGTCGAGGCGCGCGTCGACCAGCCATCCGTAGGCGATCGAGGCCTCGTCGTTGACGATCGCAACGCCTCGCGGGCGGGGAGCGAAGAGCGGCTCGCGCTCGCGGACCGCTCGGATGCGCGCGGTGGCTCGCGTCAGCGCTGCCGCGTAGTCGGGATGGCCGCGCAGCTCGCGGTCGCTCCAGATCACCAGGCCGTCCGCCCCGCGCATCCACGACTCCCAGGCGAACCAGGTCGGCGCGTCCGAGCTCTGCTCGTCGTAGAAAATGGTCTGGACCACGCGCTGCTCGCGCGATCTGAGGCTGAACAGCAGCTCGCGCGCGTCGCTGACGCGGTAGCACTCGATGAAATCCAGCGCGGGCAGGACGCGGTCGATCGCGACTCCGCCGAAAGCCGTGCGCCCGATCAGCCCCAAGAGACCCAGGTCGATGTCGCTTGCGCTGCTCCGCGCTTGAGCCGACAGCTCGCGCATGCGCTCCTGCATCGACTCCTGCGTGAATTCGCGGCGCAGGAGCCAGGCCTGGACCGGTTCCGACGTCCCCTGCTCGAGGGCGAGCCGCGCGGCGTCGGTCGAAGCACGCGCGAGCGGAAAATCCGCCGCGAGCCGCGAGGCTCCGCGCGCCGCTGCTCGTTCGAGGAAGACTCGCCACGCGCTCTGGCAGTGCTCGCACAGGCAGGTGTCCTCGGGACTTCCATAAGGCGTCCAAGAGACTTCGTCGCCGAGCGAAAGCCCGAGCAGCCCGACGTCCGCGCGGTGGCTGTCGAGCGTGCGCGCGAGGGTCTCGCGCAGTCGCTCGCGAACCGCTGGATCGTTCAAGCAAGGCTGGCGGATCAGCAGCGCGTCGTCGCGCTTGTCGTACCATTCGTTCCAGCGCTTCTCGTACTTGCGGTCGCGGTCGAGGTGCAGCTCGTTGCGGCCTGCCGCGTTGTCGACGTAGAAAGCGAGGCCCGCTTCCGTCAGCGGCTTCGCCGGCTCGCCACGGCCCAGATTCGTCGCGCCGAAGGCCTGTGCGAGCTTGGGATCGAGCCCTTCTTCGCCGCGATCCTGGCGCCAGACGAACACCGGGAAGTCGTTCCAGCTCGCGCGCCGGACCGCGCTCTCCTGGAAGCTGGCCAGGGCGCAGCAGACCAGGGCCAGGGCTCCCATGACTAGACGCGGGCGAAGGGGAACACGATCGGAATCAGGATCACGGCGACGATCAGCACGATCAAGGTCAAGGGAGAGCCCACGCGGGTGAAGTCACGGTAGCGATAATTTCCCGGACCCGTGACCATCGTGTTCGCCTGGTGGCCCACCGGCGTCATGAAGGCCGTGCTCGCGCCGATCACCACCGCGATCAGGAAGGGGCGCGCGTCCAATCCGACCTGCGAGGCGAGCGACAGAGCGACCGGAGTCATGATCACGCCCGCGGAGACATTCGCGATCACCTGGGTCAAGAGCGTGGTCGCGACCAGCAGCAGTCCCAGGAGCAGCGAGGGATGGGCGTCGACACTGCCCAGGGCCGCGATCGACTCCGCGAGCCGGCTCGCGAGGCCGTGGCGCTCGAAAGCGTCGCCGAGGGCCAGGATTCCGCCGAGCAGGATCAGGACCGACCAGTCGATCGACGCAAGGGCTTCGCGGGCGCGCACGACCTTGGTGATCACGAGGAACAGGGCGCCAGCCAGCGACGCCACGGCGAGCGGCCAGACGTTGAGCGAGGACAGCAGCAACACGACGATCAGCGTGATCGCCGTGATCAGCGCGCCGCGGCCGATCGGCGCGGCGGCGATCTCCGACAGGAACAGGAGCTCGCGACCCGATCGCGCGCGCGCGACGTCGCTCTCGTGCCCCTGGATCAGCAGGGTGTCGCCGACGTGCAGCGTCGTGTGGCCGACCATGCCCGGCTGCACGTGGCTCGCTTTCGCGATCGCCAGCACGTTGAGCCCGGTGCGCGAGCGGAAGTCGGCGGTCGCGAGCGTCCGCCCCGCGAGCGGCGACTCGGCCGGGACCACGGCCTCGACCAGGCGCACGTCCTCGGAGTCCAGGCGAACGCTCTGCGAAGGACGCTCGCGCAGCGAAAGCTCCTTGCGCACGCGCAGGATCGATTCGCGCGGTCCCTGCAGGAGCAGCACGTCGTCGCGCCGGATCCGGTTGTAGGGCCCGGGTGCCAGCACCGTGCCCTCGCCGCCCGCGCGCAAAAGCCCTAGCACGGTGATTCCGTGCTGCTCGAACGTCGGCAATTCCGCCAGCGAGCGGTTGATCAGCGTGCTCGAGGGCTCGATCTCCAGCTCGGTGACGAACGAGGGGATGTGGTACTGCTCCGACAAAGTCTCCTGCAGCTTGGAGCGCGGCAGGAGCCAGCGACCCGGTCCGTAGAAGTACAGGGCTCCGACCGCGAGCAGGGCGAGGCCCACGGCCGAGAACTCGAACATCCCGAGCGGTCGCTGCCCCAGCTTCTCGAGCGTCGAGTTGATCGCGACGTTGGTCGAGGTCCCCATGACCGTGACCATCCCGCCGAGCAGGGTCGAGAAGGACAGCGGGATGAGCAGCCGCGACGCCGGCACGTTCGACTTGCGCGCCACTCCCAGGACCACCGGCATCAAGCAGGCGGTGACCGCCGTATCCGAAATCACGGTCGAGAGCAGCCCGCCGACCAGGGCCACGCGCAGGGCGAGGGCCGCCTCGCTCTGTCCCTCGCGCATCAGGAAGCGCTGTCCGATCGCCTGCGCGAGACCCCAGCGCGTCACCGCCTCGGCGAACACGTACATCGAGGCGATCATCACCAGGGCCGGGGAGCCGAAGCCCGCGAAGGCCTGCTGCGTCGTCAGCGCTCCGGTGATCGCCAGGGCGAGCGGAACCAGGAGGGCCACGACTTCGTAGCGCACCACGTCGGTGATGAACAGCACGAGGCTGCCGATCAGGACGGCGATGACGACGCTGGTTTCGAAGGGGGGCATGGGGAGCTGGCGGAGACCTTAGAGCACGGAGCACCTCTTCCGAGCGACTGGGCAGCGTGCTAGAACACCGGTCTATCGGCCGCAGGCCTGGAGCTCCCCAAGCGACCCGCTCGAACCTGCTCGAACCCGCTTGAAGCACCCTGTACTCGACCCGCATCGATTCGCAGAACGCCTGGGCCGTTGGCTGTGCGAATCAGGCCCGGACGGCGACGTCGTCGTCACCAGCCGGGTGCGCCTGGCGCGCAACGTCGAGGGCTTCCCGTTCGTCTCGCGCTTGACGCCCGAGCGCGCCGTCGAGCTGGCCAGCTCGCTCGAGCCGGTGCTCAGTGGCCTGGAGCTCGGCGACGAGATCCACTGGGTCGAGATCCTGGCCGCCTCGCCGGTGCTGCGACTCCTGCTGCGCGAGCGCCACCTGGTCAGCCGCGACCTCGCTCCCAACACCGAGGAGCGCCCGGCCGCCCCCGGCCGCGCCGTCGCGTTCACGCACCAGGAGAACATCTCGATCATGGTCAACGAGGAGGACCATCTTCGGATCCAGGCCCTCTCGCCCGGCTTCTCGGTGCAGCAGGCTTTCCATCTCGCGCGCACGGTCGACCAGCAGATCGAGAGCCGCCTGCACTTCGCGCACACGCCGCAGTACGGCTACCTGACCTGCTGCCCGACCAACGTCGGCACCGGTCTGCGCGCGTCGGTGATGCTGCACCTGCCCGCCCTTTCGCTGGTGCAGAGCGAGCGCGACAAGGTCTTCACCGCCGCCCAGCGGACTGGCCTCGCGGTGCGCGGGCTCTATGGCGAGGGCTCGCGAGCCCACGGCGATTTCTACCAGGTGTCGAACCAGGTCACGCTCGGACGCTCGGAGGAGCAGCTGGTGGGCGAGCTGGGCGAGATCGTTCCGGCGATCGTGCGCTTCGAGCGCTCGGTGCGCAGCGCGCTGCTCGAGGACAATCGCGCCGGCCTCGTCGACCGCGTCAGCCGCTCCTACGGGATGTTGCGCACCGCGCGCTCGATGACCACCGACACGGCCCTGGCTCACCTGTCGAACCTGCGCCTGGGCGTGCACCTCAAGCTCTGGGAGGGAGCCCCGATCGAGGTGCTCAACCGCGTGCGCGTCCAGATCCAGCGCGGCCATGTCCAGGCTCTGCACCAGACCGAGGTCAGCACCGCACTCCTGGATTCCAACGAGCGCGATCGCCTGCGCGCCGCTTTCCTGCGCCAGGTCCTGAGCCGCGGACAATAGGCGGAACTGGCCCGCATGGCTGTGCGAGCGCCGGATCAGCCTCCGCCGACGCCACGCGGGGGCTCCAGGGAGGCCATGCACAATCATGCGGGGCAGTTCCGCAGGCGGCGGGCGGATTCACGGGCGGGCGATCCGCTCAAGATCGGGACCCGGAGCGGGTCGAAGAGAGAGGGATGTTGCTGCTCCACGCCACGACCCTGCTCGCGCTGCTGATCGGCGCTTCCGGCGCCGGCGGAGAAGCGCGCCAGGCCCCGCGTCTGGAGGTGCTCTCGGGCAATCTGCGCGTGTTCGCCGGCGAGGCCTGGGTTTCCCTCGCCCCCGGCGCGGTCTTGCCGGATGCGCCGCTGCACAGCGCGCTGCGCCTGGGCTGGGACACACGCGCGCGGCTCACGCTCGGCGGAGCAGGCGTCGAGCTGCACGGTCCGCTCGAGGTGGACTCCGATGCCGCGGACGCCTGGACGCTCAGCCTCTCCGGCAGCGGAGGAATTCAGATCGATGCGCGCAGCGCGACCCTGCGCGTCGAGCTGCAGTCCACGGCCTGCTTGAACCCGAGCAGGGGCGTCTATTGGGCCAGCGCCGCGCCGGATGGCGCGTGGCGCGTCGGCTGTGAAGCGGGGGAGGACCTCGTGGTGCGGCCGCCGGCTGGAAGTGGATGGCCGATGGCGCCGCGCGTGGGGAGCGGGAGCTCGATGCGGATCGTGCCGGTGCGCACGCCCGCGCCGATGCGGCCGGAAGTGGCGCGCAGGTTCGCGTCGCCGCCGTGGAATGGCTTCTCGTGGCCTTGGACGGACGCGCGTTGACGCGAGGGTGTCGGCTGCGAATCGACGGACGTGCCACGTACGGAGTCAGGTGAATTCGTCCGGAGTCGTGCGGGGCATCCGTGCGCCGCGAAAGCGGCGCGCGGATGCCCCGCACGACTCCGGACGAATTCACCTGACTCCGTGCGTCAATCCTTGGCGTTGAAAGAAGCTTCGCGGGCTTGGAGGCGCGCGTCGAGCGCCTCCTGGCGGATCTTGACCTTCTTCTGCCAGGCTTCGGCGTCGACTTCGGCCATGGCGACGCGCGCTTCGTGCTCCCTCACCGAGGCTTCGAATTCGCTGACGGCGATGTCGCGGGTTTCCGGGCGGTCGAGCTTGTGGACGGCCTTGGCCTTGGCGAGCTCCATCCGCGATTCGGCGAGATCCATGCGCGTCTTCGTCAGCTCGACTTCGGCCTTGAGCTGGTCGATGTTCGCGTCGTGGAAGGCGATCTTCGACTTCGCCGACAGCCACTGCGAGCGGGCGGCTTCGAGGTTGCGCTGCGCACTGTCGATCTCGCGCTGGCGGATGGTCTCGTCGCTCTCGTAAGCGACCTCGAGGCCCTTGCGCGCCGCCCTCGCACCGGCTTCGGCGGCGTCGAGCTCGGCCTTGGCGACTCCGAGGCGTTGGCGCTCCTGATCGACGTTGCGCTCGGCGATGTCGACGCGATCCTTCAATTCGTTCCACTCGGTGCGGATCTTCGCGATCTCGTCGCGGTCGGCTTCCGGCACGTTGACGTAGACGTCGTCGTTGACCGTCGGATCGGCGTAGGGATGGTGGTGATCGTAGAACGGATCGGTGTGGCATCCGACGCAGAGCAGGGAAGCCAACGCAAAGGTCTTGGACAGTTTCATGAGATTCTCCGGAGTTTCAGGACGGGGGGACAGGATCAGCGGCGAGCGCGCGTCTTGCGCGCTCCAGAGTGCTCGGCCAGCAGTTGTTCGTGGCGGACGGCCATCTCCGCGCCGAGATCGCCAAGCCGTTGCTTTCCGAGCAGTTTCCGCGCGCGCGGGAACATCTCCTCTTCCTCTTCCTCGGCGTGATGCTCGATCAGGTCCTTGAGGACCTTGGCCTTGGCGCCGAACACCTCGGACGTGGTGCTCGTGGCTTCGAGCTCGGGCAGCACGATGTCGACCAGGCCGTGCTCCTCGGTGGCTTCGAGGAATTTGGCGTTGTCTTCCTTCGATTTCGCCGCGTCGTGGAAGGCGGGGTAGAAGATCTCCTCTTCGACCTTGGCGTGGGCGCGGATCGCAGCCTGGAGCCTGTCGAGGATGTCGGAGCGCTTCTTCGCTCCTCGTTCCGTCGTCGACTCCAGGTCGCTCAGCAGGCCGCGCAGGAGCTTGTGGTCCGCGGTCAGGAAACGGATCGCATCGATGGTCTTTGTCTGTGCCATGGTGCGCGCCACTTGCAAACGCCGTTCCGGGATTGCGCCTTGCGCACGATGCTCGTGCGCCAACTTGGCTGCACGAGCGGCCCTCGAGATCCCGGCAGCGGCTGTAAGTTGTTCAAAGCCGGCTGCTCGAGGGTCGAGAGCGCGGAGCAGCTCCGTCATGGAAGTCGGCACGGGACTTGCCTCCGCGAGGGCCGCGATCGTTCCACTTCATTCAACGGAGCACCCACATGGCCCGCGGATCCAAGAAAGGAGACTGGCGATGACCACCAGGAAATCCTCGATCGAAAAGCTTGGCCGCAAGGGCTCGCTCGCTCCCAAGGCTGCGCCAGGCGCGAGCAAGGGCCAGGGACGCGTGCGATATGCCGTCGTCGGCCTGGGCTACATCGCGCAGACGGCGATCCTGCCTTCCTTCCAGCACGCCAAGACCAATTCCGAGCTGGTGGCCCTGGTGTCGGACGACCCCAAGAAGCGCGATCAGCTGAGCCGGCGCTACAAGGTCGCGAAGACCTACGATTACGAGCAATACGATGAATGCCTCGCGAGCGGCGAGGTCGACGCCGTGCTCATCGCCTTGCCCAACTCGATGCACCGCGAGTACGCCGTGCGCGCGGCGATAGCCGGTGTCCACATCCTGTGCGAGAAGCCGCTGGCCGTCACCGAGGACGAATGCGAGGCGATCATCCTGGCAGCGGCGGAGAACAACGTGAAATTGATGACCGCCTACCGGCTGCATTTCGAAGCCGCGAATCTGCGCGCCATCGAGATCGTGCGCGGGGGCAAGCTCGGCGAGCCACGGATCTTCGACTCGGTGTTCACGATGCAGGTCAACGATCCCGACAACATCCGCTTGCAGAGCCGCATGGGCGGGGGCGTGCTGCACGACATCGGGATCTATTGCATCAATGCGGCGCGCTACCTGTTCCAGAGCGAGCCGATCGAAGTCTTCGCCTGCAGGGCCAACAACGGCGATCCGCGCTTCACCGAGGTCGACGAGATGGTCTCCGCGTGTTTGCGGTTTCCCGAGGAGCGCCTGGCCAGCTTCACCGCGAGCTTCGGCGCGGCGGACGTCTCGATGTACCGCGTCGTCGGAACGAAAGGAAGTCTGCTGGTCGATCGCGCTTACGAGTACGCCGAGGGCAGCACGCACCACTTGACCATCGGTTCCGGCGCCCCCCAGACGCGCAAGTTCCCGAAGCGCGATCAATTCGGGGCGGAGGTGGTCTACTTCTCAGATTGCATCCAGAAGGACAAGCGGCCCGAGCCTTCCGGTTCCGAAGGCATCGCGGACGTGCGGATCATCGAAGCGCTCAACGACTCGATCGAGACCGGAGCGTCGAAGGCCATCGACCTCATCCCGCGCCGCAACCGGCCGAGCGTGGAACAGGAAATCCAGCGGCCCGCGATCAAAAAGCCGCGCTTGATCCACGCGAATTCACCTTCGAAGTCCTGACTTCGAACACGGCCGAGCCGGCGTCGAGGCGATGACTTCGACGAGCGGGCAATTGCCCCACATGAGGTTCGCGTTGGACGCGGCGCTCGCATCCCGAAAAAAAAAGTTCCGCGCGGGGTCGAGGGGGACCCCGCGCGGAAGCGGACTGAAAGCGACGACTCTCAACCAATGGAGGCTCTGCGGCATCGAGCCTCCCGAGAGCTACTCTTCGTCTTCTTCAGTCTTCTCGACGTCGGCATCCTCCTCGACTTCGGGTTTGTTCGCGGTCTTTCCGGTTTGCGGAGTGCGACCCGCATCCTTACCCGCGCCCTGCGCCGCCGAGCGTTGCGCGCCACCTTGATTGGGTTGGCCAGCTTGACCCGTCTGTCCGCCGGTTTGACCGGAGCGTTGCGCGCCCTGACCGGACTGTCCGGACTGCCCGGTCTGGCCAGTCTGCCCCGTGCGCGGTGATTGCTGGCTTCCGCCAGATTGGCTGGTGCGATCCTGCCCACCGGACTGTTGCGTGCGGCCGGATTGATCCGCGCCCGCGTTCGGGGTACCAGCCTTGTCCGACTTCTGTCCGCCGGCCTGGCCTTTTTGCTCGTTGTCCTTGTTCGGCATGATTGCTTCTCGTAGCCGTCGTGCAGTTTTTGCGACGCTCCCGACGGTCGGAGTCAGTCGGCTCGGAGCTCAGGCAGAGACCACCTCTGCCCTTGGATCTCCGGCTCGGGGAAGAGCAACAACCGGGCCCGGAGAATTCCCGGGGCGAAGGACCCAGGAAGGCTTCAACGGTCTACCGGGAACCAGGGTCCGCGGCGTCCCTCGCGACTTTTGCAGAACTTTCTGCAAGCGCGAGGGCTTACATGCGAGGTCCTCAGTGGCGCATCGCCAGGCTCGCGACCACGGCCGTCAATTCCGTGGGTTGCACCGGCTTGGAGATGTGCGTCTGGTAGCCGGCACGCAGAGCGCGTGTGCGGTCCTCGGGCCGGGCG
>DATHET010000077.1:0-5310 GCA_035490315.1 Planctomycetota bacterium
AGCGAGCACCAGCAATAGAAAGTGCCTTCCGGCTCGCGCTCGAACGTGATTCCCATGGCTTTCAGGCGCTCGACCATCACGTTGCGCTTCTTCGCGAAGCCGATGCGCAGAGCATTGGTCTCCTGGTCGGCCTGCTCGGGCTGCAGCGCGGCGAGGGCTGCGCGCTGAGCGATGCGCGAAGGGCCGCCGTCGATCGAGCTCGCCGTGCGCGCGAGGGTTTCCATCATGTGCGAAGGGCCGACAGCCCACCCGACGCGCCAGCCGGGGTAGCGGTAGCTCTTCGTCAAGCCGTCGATCAGGATCACGGGATCGCTCTCGACGTCGTCGACGAAGGGAGCCGCGCTGACCGGACCCGCGCCCGGCTTGCCGTCAGGCGTGTAGATGAAGTGGCTGTAGAACTCGTCGAGCAGCAGAGTGACGCCGCGCTCGCGTGAAAGAGCGACCAGCGCGGCGAGCTCCTTGCCCTGGATCACATTGCCCGTCGGATTGCAGGGGTTGGACAGCACGAGAGCGCCGAGGCCGAGCTGCTCGATGTCGTGCGCGAGTCGCTCGACCGGCACCAGGAATCCGTCCTCGATCCGCGCGCGGATCGGGATCGGCGTCACGCGGCTCAAGTGCAGACCGAGCATGTCCTCGTAGGCCGTGTAGTCCGGCAGCTGATATCCGACCTGCACGTCGCCCAGCGCCGCCATGGCGCGCGTCAGCGCCAGTCGCCCGCCCGAAGCGACGCAGACATTGTCAGGGCCATACTTCGTGCGCTTGCCGCGTCGGTACAGACGGTTGTAGTGCGCCGCGATCAGCGTGCGCAGCTCGGGCGTGCCGCCGAGCGGACCATAAGCGTGGTCCTCGGGCTTGATCTCGACCTTTGCGATGCGCGGCGGCGCGCCGGCCATCGGCCCGACTTCGGGTTGGCCTTGACCGAGGTTCGACCAGTCGGGCGCGCCGTTGACGAAGCCCAACTTGGAGGCTTCGTGGACGACGAAGATCACGCCCATGAAGGGCACGTCGCGCAGGGCGCCTTGATTCGGCGCAACGGCGGATTTCTTGGAGCTCATTCGGAGATTCGTTCGGGTCGGGGGAGGCGGATCGGCAAGTCGGGGACCGTACCGAACTATTCGATCGAGCGCACGCGGTCGCCCTCGACGACGATCCGGAAAGTCCGCGCCAGGGTCGAGGCGTCGGCGAATTCCTTGAAGAGCTGCTTGGCGTCGCGCTTGAGCAGCCGCAGGTTGCGCACGCCGCTCACGTCGCAGGCATCGATCCGCGCCAGGCCCTTTTCGAGCCTGGGGCGGCCGATGATGCGGATCAAATCGGGTTCGGCGGGCGCGGGGCTCGCTTCGCTCAGGGCGAAGTAGGCGTAGGGCACGCTGCGCAGGTCGATCTTCAGCCGATGGCTGAACTCGCGCCAGTCGGCGCGGGAGAAGACCTCCGGCGCGGGCTTGGCGAAGGAGTGGCACCAGTCGCGCTCGCGGCCGGGGATGTTCAGGCCGCAGATCGCCGAATGCGTGCAAGGCCCGAGAATGCTGCGGCCGGGCAGGAGCGAATCGCGCAAGGCCATCAGCTCGCGCGAAATCTCGCGGCTGCCGGGCTCCACCCATACGACGCAGCGCGCGCGGCGCGCGAGATCCGTCAATTGCTCCAGGCTTCGGCCGTCGAGCTCGCCGAGCACGTGGCTGACGAGCAGGAGGTCGATCGGCGCGTCCGCTGCCGGAAGTCCGAGCTCGATCTTCGCCTTCGGATCGGCTTCGCGCAGCTTCCCCGCCGCAAACTCGCGCGCGGCCGCCGAGCGGTCCCACAGGTGCACGTGCAGCGGATCGTCAGCTCCCGAAGCAAGCCGCGCAGCGCTGAACTCGCGCGCGGCGATCCCGCCGCCGCAACCCCAGTCGAGCACGCGCCCGGCCCTAGGCATGCGATCGCGCCGCGCGAGCTCGCCCCACACCGCGCGCCACTTCCAGGCGATGCGCTGCGCGAAGGTGGCGTCGTAGAGCTCGCAGATTCGCGCGTTCTCCCAGTAGTCCTGCGAAGTCTCGCCGCGACCGCCTAGGAATCGTTCGCGCAATTGCGCCAGTTGCGCCCATTCGTGCTCCAGGACCTGCATCAATTGTCCTCGAAAGTGGCCTCGAGCCCGGCAGCGAGCTCTTCGCGTTCCGCGTCGCTCAAGCGAGCTCCCGCGTGGGCCAGCTTGTATTGCCACAGCGGCATCTCGCCCGAGCGCACCTGGTCGGCGCATTCATCCGCGTTGCGCTGGCGCTTGTCGAATTGCGAGAAATTGAGCTGCTCGCGCCCGTCCTCGACGTCCTGCGCCACGAGCCACGACATCGGCGCGACCCAGGAGTACCAGGGCCAGTGCGTGTGGTTGGAGTGGCAGTCGAAACAGCCTGCTTGCACGGCGAGCTCGCGCGTGCGCGGCGAATCCCATTTCGGCTCGGTGTCGCCCGGCGGCGCGGAGTGATCGCGGCCATAGGGGACGAGCTGGATCAGCACGAGCAACGCCAGCAAGGCATAGCCGATCCGCTTCAACCACCGTTTCATTGCGCGGCGATCTTAGTGAACGCCGCGAACTCTGGCGACTCGCCGCGTACGGAGTCAGGTGAATTCGTTGGGAGTCGTGCGGCTGGTCTCGCCGGCGCTGCGCGCTGGCGAGACCAGCCGCACGACTCCCGACGAATTCACCTGACTCCTACTCGGCCGCCTTCTTGTGCACGTTCCAGTCGTCGCTCTTGGCCAGGTTCGAGCGCTTGGTCTTCTGCACGCGCAGGGCCGACTCGAGCATGTCCGGCGTCAAGAGTCGCATCTGCAGCAAGGCCTCGCCGAGGCGCTGCCCCGTCGCACGCTGGACCACCACGGCTTCCTCGACCTGCGCCGGCGTGAGCATGGTCATCTTGACCAGCAGCTCGCCCAGTCGCTGACCGTCGCGAAGCGCAAGCCGCATCTCGCCGATGGAGAGCTTGAGATTCGTCTTGCTGACCGGAGCCTTGGGCTCGTCGTTGAAGGAGACCTGCTTGGCGATGTGCTCGGCGATCTCCGTGATCATTTTGCGCAGATCATCGATCCCGATCTGCGAGTCCTTGTACATGTGACCCGACAGGCGTTCTCCGAGCGACGCGAGCAACACGACCGAAGGCGACTCCGTGTGCGCCATCTCGTCGCGAAGCGTCTGGAACTGGCGCTGCGCCTCGATCATCGACGCGTGGTCCTTCAGGTGGTCCCGTTGGGTGACCTGCGTGAGCAGCTCGATCGAGCGACGAATCTGGGTCTTGCTTTGGGGTGTTCTGGGCATCTGTGATCTCGCGAGCTGAGGGGGGACGGGTCTTTCTATCGGCGAGTCTTCGGCGCAACTTTCGCCGGGGAAGATCTTTCTTGTCCCAAGGCCCGGCTCTGCGCAAACAGGCCTTTGCAGGCCGCTGCGAGCACCTTCCGCGCCCCGCGCCGTCCCAATCGCGGTTCCCGCGGGCCAGGGCAGCCCTTAGAGTCCGACCCGTCATGTGGAAGATCGCGCTGACAGGCCTCCTGCTGGGCTGGTCGATCGCCTGGCCTCCAGGCCCGATCAATGCGGAAATGATCCGCCGCGGTCTGACCCGCGGCTTCTGGTCGGCCTGGGCGGTCGGCCTGGGAGCCTGCACCGCCGATTTCCTGTGGGCGATGGGCGTCGCCCTGGCCTCCGGGCAGCTCGCGCGCAATCCGACGATCGAAAAGGTCCTCGGCGTAGTGAGCATCGCCCTGCTCCTGTTCCTCGCCGCGACCTTCCTGCGCGGCGCATGGATCGGATGGAAAGCCCATCGCGCGGGCTCTCCCTTGCCGGAGCCGAAGCGTCTGCAGGGCGCCGGCGGTGGATGGCTCCTGGGTTTCACGCTCGCGTTGACGAGCCCTTGGAATCTCGCGTTCTGGCTCGCGGTCTTCGGTCAGCAGAGCGAAGCGCTGAGCTTCGGCGCGTCGTTGGTGCTCGCCTCTGGAGTGATCACCGGCGCATGCCTGTGGGGCATGGTCCTGTGTGTCGCGATCCGCTGGGGCGCGCGCTTCGCGACGCCGATGTGGCAAGTGACCACGCAAGGATTGACGGGACTCTTGATGCTTTACTTCGCGGGCTCGGCCGTGTGGCGGCTGTACGAGCAATAGCCATCCCTCTCGTCGCCCTTCAGAGAGCGTCCCGCCTGGCCGGGAGTGGCAGAAGTTGGCGGTTTTGGCAGTAGCGTGAGACAGTACCGCCTTCGGCGTGCCTGGCAGGCTCGAGCGGTGCGGAGCGCGATCGAATTCGATGCGCGCTCCAAAACGATTAAGGAAGGCGAACATGTCTCTGCCCCATTCGATCGTGTCGAAGTGGATCGTCGCGACCAGGCGTGCAATCACGCTGTCGCTCCTGACTCTCTGCGCTGCACTGTTCGCAACGGCGCAGCCTGGAGCTGCCCAGGATCAAGTCATCGGTTGGGGCCCACAAGTCTTCGACAGTGGCTTGCACCACCAGCAGTTCGTCGCGGTGTCCGCGGGCTGTGGACACACGCTGGCGCGTCGCAGCAATGGCACGCTCGTCGCGTGGGGTGACAACAGTTTCGGCCAGTGCAACGTGCCACCGCTTCCGGTCGGACTCACCTACGTAGAGGTTTCGGCCGCCTGGTCTCACAACGCCGCGCTGCGCAGCGACGGCTCGGTCGTCGCCTGGGGTAGCAACAATTTCGGCCAGTGCACCGTGCCCCCGCTTCCGGTTGGGCTCACCTACGTCGAAGTGGAGGCCACCGGCAACAACAGCGGAAGCCACACGGCTGCGCGCCGCAGCGACGGCTCCGTCGTGGTCTGGGGAAACAATTATTCCAATCAGTGCATCGTGCCGGCGCTGCCCGCCGGCCTCAGCTACCTGAAGATCGCGACAGGCCCCTTCCACGTCCTTGCCCTTCGGAGCGATGGCTGGATCGTGGCGTGGGGGGACAACAGCATTGGCCAATGCAATGTACCCTCGCTGCCGGCGGGGCTTTCCTATGTCGAAATCACCGCGGGCGACTCGCACAGTGCGGCGCTTCGCAGCGACGGGTCCGTGGTGGCCTGGGGATTCAACTTCAACGGCCAGTGCAACGTGCCGGCCCTTCCGATCGGCCTGACATACGTCGAGATCGATGCGGGCTGGCGCCACACGCTCGCGCGTCGCAGCGACGGTTCCGTCGTGGCCTTCGGCGACAACTTCTACGGCGCCTGCAATGTGCCCGCCATCTCTCCGAGCCTCACGTACGTCGAGATCTCGGGGGGCGGGAGCGACGTCGGCGGCTTCAACCACAGCGTCGCGCGACGCAGCGATGGCTCGATCGTGGCGTGGGGAGACAA
>DATHET010000078.1:0-51724 GCA_035490315.1 Planctomycetota bacterium
CCTTCGTGTCGACGTTCTTCGTGTTCTCGGACTACATGCGGCCGCCGGTGCGCCTCGCGGCCTTGAGCCAGCTGCCGCTGATCACGGTCTGGACCCACGATTCGGTCGCGGTGGGCGAGGACGGTCCCACGCACCAGCCGATCGAGCACCTCGCTTCGCTGCGCGCGATGCCGGGCTTGAGCGTGATCCGGCCCTGCGACGCGAACGAGACGACGCATGCCTGGCGCGTCGCGCTGGAGCAGACCAAGCGGCCGACCTGCCTGATCCTCTCGCGCCAGAAACTGCCCGTGCTGCCCGGGACGCGCGAGCTCGCGGCCCAGGGAGTTTCGCGCGGAGCCTACGTGCTGATGGAAGCGCCCGAAGGCTCGGTGCAGATCATCCTGATCGCCACCGGCTCGGAAGTGCAGCTGTGCGTGGCCGCGCGCGAGATCCTCCAGAAGGAAGGGCTGCGCGCCCGTGTCGTGTCGATGCCGTCGTGGGATCTGTTCCATGCCCAGGATGCGACCTACCGCGAGTCCGTCCTGCCGCACCACGTCAAGTCGCGCGTGTCGGTCGAGGCTGCGAGCAGCTTCGGCTGGGAGCGCCATGTCGGCGACCACGGCGTCGCTCTGGGCATCGATCGCTTCGGCGCTTCCGCTCCTGGCGAATTGGTGCTCGAGCGCCTGGGTTTCACCGCCGATCGCGTCGCAGCCGCGGCTCGCGAAGTCTTCGCGGCCATCCACGGATCGTGCTGCTGAAATCCCGCTTGGAATCCACCGTGCACCTTCGTCCTCTGCTGCTACTTCTGCTCGCCCTCGCGCTTGGTTTCGCGCCGGCTTGCAAGATTGCCGAGGCTCAGGCGCAGAATCTGCATGCGCTGCACGAGGAGTCGGGACGCCACAAGCGCGTGGCGGACTTGACGAATGGCGTCGAATACGTGTTCCAGCACGCTTTCGGCTCTTTCCTGCCGGGCGGGGCCGCGAAACTTTCGAGCAACAGTCCTCAGAAGATCGAGGATCCGCTCGAGAAGTGCGTCGAAAACCTGCTCGACCTCTCGCGCATCGAGCCGCGCGACGAAGGCACGGCCGCGCTGCAGGTCGAGTACTTCGCGCGCTACGCGGTGAACGATCCCTGGCAGATCTCGCGTCAGATCTGCGCGCGAGCGCTCGGAACGGCCGGAGCTCGGCTCGAGCTCGCCAAATTTCCGCGGGCCACGGTCAGCGGACCCGTCGCGACGCCGGAAGCCGTGCGCGACGCCCTCGCGCCCTTGATCCGCGCCGTGGCTCCCAGGCCTCGCGAGCCCTTGCAGTCGCTCGCCGCGCCAGCGTCGGACCTTGAAGCCGCTTGTCGCGGGATGGCCGAGCTCAATTACGACCTCGACGGACTGTTGCGCGCCCTGCCCGCCTGCACATTCCTGCTGCAGCACCACGCTGTCGACCTGAACAGCCGCCAGCTCCTGCTCGACCTCGTGCGCAATCTCGAGCGGCGCACCGTGCAGATCGCCCTCGATCGCGCCGCGGCCGATTCGAATCCCAACGTCCGCGCGGCGGCGCTGCGCGGACTGGTGCACGCGAACGGACCCGCGTATCTGGCGAAGCAGTTCCCGCTGCTCGGGACGGAGCCTGAGCGCGAGGTGCAGCTTGCGATGCTGTCGATGATCCGCGCGCTGGGCTTGCCCGGTGCGAAATCGGCGGACGCCGCGGGCGCGCAGAGCGAGCGCGAAGGCGAGCTCGCGCTGCTCTACAAGGTCGCGACCGTGCACCCCGACGAGGGCGTTCGCGTCAGCGCCATGGCGACGCTCGGCGCGGTTGCTGGAGCTGGTTTCAAGAGCCTGCGCGAAGAGGACTGGGAAATGTGGTGGTACGCGCGCACCCAGCCGACCGCGCGCTGATCCGAAGGTCTTCCGCGGCGTGCCCGAAAAGCCTTCGTTCTTCGCGCGTTGGCGGACTCCGCTGCAGATCCTCTGCGCCGTGCTCGCCCTGGCCTGGGTGCTGCATTCCATCCCCTGGCACGACGTCGCGACGTTTCGGATCGCGAACGTCGAGACCGAGCTCGAGGGTGAGCTGATCGGCGACTGGAAGAGCGACAGCGTTCGATTCAAGCCCTCGCATTTGCCCGCCGAGCCGCCGCGGGCGATCGCCGATATGCCGCGCGACAGCGAAGGCGCGTTTGCCCTGGTCCGCCTGCCCGTCGGTGCTCCAGCTCCGCTGTCGGATCAGCTCGCGATCAACTGGCGGCCGGGGATGCTGCGCGTGTTTCGCGAGATGAACGCGCGCTCGCTGATCCTCGCGCTCGGCCTGTTCACGCTCGGACAGTTGATCGTCGTCACGCGTTGGTGGCGGCTGCTCGCCGCGGCCGGCCTGCGCGTCCGCTGGTACGAATCGCTGCGGCTGACCAGCCTCGGGCTGTTCTTCAACCTGGTCGTCCCCGGCGTGACCGGCGGCGACCTGGTCAAGGCTCTGCTGGTTGCCCGGGCCCATCCGACGCAGCGTCCGGCGGCCCTGGTGTCGATCGCCTTCGATCGCCTGGTCGGCCTCCTGTGCATGATCCTGCTCGCCGCGGCGGCGGTGCTGCTCTCGGGCGAAACCTTTGCCGAGATCCGCACGCCTGTGGTCGCTGCAGCGGGAATCGGATCGTTGTTCGCGATCGCGACCTTGAGCCGCGGGTTGCGCCGCGCAGTCGGTCTCGAGAAGCTCTTCGCGCGGCTGCCGCTCGCCGGCCTGATCCAGAAAATCGACGAGGCCGTGCTGACCTACTCGTCGCGACCCCTCGCGCTCGGGCTGTGCGTCGCACTCTCTTTCTTGAATCACATGACCGTGATCGGCGGGATCCTGGTTCTCGGGCGCGCGTTCGGCGACACGATCCTCTCCTGGTCGAGTTACTTCGCGATCGCCCCAGTTGCGACGATCATCAGCGCCATTCCGATCGCGCCGGGAGGCTGGGGCGTACGTGAAGCGGCCTACAGCTACCTCTTCGCGATGCTCGGGGCCTCGGCTGCCGTCGGCCTGGCGACCAGCATCAGCTTCGGCCTGCTGCAGATGGCGATCTCGCTGGCGGCCGGCCTGTTCCTCTTCGCCCCCGGCAGCGCGCGCATCTCCGAGATGAAGGATCTGCACTAGACATGGACCTCGCAACGCTATCTTCTTCCCCCGCGACGACTTCGAAAGCACCTATGTCCCTCCTCGTGATCGGCACTCTCGCGTACGACACCGTCGAAACGCCTTTCGATCGGCGCGAGCGCGCGCTCGGCGGATCGGCGGTTTATTTCGCCATGGCGGCTTCCGCCTTCGGCCCCGTGCGCATGGCGGGCATCGTCGGCGAGGACTTCGCGGCCTCCGATCTGGAGCTCCTGCGCGCGCGCGGCGTCGACACCCAGGGTATCGAGCACGCGAAGGGCGAGAGCTTCCACTGGGGCGGGAGCTACGCGCCGGATTGGAACACGCGCACGACGCTGTTCACGCGACTCAACGTGCTCGAGCAGTTCCATCCCAAGCTGCCGAAGAGCTACTGCGAGTCGCACTACGTTTTTCTCGCCAATGCCGAGCCCGCGGTCCAGCTCGAGGCGCTCGCGCAGTGCTCGCAGCGCAAGTTCGTGGTCGCGGACACGATGAATTTCTGGATCGACAAGTACCTGCCGGACTTGAAGCGCGTGCTGCGCGAGGTCGACGGCATCGTGCTCAACGACGAGGAGGCGCGCATGCTCGCCGGCGAGACCAACTTGATCCGCGCGGCGCGCAAGGTCTTGTCGATGGGGCCGCGCTACGTGGTGCTCAAGAAAGGCGAGCACGGAGCCTTCCTGATCGGCCGCGACGCGCATTTTTCGCTGCCGGCCTATCCCGTCGACCAGGTCATCGATCCGACCGGGGCTGGCGATTGCTTCGCGGGAGGCTTCATGGCCGCGATCGCCGAAGCGGACAACACCGAGCCGCGCACCCTGCGCCGCGCGATGCTCTACGGGACGGTCACGGCTTCCTATTGCGTGCAGGGCTTCAGCATCGAGGACATCGGCCGGCGCAAGCGACCGGAGATCGAGGCTCGCTTCCAGGAACTGCTGCAGATCACGACCGTCTGAGCAGCGATTTTTCCTAGAATTCGGGCCGCCAGAGGAGTCGAGGACGGTCCTTGGTGGGGGAGAGGCGCCGGCCGCAGATTTTTGGGGCGCTTCGCCCTTGTTTCAGCCTCCGCCAGGGCTACCATGGGCCCTAACAGATCCAGAACCAGCCCCGACTTCCAACCCCAAGCCAAGCATCGCCCATGTCGATTCCGTCGGCGCAACAGCCTTCCACCATGATTCCCGCGGCCCCGCAGCTCACGCGCGAGACGCACAGCGACGCCAGCAAGTCGAAGTCGCTCGGCGCCGCGATGGCCGAGATCGAAAAGAGCTACGGCAAGGGCGCGATCATGCGCTTGGGCGAGCGCAGCGCCTTCGCGGAATTGCGCGGGATCGCCACCGGCTCGATTTCGTTGGACCTCGCGATCGGCGGACGCGGATTGCCGCGCGGGCGCATCGTGGAGATCTTCGGGCCGGAGAGCTCGGGCAAGACCACCCTGACCCTGCACGTGATCGCCAGCGCGCAGAAGGAAGGCGGGATCTGCGCCTTCGTCGACGCGGAACATGCCTTGGATCCGGCCTACGCGCGCAAGGTCGGCGTGAAGCTCGATGACCTCCTGGTCAGCCAGCCCGACAACGGCGAGCAGGCGCTCGAGATCGTCGAGACCCTGGTGCGCTCCAACGCCGTCGACGTGGTCGTCGTCGACTCGGTCGCGGCCCTGGTTCCGCGCGCGGAAATCGAAGGCGAGATGGGCGACAGCTTCGTCGGCCTCCAGGCGCGCATGATGAGCCAGGCAATGCGCAAGCTGACCGGCGCGATCGCCAAGTCCGATTGCCTGGTGATCTTCATCAACCAGATCCGCGAAAAGATCGGCGTGATGTTCGGCAGCCCCGAGACCACGACCGGCGGCAAGGCGCTGAAGTTCTACTGTTCCGTGCGCCTCGACATCCGCCGCATCGGCCAGATCAAGGAAGGCGAAGAGGTGATCGGCAACCGCACCAAGGTGACGGTGGTCAAGAACAAGATCGCTCCGCCCTTCCGCAAGGTCGAGTTCGACATCCTGTTCGATCGCGGGATCAGCTACGAAGGCGACCTGCTGGACCTGGGCGTCGAGAAGAACATCGTGATCAAATCGGGCACCTGGTTCTCGATCAAGACCGCCAAGGAAGGCGAGATCCGACTGGGGCAGGGCCGCGAGAAGGCGCGCCAGTTCTTGATCGACAATCCCGACCTGGCGAAGGAGCTCGATGCCGCGGTGCGCGCGCTCCTGATGCCCAAGCCCGCCGAGGGTTCCAATGGCACTGCGGCCGTCCAGGCTTCGGCTCCGTCGTCACCTGCTGCAGCGGCAAGCCCGGCTGCGTCCGCGTCGACCAGCGCGAATTCTTCGAGCAGCGCGGCAGCCAAGTCCGCTTCGGCGGCGCCTGTGAATGGGAATGCGGACCAGCGCTCGGCGAAGTCCGCTCGCCCGCCGGTAAAGGCCTGATCCGCACGACCCGCGGCGCACCGCAGGTCCACGGATCGATCGGGATGCGATCTCGCGCCTGTCGGCGCGGGCTCGCATCTCTTAGATTCTCCGCCCCATGCCCAATCCGGCGAACACACCCGCGGCGAAACCGGTCCTGAGCGCTGCCCAGGTCCGCCAGCAATTCATCGACTTCTTCGTGGCCCGCGGCCACCGCTTCGTGCCCTCGAGCCCGGTCTTCCCCAAGGACGACGCGACGCTCCTGTTCACGAACGCCGGGATGAACCAGTTCAAGGACGTGTTCCTCGGCACGGGCACGCGCGACTACCGCCGCGCCGTGAACTCGCAGAAGTGCATCCGCGTGTCGGGCAAGCACAACGACCTCGAGGAGGTCGGCCTCGACACCTACCACCACACCTTCTTCGAGATGCTGGGGAACTGGTCCTTCGGCGACTACTTCAAGCGCGAAGCGATCCACTGGTCCTGGGAGCTCCTGACCAAGACCTGGGGACTGCCCAAGGATCGGCTGTGGGTGACGGTCTTCGGCGGCGACGAGAAGGACGGTCTGCCGGTCGACGAAGAGGCCGCGAGCCTGTGGCGCGAGACCGACATCGATCCGACGCACATCCTGCGCTTTGGCCGCAAGGACAACTTCTGGGAAATGGGCGAGACCGGGCCCTGTGGTCCTTGCACGGAGATCCACATCGATCGCGGCGGGCCGGATTCGAATCCGCTCGACGGCGCGGACCGCAAGATCGGCGTGAACGCGGGCAACGAGCGCTTCATCGAGCTGTGGAACAACGTGTTCATGGAGTTCAACCGTCAGGACGACGGTCGCCTGGTCAAGCTGCCGGCGCAGCACGTCGACACCGGCATGGGCTTCGAGCGCGTGCTCTCTGTGCTGCAGGGCAAGCGCTCCAATTACGACACGGACCTCTTCACGCCGATTTTCCGCCGGCTGGAGCAGCTCACCGGCGCGAGCTATGGCGCCGACGAGTCGCGCGACATCGCTTTCCGGGTCATCGCCGACCACATGCGCGCCGTGTGCGTGGCGATCGCGGACGGGGCTTCGCCGTCGAATGAGGGCCGCGGCTACGTGCTGCGCCGCTTGCTGCGCCGCGCCGCGCGTTTCGGCCGCCAGGCGCTCGGGGTCGATCGACCCTTCCTGTTCGAAGTCGTGCCCACCGTGGTCGAAGTCCTCGGCAAGGCATTCCCGGAGCTCGCTCAGCGCGAGAAGCACATCCAACTCGTCGTGCGCGCCGAGGAAGATTCCTTCGGCGCGACCCTCGAGCGCGGTCTGGGCTGGTTCGCGGATCTTGTCGCTCGCACGCAGAAGAAAAACCCGTCGGGTCGCACCCTGCCCGGCGCGGAAGCATTCGAGCTCTACGCGACCTATGGATTTCCTCAGGACCTAGTCGAGCAGATGTTGCGCGAGCGCAACTGGGAACTCGATCGCGCCGGCTGGGACAAGGCTCAGTCGCTGCACCGCTCCGCCAGCCGATCCGAAGGCGCGTTCAAGCAGCTGCTCTCGGCCGAGCAGCTCAGCGGACTGCCGCCGACGCGCTCGACTTTCTACGAGCCCGGCGACGCCGGCTGCCGCGCCTCGACGCGCGTGGCGCGCCTGTTCAAGGCTCCGGCCCCGGGCGCAAAGGATGCCCTGGTGCTCGAAGCCAGTCCTTTCTACGCGGAATCCGGCGGACAGGTCGGCGATGCCGGTCTGATCAAGAGCGCCGACGGCCGCTTCGAGTTCACGGTCGAGGACACGAAGAAGCTCGGCGAGATCGTCGTCCACGTCGGCGGCGCGAAGGGCGAGATCGCCCCCGAATCCCAGGTCGTGGCCGAGGTCGACGCAGGCCGTCGCGCGGCGACGCGCGCCAACCACACGGCGACCCACCTGCTGCACAAGGCCTTGAAGGAAGTCCTCGGCGAGCACGTCGGCCAGCAGGGTTCCTACGTCGGGCCCGATCGCCTGCGCTTCGACTTCTCGAGCCCGCAGGCCGTCACTCCCGAGCAGCTCGAGCGCATCGAGCAATACGTCAACCGCGAAATCGCCCGCAATGCGAGCGTCGACACGACCGTCGAGGACCTCGAAGCGGCCAAGGGACGCGGCGTGGTGGCGATGTTCGGCGAGAAGTACGCCGACCGCGTGCGCGTGGTCAGCGTCGGCGAGTACTCCGCGGAGCTGTGCGGCGGCACCCACGTGCGCGCGGCGGGCGACATCGGGACTTTCCTGATCGTCCAGGAGCGCGCCCTCTCGGCCGGCGTGCGCCGGATCGAGGCGGTGACGCGCGAAAACGCGCTGCTGCGCGCCCAGGAATTGCGCCGGCAATTGCAGGGCGCCGCGCGGCTCCTGAAGACCGCACCGGAAGAGCTCGGATCGCGCATCGAGCAGCTGCAGCAGCAGCTGAAGGACGCGCGCAAGAAGGAAGCCGCCGGCGCCGGAGTCGACGTGGGTTCCGCGCTCGAGCTGGTGCGCGGCGCGCTGAAGCTGCGCCAGGGAATCAGCGCCGCCGTGGTCGATCTGCCCGACCTCGACGGAGAAGGGCTGCGCTCCCTGGGCGAGCGTGTGAAGACCCTCGCTCCCGATCTCGCGCTGGCGCTGTTCGCGCGCTCGGACGGAAAAATTCCCTTCCTCGTGGTCTGCGAGGGCAAGGCGCTGGCGATGGGGCTGCACGCCGGCCAGACGGCCACGGCCCTGGCGAAAGTGCTCGGGGGAGGCGGCGGGGGAAGGCCGAACACCGCCCAGGGCCAGGGCCTGAACCCCGCCGCGCTCGGCGAAGCCACGGCGCTCGCGGGTCGCTGGCTCAGCGAAAAGCTCGGAGATTGACTCTCCCCGGCCTCGCGGATACTTTCTTCGCCCACCTGATCGTTGCCGGCGCGCTGCGCCAGCCCAGCCAAGCCGCGCCATGCCCAATCCCAAGCGTCGACACTCCAACACCCGCACACGCAACCGTCGCTCCCACGACGCCCTCGCGGTGCTGACGCCGAACTACTGCCCGCGCTGCGGTGCGCCGACCAAGCAGCATCGCGTCTGCGACAATTGCGGCCACTACGGCTTCTCCAAGGGCGGCGAGAAGAAGGGCACCGACGTTTTGCAGAAAGAAGAGGTCTAGGAGCCCGTTGAAAAAGTCGCCTACTCGGCTTCGCGCTCTGCGGCGATACTTCGTCGCGCTAGGAACGCCGTGCTCAGCGGCCCAGGAGGCCGCCTCCCACTGCGAAGGCTCCGCAGGAGCCTTCGCTACGAGCGCTTCGCGCTCTAACGTGGGAACCCTTGCCGCCGTTCCGTCGCGCTCCTCGTCTCGCCTTCGCGCGCTGTGCCTGGCTACGGCGCCCTTTTCAACGGGCTCCTAGAGACCCGCTCCCCCCGCGCGGGTAGTCTCTGCCGATCGGCGCCGGGCGTTCCAACGGTTGGAACTGTCGTACCCGCGCTGCGTTCTCCCCTCGACCCGATTCGGTCGCGGCGTTCAGCTGATGGTCATTGAGAGGACTTGGATGGCATGAGTCTGCAACGCATCGCTCTGGACGTGATGGGTGGCGACAACGCTCCCGATGCCATCTTGGAGGGCGCCCTCATGGCCACCTCTCCGATCGGCACGATGAAGCTGCCCGCCGATCGCATCCTGCTCGTCGGCGACGAGGCCGTGATCGATGCCTTCCTGCGCCGCCAGGGTGCCCAGGGCCGCTTCGCGATCCAGCATGCCAGCGAGGTGATCGGCATGGCCGAGTCGCCGAGCACCGCGCTCAAGGCCAAGAAGGATTCGTCGATCGCCGTCTGCGTGCGGGCGGTCCAGACCAGCGCCGCCGGCGCGATCGTCTCCATGGGCAACACCGGGGCCGTCGTCGGAGCGGCCACTCTCGGCCTGGGAACTCTGGAGGGCGTCAAGCGCCCCGCGATCGCGGTGACCCTGGAGCTGACCGGCAGCCCGGTCACGATCCTCGACATGGGCGCCAACATCGCGCCCAAGGCCCTGCACCTGGTCCAGTACGCGACCATGGGCTCGATCTACGCCCGCGACTGCCTCGGCGTGGCCAGCCCGCGCGTCGGCCTGCTCAACATCGGCGAGGAGGCCTCGAAGGGAACCGAGCTGCTCAAGGAAGTCCACCCTATGCTGGCGGCCAGCCGACTCAACTTCGTCGGCAACGTGGAGAGCAGCGGATTCTTCAAGGGCCATTCCGACGTGGTCGTCACCGACGGCTTCACGGGCAATGTCGTGTTGAAGCTGATCGAGGAATTCGCGGGCTTCATCCTGAACCTGATGCTCGGCGAATTGAAAGCCCACTCGGTGCAGTGGGCGCCCGAAGCCCTGGGCAAGATCAAGAAGCACATCGACTACGCGGAGTACGGCGGCGCGCTGCTGCTCGGCGTCCAAGGCATCGTGGTCAAGGGCCACGGACGCTCCGATGCGCGGGCCGTGGCCAATGCGCTGGTCCAGGCTCAGCGCGCCCTCGACTCCGACGTCAACAAGAACATCGTTCAGGGCCTGGCGGAAGCATGAGCGCTCGCGTCCGCGTCGGAATCGCCGGTACGGGCTCCAAGCTGCCCGAGCGAGTCCTGACCAACCACGATTTCGAGAAGTGGGTGGACACCTCGGACGAGTGGATCGTGCAGCGCACCGGGATCCGCGAGCGCCGCTGGGTCGGCCCAGACGAGACCACCAGCGATCTGTGCCTCGCGGCGGGACGCATGGCCCTCGACGCCGCCGGCGTGAAACCCGAGGAGCTCGACCTCGTGATCGTCGGCACGCTGACGCCCGATTACCTCCTGCCGGCCTGCGCTTGCCTGGTCCAGGATCGCCTGGGAGCCAAGAATTCGGGCGCTTTCGACGTGTCGGCGGCCTGCACCGGATTCTTGACAGCGCTGCACACCGGCGAGGCTTTCATCTCCGCCGGCCGCGCGCGGCGCGTGCTGGTGATCGGCGCCGAGTCGCTGTCGCGCTTCGTCGACATCAAGGACCGCTCGTCCTGCATCATTTTCGGCGACGGCGCGGGAGCCGCGGTGCTGATGCCGTGGGAGGACTGCCACCAGGGCGAGATCCTGCGCACCAAGCTCGGCGCCGACGGCTCGGGCTTCGCGACCATCCACATGAAAGGCGGCGGATCGAAGACGCCGCCGACCGCGGAGAGCGTGGCGCGCGGCGACCACTTCATCCGCCTGCAGGGGCGCGAGACCTTCCGCTTCGCCGTGGCGAAGATGGCCGAGATGATCGAGCTGATGGTCGAGGGCCAGGACATCTCGCAACTCGATCTGATCGTGCCGCACCAGGTCAACCAGCGCATCTTCGAAGCCGCGATGGAGCGCCTGGGCTGGGGGCTCGACAAGCTGTTCATCAACATCGACAAGTACGGCAACACTTCCGCCGCTTCGGTGCCGATCGCGCTCGACGAAGCCGTGCGCGCGGGCCGCGTGCGCAAGGAGAAGCTCGCGGTGCTCGTCGCCTTCGGCGCAGGCCTCACCTGGGGCGGGACCTTGATCCGCTGGTGATGGGCGAGGCGATCCTTTTCCCCGGGCAAGGCGCGCAGTTCGAGGGCATGGGCCGCGACTGGTGCGAAGCCTTTCCGCGCGCGCGGGAGACTTTCGCCGAGGCCAGTCAGGTGCTCGGCTTTTCCTTGGAGGAAGCCTGCTGGAGCAAGGGCGACTTCGTGCACCGCACCGACATCGCTCAACCCGGGATCCTGGTCACGAGCGTCGCGATCGTGCGCGTCCTCGAGGAGCGCGGATTGAAGCTCTCCGAGGCTTCGATGGTCGCCGGACTCTCGCTCGGCGAGTACAGCGCCCTGTGGGCCGCCGGATCGCTCGACTTCGTCGATGCCCTGCGCCTGGTGCGCCTGCGCGGTGAAGCGATGCAGGCCGCGAGCGACGCGATTCCATCCTCGATGGTCAGCTTGATGGGCGCCAGCGAAGCCCAGGCGCGCACCTTGGCGGAGCTCGGCAGCCGCCACGGAATCTGCTCGGTCGCGAACTTGAACGCACCGGGCCAGGTGATCGTCTCCGGCGAGCTTGGCGCCCTCGACGCGGTGGAAGCCGCTGCAAAGGAACACGGTGTGCGCCGCACGCGCCGGCTGGTCGTCGCCGGCGGATTCCACTCCGAGTGCATGCGGCCCGCGGCCGACGCCCTGGGCAACGCCCTCGAAGGCGTGGAGATCCGTGCGCCGAGCGTGCCCTTCCTGCCCAATGTCAGCGCAACTCCCACCGCCGAGCCCGAAACGATCCGCGCGCTGCTCGCGCAGCAGGTCTGCGCGCCCGTCCTGTGGGAGAAGTCCATGCGCTGGGCGCTCGCCGCGGGCATCCGGCAGTTCCAGGAGCCCGGTCCAGGCAAGATCCTGGCCGGAATCCTGGGCAAGATCGACGAGACAGCGACCTGCCGCGCCGCGGCGGTGCCCGCCGACGTCGGTGCATGAGTGACCCTTGCAATTCGAGGCTCGCGGCGGTCGAATCCTCGTTCCACCGGGCGATTCTGGGCATGCCACGCCCGCCCAGGACCACCCGACGCCCCCGATTCCCTTGAGCGACCCGTCCCCCCCGATCGAACGTACGCTCACCGGCAAGGTCGCTCTGGTCACCGGCGCTTCGCGAGGCATCGGCCGGGCGATCGCCCTCAGGCTGGCCCAGCGCGGAGCCAAGCTGGCCTGCGTGGCGACCACCCCGGAGCGCGCGAAGGAGACCGCGGACGCCTGCCAGGCCCTCGGCGTCCAGGCTGCCGCCTACGGAGTCGACGTCTCGGCCACCACCCCGGTCAGCGACCTGGTCGCGACCGTGCTCGCGGAATTCGGCGGCCTCGACATCCTGGTCAACAACGCCGGAATCACCCGCGACCAGCTCCTGCTGCGCATGAGCGAGGAGGATTTCGACCGCGTCGTCGACGTCAACCTCAAGGGCAGCTTCAATTTCATCCGCGCCGCGGCGCGCACCCTGATGAAATCTCGCGGGCGGATCGTCAATATCACCTCGGTGGTCGGTGTCACCGGCAACGCGGGCCAGGCCAATTACGCCGCCAGCAAGGCCGGCGTGATCGGGTTGACGCGCTCCGTGGCCAAGGAGCTCGCCTCGCGCGGGGTGTGCGTCAACGCCGTCGCGCCCGGACTGATCGCCACCGACATGACTTCAGCCCTAGATTCCAAGGCCGTCGAGGCGCTCAAGGCCTCGATTCCGCTGTCGCGCATCGGGGAGCCCGAGGAGATCGCCGCCGTGGTCGATTTCCTCTGCGGCCCCGGCGGCGCGTACATCACGGGCCAAACCCTGATCGTCGACGGGGGGCTTTCGCTTTAGAGTGTGGGCCGACAATCTGCCCGCCCTGCTCGATCACCCCCGATTCCCAGACCCCAACAGCCAAGAGAACCAGTGGAGACAACGAAGGTGACCAACCCCTCGATCGAAGAACGTGTAGTGAAGATCGTCTGCGATCAGATGGGCACGACGCCCGACAAGATCACGCACGAGACCTCGTTCATCAACGACCTCGGCGCGGACTCGCTCGACACGGTCGAGCTGGTGATGGAGTTCGAGGACGAGTTCGAGATCTCGATTCCCGACGAAGACGCGGAAAAGATCCAGACCGTCGGTCACGCCGTGGACTACATCACGAAGAAGTCCTGAGCCACGACTCACGGCCGTCGGCTGCACGCGTGCTCCCGGTCCTCTCCCAACTCCCCCCAAGGCTCAGAAGCGAGCGAGGCACGGCATGCGTCGAGTGGTGATCACAGGACTGGGCACGATCAACGCCCTGGGGAACGACGTCGAGACGTCGTGGCGGCGCATGCTGGCCGGCGAGAACGGGGTCAGCAACCTGACTTCGTTCGACACCACGGATTACTCCGTGCACTTCGCCGCCAGCGTGAGCTGGGATCCCGCGGCGCACTTCAACGTGATGGAGATGCGCAAGCTCGATCCCTTCACCATGTGGGCGATCGTGGCCTCGCGCGAAGCCTTCAAGGATGCCGGCATCGATCCCGCCAGCTTGTCCGAGTCCGAGCGCGAGCGCTTCGGCTCGATCATCGCCACGGGCATCGGCGGCATCACGGGCATCGAGGAGCAGTTCCTGATCATGCTCGAGAAGGGGCCGCGGCGCGTCAGCCCGCACTTCATCCCGAAGATCATGGCCAACGCGGTCAGCGGCCAGGTCTCGATCGAGCACGGCCTCTTGGGCACGACCTTCACCACCTCGTCGGCCTGCGCCTCGGCTGCCCACGCGATCGGCATGGCCTGGCGCGCGATCCAATGGGACGACTGCGACGTGGTGGTCACCGGCGGCGCGGAATCGGCGACCACGCGCCTCGGCCTCGCGGGCTTCTGCTCGGCCAAGGCCCTCTCGACCCGCAACGAGGACCCGGGCGCGGCCTCGCGGCCCTTCGACCTCGACCGCGACGGTTTCGTCATGGGCGAGGGCTGCGGCATCCTGATTTTCGAGGAGTACGAGCGGGCCAAGAAGCGCGGGGCGCGGATCTACGCCGAGGTCAAGGGCTATGGCTCGACCGACGACGCCTTCCACATCACGGCGCCCAAGGAAGACGGCCACGGGCCGGCGCGGGCATTTCGCGAAGCGCTGCGGCATGCGAAAATCGACCTGTCCGCGGTCGACTACGTCAACGCCCACGGGACCAGCACCAAGTACAACGACGCGATCGAGACGCGCGCCCTGAAGCTCGTCTTCGGCGATCACGCGAAGAAGCTCGCTGTCTCGTCGACCAAGTCGATGATCGGCCACCTGCTCGGCGCGTCCGCGGCGGTGGAGCTCGTCGTCACCGCGCTGTCGGTGCACCACGGCGTCGTGCACCCGACGCGCAACTACACGACGCCGGATCCCGAATGCGACCTCGACTACGTCCCGGGCGCGGCCCGCAAGCTCGTGGTGCGCAACGCCCTGTCGAACTCGCTGGGGTTCGGGGGGCACAACGTGTCGATCTGCATCGGCAAGCCGGACTGATTCCAAGCCAGTCCGCGCTCGCTACAATCGATCCATCATCCGGGACGGAGACTTGCGGCGCGTTCCGCAGGGCGGCCTTCCCCACGCTCAGGCACCACGGAGGTCTGCATTGAAAAAGCAATACCAGGAACTGCTCCACCAGTACAAAGTCGGCGTATTCCACAAGGAACACGACCAGCAGAGCGTCTCCGAAATCACGTCCGAGTGTCTGCACGTCACCGAGGACGTGCTCAAGCAGAAGTACCACTACCACTTCCACGAGCTGGCCGATGCCGACCGCGCCGAGATCATCAACATGATCAACAACTACACGCGCGAGGCGATCCTGCCGCCGGTGATCGAGAAGCTCGTGTCGCGTCAGATCCGCCTGGAGCGGCGCTTCAACATGCTGGTGGGCTTGACCGAGCAACTGCTCGAGCTGCTCTCGCAACAGGAAAGCGACAAGCAGCCCACCGCCAAGGCTTGAGCGAAGCATCCGGCGCGTTCAGCCACGCGGCACGCTGAGCTTTTCCGCCATGAGCCATTCCGTCGAGTCAGAGCTGCGCGCGCGGTTCGAGCGCGCTGGCCAGGGACACGTGTTCGCCGACTTCGCGAGCCTGGGCGAGGAAGCGCGCGCGCGCTTCGTGGAGCAGCTGGCCGCCGTCGACCTCGATCTGGTCGCCTGCCAGGCCGCCTTGTTGGGACAACCGGCGGAATCGCACAGCGGCGTGGCGCTCGAGCCCCCCGAGCTGTTCCCGCTCGAGCGCGATGCGCGTCAAGCCGCGCAAGCCGAGGAGGCTCGCCAGGCAGGCGAAGGCCTGCTCGCCGCGGGCAAGGTGGGATTCCTGCTGGTCGCCGGCGGACAGGCTTCGAGACTCGGATACGACGGACCCAAGGGCGCCTTCGGGATCGGCCCGGTCAGCGGCCGCTCGCTGTTCGAGATCCATGCGCGCCGCCTGCTCGCTGTGCGCGCGCGCTTCTCGGTGCGCGTGCCCTGGTACGTGATGACCTCGCCGGCGAACCACGACGCGACGCGCTCCTTCTTCGAGGGCCATCGTTACTTCGGCCTGGAGCCGCGCGACATCCGCTTCTTTGCCCAGGCGATGATCCCGACCATGGGCCCGGCGGGAAAGATCCTGCGCGCGGGCCCTGGCGAGCTGTTCCAGGCACCGAACGGTCACGGCGGCGTGCTGCTCGCGCTCGAGCAGTCGGGGTCCCTGCGCGACGCGCGCGAGCGCGGGATCGAGCACTTCTCCTACTTCCAGGTCGACAACCCTCTCGCCCGTCCCGGCGACGCCTTGTTCCTGGGCCTGCACGCGCTGGAGGGCGCCGGCATGTCGTCGAAAGTCGTCGCCAAGCGCGACGCCGGCGAAAAAGTGGGGGTGATCGGCACGATCGGCGAGCGCCTGGGCTGCATCGAGTACTCGGACCTTCCCAAGGACCTGCGCGAGGCGCGCGACGCTCCGGGCAAGCTGCGTTTCCGCGCCGGGAACATCGCGATCCACATGCTGCGCCGCGATTTCGTCGAGGGCCTGACCCGCGGCGGTCTGCAACTGCCCTGGCACCTGGCCAAGAAGAAGATGCTGGTCTGGGAGCAGGGCGAGCTCGTGCAGCGCGACGGAATCAAGTTCGAGGCCTTCGTGTTCGACGCGCTGGGCGAGAGTCCGCGCTCGGTCACGCTCGAAGTCGATCGCGCCCTGGAATTCTCGCCGGTCAAGAATGCGCGCGGCGAGGATTCCGCGGAGACCGCGCGCGCCGATCTGTGCCGATTGCATGCGAGCTGGGTGCGCTCGGCCGGCCTCGAGCCGCCGCCGCTCGACGAAAGCGGTGTGCACCCTGTCGAAATCGATCCCTTGATTGCGGAGGATGCCGCAGGCTTCCGCGCCCGTCCGCACCATCCGATCGTCACCGAGCGCGGCCACTTCTACGTGCATGAACACCATTGAGATCCGCACTTCGCCGAGGACGACCTCCGCTCTCGCCTCCTTGCGCGTCGCTGTCCTGATGGGCGGCGCTTCCGGCGAGCGCGAAATCTCCTTGCTCAGCGGCCGTTCCGTGACCGCTGCTCTCGAGCGCTGCGTGCAGGCGAAATCCCTGGGCAGCGTGCGCGCGATCGAGATCGCGCCGAGCGGAGCCTGGATCCTGGACGGCGAGGCGCGCGACGGCGCGCGCGCCCTGGCCGACTGCGCGGACGTCGACGTGTTCTTCCTGGCGCTGCACGGAGGAGCGGGGGAAGACGGGACTCTGCAAGGACTGCTCGCGGCCTCGGGCCGACGCCACACGGGTTCGGGCGTCGCGGCTTCGGCGATCTGCATGGACAAGGCGGCGACGCGCGGACTGGCCCAGTCGATCGGCATTCGTGTCGCGCCGGGGCGTGCGATCAGCTCTCGCGCCTTGGAGTCGGGGCCCGCAGCGGAGCTGGAGCGCGCCCGCGCCCTCGCGGTGGGGGAGTCGGGTTGGGTCGTCAAGCCGCGCCGCGGCGGCTCCTCGGTCAACACGCACCTCGTTGCCGATGCGCGCGAGCTCGCGCCGGCGATCGAGCGGGTGCTCGCCAGCGGCGACGACGCGCTGGTGGAGGCCCGTATTCTTGGCGTGGAAGTTTCCTGCGGCGTGCTGCATCCCCCCGGCGCCGTCGCGCGCGCCTTGCCGGCGATCGAGATCCAGCCCGACCGCGAGCGGTTCTTCGACTACGAGCAGAAATACTCGACCAGCGGGGCGCGCGAGATCTGTCCGGCGCCTTCGCTCTCGCCGGAGCAGGAACGGCGCGTGCGCGAAGCCGCGCTGGCCTTGCACGGCGTGTGCGGATGCGGAGGCTACTCGCGCAGCGACTTCATCGTGCCGGCGGCGGGCGACGTGGTGCTGCTCGAGATCAACACCCTGCCAGGCTTGACGCCGCGCTCGCTCCTGCCCCAGGAAGCGGCCGTGGTCGGGATCTCTTACGACGAGCTGTGCTTGTGGATCGTGGAATCGGCGCTGAGCGGTGAGCGCGCGTGAACCCGCCGCTGCGGGTTGCCGTGGTCGGCGCCGGCGGAAAGCTCGGCAGCGCGGCTTGCACCGCGATCGAGACCTGCGCTGAGTTCACGCTGGTCGGACGATTCAACTCGCGCGACGACTGGCCCGTGCGCGTGCGCGAGCTGAAAGTCGACGTCGCGCTCGAATCGACGCGCGCAGGCCTCGGCCTCGACCACGCGCTGCGCCTGCTCGACGCCGGCGCGAACGTCGTGGTCGCGACCAGCGGCATCAGCCTCGAGGACCAGGCAGTCCTCGACGCTCGCGCGCGCGAGCGCTCGCGCGGCGGCTTGATCGTGCCGAATTTTTCCCTGGGCGCGATGCTCCTGATGCGCGCCTGTGGCGAATTCGCGGCGCACTTCAAGGCTGCCGAGATCATCGAGATGCACCACGACAAGAAGCGCGACGCTCCCTCGGGGACCGCGCTCGAGACCGAGCGTCGCATGCGCTCCGCGCGCCCGCAATCGAGCGCGGCCGTGCCGATCCATTCCGTGCGACTGCCTGGCCTCTACGCGCACCAGGAAGTGCTTTTCTCCGGTCCTGGAGAAGTGCTGACCATCCGTCACGATCTCTTCTCGCCCCAGGCCTTCGCGCCGGGAATCCTCGCCGCTCTGCGCTACGCCGCCAAGGCGCGCGGCGTGCAGCGCGGAATCGAGCTCGCCTTCGCGACTTGAGCCCGCGCTTGCATCGCTCGCCTGCCTGTCTAGACTCTTCGCCCGCGGACGTCGGTCCACCCGGTGCCGGGATGGCGGAATGGCAGACGCAATGGATTCAAAATCCATCGCCCGCAAGGGCGTCGGGGTTCAAGTCCCCGTCCCGGCACCACTCTCGTTGGTCGCGAGTCAGAGCCAGACGCTGAACTCGACGCCAGAGCTCAGCCCGCTGGCGGTCCCATCGGGATGTTGCGGGTCGCGGTACCAGGCCTGAGCGTCGATCTGCTCGCCGGGTTGCCACGAAAGATGCTGGATCCAGCTCGCGTCGACGATCCAGCGCAACACACCGGAGCAATTGCTCGGCCCAGGGCTGCCAGCGGAATTGACGCCGCTCGAGCGCCGCAGGGGTGGCGCGAGACACAGGATGCCGCCTTGGAAAGGAGTCGAGGCGCGGGCCTTGCCGAACAGGAACAAGCCTGGCTTGTTGTTGACCACCTGCGAGACGACGAGCTCGAGTGTCGATTCGTCGCTCGCGCTGGCGTAGCCGCTGGCCAGGATCAGCGGCGTGCAGCCTTGCGAGTTCAGCTTGGCGCTGCAGTAGTGCACGGACTCCGCGGGCCGCGTGGAGAGCACGAAGGCCGCGCCGCAATCCGTCAGCGGCGAATCGTCTTTCGGCGCGCCTGCAAGCAGATCCGCCAGGCCGTCGCCGTCGCGGTCGCTCGCCGCGCACAGCGCGAGGCCGAACCGATCGCCGCCGCTGCGACCGCGCCAGACGTGCAGGATGCGCTGCGAGCGCGACGAAAAGCAGCGCACCACGCCCGCCGCTCCGATCGCTCCTGCCTCGACCGCTCCCGCCACGGCGAGGTCCGCACGGCCGTCGCCGTCGAGGTCGGGGGTGAGCGCGAGCGCGCTGCCGAAAGCTTCGCCGTTGCCCGCGCCGAAGACCGACCACAGCAAGGCTCCGCCGGCCGAGGAAAAAACGCGCACTGCGCCAGGCGTGGAACTTTGATGCAGCGCATCGCTCGCGCCGACGGCGATGTCGAGTGTTCCGTCGCCGTCGAGATCGCTTCCGCCGGCCAGTGCACAGCCGAAGAGCTCGCCGGACGACGCACCCGGAAGCGACAGGATCGGGAAGCCGTTGAGGCCGGAGTACACCGTCGCATAGCCAGCGCCGGATCCCTCCTGATCGGCCCCGGCGAGCAGGTCCGAGCGTCCGTCGGAGTTGACGTCGCCGGCATTCGCCACGGCGATTCCCAGTCGATCGCCGGGAGCTGCGCCGAAGTGGCGCGCGAGCTGCGCACCATTGAGGCCCGACCAGGTGTCGACTGCGCCTGCATCGATCCCCGCGCTCTGGTCGAAGGGCGAGCCGACGCTGAGATCGCCGATCCCGTCGGCGTTGACATGGCCCGCGGCGCAGACGCAGTAGCCGAAAGCCGCGCCGGGCACGGAACCCGCGAGCGTGAAGCGGGCCACTCCGTTCGCGCCGCTCACCACGCGGACCGCTCCGCCGTTCACGGTCTGGAAATCGCTGTCGGGCGCGCCGGCGGCGAAATCGATGATGCCGTCGCCGTCGATATCGCCGAGCGCGGCGATCGACCAGCCGAAGTGGTCGACGGCGGCCGAGCCGAACACGGTGTAGAGCGTTCCGCCGCCGGCGCCGGAGATCGCGCGCACCGCTCCGGATTGGAATCCGGCCGTCGAGTCGAAGGGCGAGCCGACCCAGAAATCGGCCACGGCGTCGCCATTCAGATCGCCAGCATCGGCAAGGCAAGCGCCGTGGCGTTCTCCGAGCGCGGTTCCTTCGTGAGTCGAGAGGGCGGGCAGTGTCTGGCTGGCCAGCGCCGGAGCCAGCGCTGCCATCGCGGCTGCGCAGGCAAAAGAGTGTCGGATCATCGGAGAATTCCTTGTTTCTTGCAGTCCGTCGTCGAAGCCATGCTTCCACTGCCCCAGTCGTGAGCGAGAATGAGCGTCATCGTGGTGGTCCAGGAATCCGCAACAGCAGGATCGTTCGCGGCCCTGGCCCTGGGAGCGCTGCTCGAGCGCATCGCCGCCTCGACCCATTCGATGGTGGAGCTGCGTCTCCAGCTCCAGAGCGAGGATCCGATGGCGGCGCTCTCGAATGCCCACGCCGATCTGACGAGCACCTGCGCGGAGCTCGAATCCCAGGGTTGGCTCTTCGGGTTGTTCGCTCGCGAGCTCGGCAGCGACGTGCTCTTCGAGCGGCGCGAGCGGCGCGGTCTCGAGATCGTGCTCGGGCTGGTGCGAGACATCCTGGCGCGCGAAGGCAGGTCCTTGGACCTTCCGCGCTTGCCCGAGCTTGACAGCAACGACGAGCGCTGCGCGACGATCTGCGCGGTGATCGCGCGCTGCGTGCACGCCGCGCACCAGGCGCCCGTCGCTCCGACCTGGCGATTCATCCGCGGCGAAGAGGGGACCTCGCTCGTTTTCGGCGGCGTGGCGGCGCCCGGTCTCGAGCCGGCCTTGCGCGAAGGCGCGGCGCGCATCCCTGGGGCTAAGCTCGAATTCGATTCACGCCGCAGGCTCCTGCTTTTGCCAGAGCCTTGCCTGGTCTGGCCGTGAGCTTGTTCACGCGCCTTTTCGGTCGCGCCGCTGCGGACCGCCCGCGAGTCGATCGCGGAGATCCCGCACGGGTTCTCGAGGTCGACCGGCTGCTCGACGAGCTGCGCGGCACCTTCGCCGCCGATGGGGGAGACGTGCGCCTGGCCTGGATCCGCGGCGGAGTGGTGGGATTGGAATTGCACGGTGCCTGCGCTGGTTGTGCGGCGAGTGGGCTGACCTTGGAATTGCTCTTGCGCCCGAAGCTGCGCGAACGCTGCGCGTGGTTCGAGACGATCGAGCGGGTCTGAGCCCGCGCGGCCCGTCCGCGAATGGACGAGCCGCGCGAGCGACGACCACCCGGCGCTAGAGCAGCCCGGCGTTCGAGCTGCCGACGAAGACTCCCGTCGGTCCGCCGACCAGGAACTGGTAAGCGAACAGGCCCTGCAGCCCACCCGGATTCTGGATCTGGAACACGCTCGTTCCATTCGCATCGCTCGGAAGGAAGAACGGCAGGCGGCGCGTTTGCGACATCACGAAGGGCGTGTGGAACAGGAAGCCCGGGAAGGGCAGAGCGACCTCGTTCGGGAGCAGCGCCGTCTGCCGGCAAAAGAGCAGATAAGCGCAGCCGTTCGGAATGCCGCCGGTCACGGTCAGCGTGACCGGGCCGACGCCGCTGAGTCCCGGTCCGCTCAGGATCAGTTGCGGGCGCGCGGGACTGACCACCGAGCGCAGGCTCGAGCTGGAGAAATCGGTTGCGCCGTAAGCGAGCTGCACCCCGCTGCTCGGCTGGTAGGCGTCGAACGTAGCCGCCGTCGCCCCCGGCAGGAATTGCATCCCGTAGATCGAATTGGCGCCGGCGTCGACCACGATCGGCGAGCTCGAAGGTGTTGCGCCGACGCGGCGCACGAAGTTGGTTCCGAGCAGGAAGCTCGTCTCCGCGATGTAGACCTTCTGCGTCGACGGATCGACGGCGAGCGAGGCTCCGCCATCCAATCCGACGCACACCGGCGTCGCGTTGGAATTGTCCAACCCACCCGCCGCGACCGCGGCCGCGCTCCATTTCACGACATCGGTAGAGTCCGCGGGAGCAGGGAAGCCGATGCCTTGCGTCGCGTAGTACAGCGTGCCGCTGGAATCGAACGCGATCGGGCCCGAGGGACCGTTCACGTGGCCGATCGGCGTCAGCGCTCCGCTGGGAATCGCGACCTTGTAGATGTCGTTGCCCGGCCCGAAGTTGCCGGTCGCCGCGCTGACGAAGAGCTCACCGGCCGGCGAGAAAGCCCCGTCGTAATTGAACGTCAGCGAGGCGAGCTGCAGCTTGCCCGAGGCGTCGGTGGGCACGAGCCACAGTTTCTGGTTGCTGCTCTCGCCGACGATCACGGTGGTCCCCGCGGGATCGGTCACGGCGAAGCTCGGGAAGACGCTGTTGGCGAAGGTGGCCAGCGTCTGCACGAAAGCGCCCTGCGCAGTCCAGCGGTCGACGTTCTGACCGTCGAAGGTGACGAAATCGCCGCCGGGCAGGCTGGTGGTCGGAGCGGCGAAAGCTGGATTCTGCACGCTCTGCACCGAGTAGCCCGAGGCGGGCGTGTCGGCTTGCAGCGAGGGCATCCAGAGCGAGAGCGCAAACAACGGAACGAGCAGCAGGTTCTTCATGGGGTTCGATCTTTCGTCGAAGCCGAACCCGAAAAAGACTGGCCGAGCGTGAGAGCCGGGACGTCGGTCCGGACTCTTCTTCGAAGAGCCCGACGGAGTCGAAGCTGCAGGGCGCGCGCACCAAACCCTCTTCCGGAGTTCAGCAGGTGGGCACAGCGCGGTGGATATCCTGACTCGTCGCTTGTGGCCGGAGACCCTCGCCTTCCCGGCCTTCCGTGATCACGGAGGAACAGTGGCTTGCGCGCGCGCGGGCTCCTCGCGATGGGGGAGCGACGTGCGCGAGCTGCGGGTCGCGGCAGCGGCTTACAGTGGCGGGACCGTGCAGGCTTCGCACCTGCTTCCCCAACCGTGCTGGCGATGGATTGTCACAGACAGGCCGAGCAAGCTACTTGCGGCCCTCGGAGCTGTCAACGCGGGTTCAGCTGCGAGCCTTCCGCGGCTAGACTCTCGAATTCATCGAAGAACCATGTCGCTTCCCCAGACCAGCATCGAGCTCGCCTTCACACAGCTCCAGGAGCGCGCGCGCCGCGATCCCGCGGTGTGGCTCGAATTCCAGGCCAGCCTGATCGAGTTCCTGGGCGCGGCGGGGGCTCCGATGGAGGCGCGCAACCTCGACATGGCGACCCGGCGCCACGCCGAGTGGTTCCTGCTCGAACGCCCCAGCGACACCCTCGACGTGGCCCCCGTCGCGGCCTACGGCATCGATCCGGCCGCCGACGAGGATTCCGAGCTCGGCCAGGGCCACGGCGCGCTACTCGGTTCCTTCGCGAGCGTGTTCGAGATCACCGGGGTCAATTCAGGCGAGGGTGTCTGGGTGCGCGATCTCGCCGGTCTCGGTGAATATCCGCTCGAGGAGCCCGACGCGAGCCGAGCCCTGGAAGCCGGTGACATGCTCGTCGGTCGCGTGTTCCCGGTCGGCGATGCGCTCTACCGGATTTCTCACGCCTCCGGTTTTTTCCGCGATCCGCGCCTGCTCGCTGCCGTGCGCCACGACCTGGAGCGCGCTCGCACCGACCGTCGCGGCGTGATCCGGCTGTCGCAGCGCGAGCTGGAGTCGATGTTCTTCGGCGTGCCGATCGCTGCGGCGAAAGCGGCCGGCGGCGTCCATGCGCCTCCCTTGCCGAGCACGAGCCAGTCCGCGATCAGCGCCGCGCGCAAGTCCCTGGCAGCCGGTGGACTGGATCCATCCGAGATCGAGGACGTGATGGCCGAGCTCGCTTCCGAGCCCTTCGATCCATCCGCGGTGCTGCCGGGAGCCGGAGATCGGCTCGGCGAAATCCTCGCGCGCCTCGCCTTCGAAACCGACGTCGATCTCGAGACGGCGCGGCGCGCCCTGGCCCAGGCCTGGCCGGAATTGTCCGCGCCCCCGGCTGCGACGCAACGCGGCGCTGAGCGAGGTCAACGCAAGAGCAGCGTCGGCAGGCGCGCACCCAAGGTCGATCGAGCCCTTTCCGATTTCGACGCGCGCCGCGCCCAGGGTGCGGATCTCGACACGCTCTTTGCCGAGCTCGAAGCCGAGCTCGACCTGGAGTCGGAAGACACATCCGAGGACGCGCCTGCGCCCGATTTTCCCGGCGTCGTCGGCGCGATGGTGATCGAGTTCCTGTGGGACATCGAGCGCGAGCGCGGAGCAGACGCCGCGCGCGAGCTCGCCGGCATCGCCAACTTCGCCGAGTACGCGAAGGCGCAGGGGGTCTTCGAGAACCTCGGCGAGCGCGATCTCTTGTTGTTCGCCTGCCTGTGGCTGCCCGAGCACGCGAGCTCCGCGGACGAGGCGACGCGCTGGTTCCACGCCCTGGTCGAGTTCTCGAGCTGGGCCGAGGATCGCCATGAAGTGCGCCTCGCCAGCGACCTCGAGGCCACGCGCGCTGGACTAGCTCAGTCCTTGCCGCGGATTTGCGACGCCAACGCGCGCCTGCGTGCACGCCTGGGTCCGCTCGCGCCAGGCGGAGAGATGCTGGGCTTCGAGGGCGGCCGCGTTGCGCGCACACCGCGCGGCGAGGAACGCGTGGTCTCGATGCCCAAGGACGCAGCAGCCTTCGTCGAGTCGGGCGACTTCTTGCGCGCCGAGTCGGCGGTCGGCGGCGAGATGCGCGTCGTGTGCGTGTATCCGCCGCAGACGGTGCGCCTGGGCGAGATCGACTAAGAGCCGATCGAACGACTGCTCAGCGCATCGAGGCCGGGATCTGCACCTCGGTCACGAGCTGATTCCAATCGCTGACGCCACCGGGATCGACCAGATAGGTCTCGCGGATCGGACCCGCTTCGGACCAGGACAGGGAGCGCATGTACGCGAACATGCCCGGGTAGGCTCGCGGCACTTCCGGGTAAGGACCGACGACGAAGGCGTACACGACCGTGGTGCTCTCGAGGACGTCGTACTGAAGGCCCGCAGCTGGCGTCACCACGGAGTCGACCGGGAAGCATGCGCGCGCGCGCAAGGCGTTCGCCGCTACCGTGCCCGGGTCGTCGTAGTACAACGCGAAGGGCGGCCCGCTGGGCTCCAGGTGCTGCTCGCGAACCGCCTGGTCCGCCTTGGCCAGGGCTTCGCCGATCCGAGTGTAGCTGCCGACCCAGTCGACATAGACGTAGGGTTGGTCGAGGCGCTGCTTCCAATTGGCGTGAACCTCCGAGTAGGGAGGCATGGTCAGGGCCAGGTCGGGTTCCTGGAGGATGCTCGGCGCGCGAGCTCCGAGATCGGCCGGCGGACGGCTGTCTCCGACGGCGCAGGAGCTGACCAGGACGAACAACACCAACGAGCTGCCTGAGTGGTTCATGGACTCAGGCTGTCGGCCGTTGCAGGGAAAGCCTTGAACCGTGGCAGAGCGGGGCGAAGGCCTGGACGCATGACAGAGTCGGGCTTGGAGCGCCCGCGCAACATAAGGTCCATGATCGGCCCGGGCTGGATCACGCTGAGTAACAACGTCTGATAATGTACATTATGTTGCTCTACAACTACCCTGTTGCTTCGGGTACCGTCCCGTCCCATGGACACTGGCGCCCAAGCCCCTGGCAAGACCTTCGACGATCTCAGTCTGGGCGACACGTTCGTCTCTCCCTCCCGCACCCTGGACCAAGGTCATGTCGTCTCCTTCGCGGAACTGTCCGGCGACTCCAACCCCGTCCACCTCGACGAGGTCTTCGCTCGCAGCACTCTGTTTCGCGGAAGGATCGCCCATGGCCTGCTCATTCAATCGATCGCCAGCGGACTCGCCTGGCAGACAGGTGTCTTCCGAGGAACGATCGTCGCGCTCGCCGAGATGACCATGCGCTTCGAGGCTCCCGTGAGACCAGGTGATACCATTCGCGTAGAACTCAGCGTGCTCGCGAAGGATCCGAGTCCCGGCCCGCGCCGAGGCCATGTGCGATGGCGGACCCGAGTGCAGAACCAAAAAGACGAGACCGTGATCGACGGTGAGTGGCTGACGCTGCTGCACCGCGCCCGAGCGCCGCGCCGGAACGGCGAGGAATCGACGAAGTGAACCGCAAGTACTGTTTCATGAACGCTCAACGGCCTTGCGACCTGACCTGCAAGGCAGCCTTCGAAGTCGACGATCCGGTCGACAACATCGATTGCTACTTCATCTGGCTCGCGTACCACTTCGGCGAGGGCTTCTACGAGATCCGCAAATCGCTGGAGGGCGGCGGCGGGATTCCTGGTGCCGGAGGCGGCGCAGGTCCCGGCGGATTCGGTGGCATGCCAGGCAGCGGTCCGATGCCGCCGCCGATGCATCCGAAGGGACCGAAGGGCTACAACTGAGCGGCGTCTCGCTCCCCGCCCGAAGCGCTTTGCTGAGCAAAGTCGCAGTGGGGGTCAGGAGGAGCGCGGTACGACGGAAGCTCCGCCAGGGAACTTGTGAACCTTGGTCGACGGCGGACCGAGATCCCAGTCGAAGGCGATTCCGATCAAGGCGTGCTTGAATTCACGCGCCTCGGGATGCGGCCAGTCGAGGGCGATCGCCTGGCCCGGCTCGGGCGAGAACACATTGGACTGCTGCATGCCCAGTGCGCGAGCGGCCGCCGCTCGGATGCCCTGCGCCTGCAGCACGACCACGAGCTCGCCGTGCTCGAATTCGCGCGAGAGCTCGTCGAGCACTCGCAGCACGCGCGCTCCGAAAGCGTCGGCCGAATCCGCGGACAACGGCTCGAGTGCTGGCTCGACGCGAAAAGGGGTTCCCGTCCGATCCGCGAGCTCGGTGAGGACCCGGACGCTGGCACGGTCGGAGGTCCCGACGATCGCCCGCGGCTTGCGCCGGCCGAGGCGATCGAGCATGGGGCCCAAGGCGAGCATCTCCCCCACCTCGATTGCTGGTTCCCCCCGTGCGCGTTCGCGCGGCGGACAGACCAGGAAAAGCCGGGTGAGGAGCTCCACGGGGCGAACTCTAGCCCCTCGACCCTCCGAGAGCTTCGGGTCCCCAGGAGAACCTCTCGTTACGAGCTCGAAACACGAGCCTAGAGCCGGGGCGAGGCAAGACGCTCGAAAACCCCCTCTGGAAGCCCGGGAAGGCCGATCGACGAGCCTCCAACCCCTGGCATGGGGCTTGCTTTCTCGTCAAGTCAGCGAGATTCTAATGACTCGCTCCCCCATCGGTTCGAATCCACATCACGGAACATCATGAACAAGCTGCTCTTCGTCGGCGCTTTCACCGCGAGCCTCGCCTTGCCGAGTCTCTCTTTCGCACACGGCGGCACCTACCGCGGTCCGGGTGACACCACGCCTCCCTCGGGTGGCGGCGGCGGCGGCGGCGGTGGTCCGACCACTCCTGGGCCGGCAGGTCCCGGCGCCCCTGGGCCCAGCGGCCCCACCACTCCGGGCGCCACTTCTCCGGGTGCCCCGACAGGCAGTCCCGGCGGCCCCGCGAAGCCGCGTACGGGCGGCGGCGACACCGGCCCCGACCTGACCGTGTGGCAATTCTGGTGGGCGTTCAACAAGGATCCGTACCTCAACCTGAAGTCGCACATCAACGGCGGCGCGGTTCAGACGGGATCGGACGAGTACTACCTCGGCAAGGGCGAGCAAGGCCAGTCGAAGGACACGCTGCGCGTCAGCGAAGAGACGATCCGTCAGGTGATCGTTCCGGAGCTGCTCAATGCGCTCAAGAGCGAGAACTCGAACGACATCCAGTCGAGCTGCATGATCGCCTTGGCCAAGATCGGCGATGCCAAGAGCGAAGACGGCAAGTCCGCGTTCGCGGCTGAGATCAAGAAGTTCCTGACCAGTGGAAGCCAGGAGCTCTCCGAGACGTCGGCGGTTGCCCTGGGGATCCTCGCGAATCGCGACAACATCGAGCTGCTCAGCGCGGTGCTCAACAACGATCAGCCCAAGCTGCGCTCCCTGGAAGTCCCTCAGACCGACAACGTCAATGTCCGCACCCGCGCCTTCGCGGCCTACGGCTTGGGCCTGATCGGCTACAAGGCTTCGAACGAAGATCGCGAGGCGATCAACGCCACCCTGCGCAAGATCCTCGATGGCGAGGGCAAGAACATGGCGCAGCGCGACATCCAGGTCGCCTGCTTGACCGCCATGGGTCTGTCCCCGATGGACATCAATCACGACGACAAGACCGTCGACGAGATCAAGAAGATCAAGGCGCCCGCCGAGCTGAAGTCGCGCCAGGATCAGCTCCGTTACCTGATCAACTACTACAGGGACGACGCGAACAATTTCCTGATCCGGGCCCACGCTCCGATCGCGATGGGACGTCTGTTGTCCACGGGCGAAGTTCCGAGTGATTTCGCTTTCCGCGACGTCGCCGCCAATGTGCTCATCGAGAGCCTTTCGAAGGATTCCAAGGACCAGGACGCGATGAAGCAGAGCTGCGCGCTCGCCCTGGGAGTCATTGGAGATTGCGACGAAGATCCGACGGACAAGGCGATCCGCGCCGCGCTGATGCGCGTCAAGGAAGACCTTTCCGACCAGCAGGTCCGCAATTTCGCTCTGATCGGGCTGGCTCAGGCCGCTGGTCACCCGGGCCATGGCGCGGGCGATCCGATCTACGGCGTCAACGCCAAGGACAAGTCCGAGAACTCGCGCACGTTCCTGCTCAACGAATTGACCAAGGGCAAGAACAACGTCAAGCCCTGGTCGGGCCTGGCGATCGCGGTGATGGAACGCGAGCTCGAGGACGCCAAGCAAGCCTGGTCGCCGGATTCGAAGGCGGCCTTGCGCCTGACGCTCGCGGGTGCGAAGTCGCCCGAGGATCTCGGCGCCTTCGCCATCGCCTGCGGCATCGCGAAGGACACCGGAGCCAAGGACACCTTGATCAAGAACCTCGACACGGTTCACGACATCGAGGCGCGCGGTTACACCGCTGTCGGACTGGGTCTGATGGACGAGCAGTCGGCCATCGCACCGATCCAGGACATCGTCAAGAAGTCCAAGTACAGCCCTGATCTCCTGAAGAGCGCGGCGATTGCACTGGGATTGCTGGGCGACAAGCAACTGGTCCCCGACCTCGTCGACATGCTCAAGACGTCGACCGGCCTCGCCTCGCAAGCGGCGATCAGCTCGGCCCTGGGCTACATCGGCGACTCGCGCTCGGTCGAGCCCTTGATCGGTGTGATCAAGAACCAGGAGTACACCGCTCTGGCCCGCGCTTTCGGCGCGGTGGCGCTGGGAATCATCGCCGACAAGGAGCCCTTCCCCTGGAATTCGAAGATCGGCGTGAACAGCAACTACCGCGCGAACACGCCGTCGCTGACCGACCAGAAGGGCGGCATCCTCGACATTCTCTGAGAGAGAGGCTTCGGTTCGCTTGCGCTGCCCGGCGGCTCATACCCGCCGGGCAGCGTTGTTTGCATCGCGCATCCGTCGGAGAAACTGAAGCCCCACTCTGCAGCGACGACGGTCGCGGAAGGCACGCCTCGAGAGTCTGTTGCACTTTGGATTCGCGGTCAGACAACGGCCGGAAAGAGAATTCACTGGTGAGTCGCTGATCGGAAAGACCTCGCTTCCAAGCTCAATCTCGCGAAGCACTCCGGTCTTCACGCAGAGCGACGCGGGCTCTGAGATTGCGTTATTTCTGCGTGTTGACATGGGAACCTGCGTCGTGATTTCGAAACTCGAGCACGCGCATTGGACGCGTTCGTGAATGCGCAATGCACGATCTGCGGTGAATGAGAGGTGAATTTGATTCCTGTTGGTAAACGGCATGTCGCTTGCGCTGGTGATTGCAGAGCAGAGAAGACTCTGCCCGCAATCGCTCGCTTCCAATCCAGGAATCTTCCATGAACAAGCTCTTCTTCGCCGGCGCAGTCGCGGCAGGTCTTGCACTGCAGAGTCTCTCCTTCGCTCACGGCGGCACGTACCGCGGTCCGGGAGACACGACTCCTCCCTCGGGCGGCGGCGGTGGCGGCGGAGGAAACCCGGGGACGCCTCTTCCTGGAAATCCAGGTCAACCGGGTGCTGGCGGCAGACCGACACCGGGAGCCGGAACTCCGGGATCTCCGACCGGCAGCCCGGGAGGTCCCAACGGCCCGAAGACGCCCTTGGGCGGCGACTCCATCGACCTTTCCTCGTGGCAGCAATGGTGGGGCTTCAACAAGGACGGCTTCCTCACCCTGAAGTCGCACATCCGCAGGCAGAGCACGGTCACCGGAACGGACGATTACTACCTGGGCCGCGGAACTCGCGACTCCGAGCGCGACATGCAGATCGTCAGCGAGCAGACGATCCGCGGCTCGATCGTTCCCAAGCTGCTCGACGCCTTGGCGAACGAGAGCTCCAACGACATCAAGTCGAGCTGCATGATCGCACTGGCCAAGATCGGCGAGGTCGTGAGCGAAGATGGTCATTCGCCGATCGCCGCGGCGATCAAGGCTTACCTGGGCAACTCCAACCAGGAGCTCGCCGAGACGGCGGCGGTGTCGCTGGGCATCCTCGCGAGCCGCGACAACATTCTCCTGCTGACCGCTCTGCTCGACAACGATGCGGCCAGGCTGCGCCCGCTCGGATTGCAGGGCAACGTCGACGTGCGCACCCGCGCCTTCGCCGCATACGGTCTTGGCCTGATCGGCTACAAGGCTTCCAACGAGGATCGGATCGCGATCAATGCATCCCTGCGGCGGATCCTCGATGGCGAAGGAAAGACCATGGCTCAGCGAGACATCCAGACCGCGTGCCTGACCGCGATCGGCCTTTCTCCGCTGGAGATCGATGCCCAGGCTCACGGCGATGTCGCTCCGAAATCGGCGACAGCGGAAAAACTGACTTCGCGGCAGGATCAGCTGCGCTACCTGCTCGCTTACTTCGGGGACGATGCCAACAATCCGCTCTTGCGCGCTCATGCACCGACAGCGATGGCGCGGCTGCTCTCCACCGGGGACGTGCCGGCCAGCTTCGAGCTCAAGGACACGGTCGCGACGCGCCTGATGGCGAGCCTGACCAAGGCGTCGAAGGACCACTCGTCGATGCAGCAGAGTTGCGCACTGGCGCTCGGTGTCATCGGCGATTGCGACGAGGATCCGACGGACAAGGCGATCCGCGCTTCGCTGATGAGCGTCAAGGATGAGTTGAACGACATGCAGGCGCGCAATTTTTCCCTGATCGCCTTGGCGCAAGTCTCGGGGCGGCCGGGCCACGGCGCGGGCGACGCGATCTATGGCGTGAACTGCCGCAACAAGCAGGAGAACTCGCGTTCCTTCCTGCTGGGCGAGTTGGCCAAGAAACGGTACATGGTTTACGAGTGGTCGGCGATCGCCATCGCGGTCATGGAACGCTCGCTCGAGGACAATGGCCAGGCCTCGTCCACCGATTCGAAGCTGGCCCTGAGCAGCGCGCTCGACGATGCGCGTTCGCCCGCGGCCATCGGCGCCTTCTCGATCGCCTGCGGCCTGGCGCGCGACAAGGCGGCCAAGAACACCTTGATCGCCAACCTGGAAAGCGTGCGCGACGCCGAAGCACGCGGCTACACCGCCGTCGGACTGGGCCTGATGGACGAGCAATCGGCTCTCCGCCCGATCCAGGAAATCGTCAAGAAGTCCAAGTACAACGCGGACCTCTTGAAGAGCGCGGCGATCGGCCTGGGCCTGCTCGGCGACAAGGAGCTCGTGCCCGAGCTGGTCACCATGCTCGAGAACGCGACGGCCCTCGCTACGCAGGCCGCGGTCAGCTCGGCGCTGGGCAGCATCGGCGATTCGCGCTCCGTCGATCCCTTGATCCGTGTGATGCAGGACCAGAAGATCACGTCGCTCGCTCGCGCGTTCAGCGCGGTCGCGCTGGGAATCATCGCCGACAAGGAAGACCTGCCGTGGAACGCGAAGATCGCGGTCAACAGCAACTACCGCGCGAACACGCCTTCCTTGACCGACCAGAAGGGCGGGATCCTCGACATTCTCTGATCACCCTGGGTTCGCGAGCGCTGCAGTCCGGCAAGCCGGCCTGCAGCGCTTTTTCATGGGCGTGGACGGCGCAAACCCAGACCCACGAAACCGAGCAGGGCGAGCACGGCGCCGAGGATCGCGAAGGCGCAGATGCGCGCGCGAGTCTCGGCGGCTCGCGCGCGAGCCGAATTCGCGTTCAGGTCGGCGGTGAGCACGCGCGCTTGAGCGAGGGGCTCGGCAAAGGTCTCGCGCACGGCGGGATCCGCCGCGGCGTGGACCTCGCCGAAACGCGACAGACTCTTTTCCGCGAGCGCAGGATCCCGCAACCACAGGGCCGCGGCCGTGGCGCGCTCGGCAAGCCAGACGTCGCCTGGCGCGAGCTCTAGCCCGCGTTCCGCAGCTTCGCGGACGCCTTCGAAGTCGCGGGCGCGGTACAGGAGCCAGACCTCGGCGCGATTCGCAGCCAGGGGATCGAGGTCCGCGCGAGCCAGCTGCAAAGCCTGGGCGAACTCGCCCGCTTCCGCGGCCTTCTGGACTTCCGCGAGCGTGTCGGCCACGGGCGACCATTGCCCCGGCAGCAGGCCAAAGAGCGTCAACCCGAGCACGAAGCTCGCGCGTTCAACTGCCCCGGGCATCCGCATGGAAGGCTTCCTCGATCGAGCGGCGCTGCAGCACGTCGCTCGGATTGCGATCATCGGTGAGGATCGTGCCGGCGCTGGCGTCGAACCAGCGCGCGCCGGACGGCAGCTGCGCGGGCCCCCACAGGTGCACGAGCGATGCATCCGGCCGCGGCGCGGCGGGGTCGCTCGGATCGACGGGCTCCATCCCGGCGCGCGCGAACACGACGTAGTTCCTGGAACCGCCGACGCGCAGCACGAGCACGCGCGATTCGAAAGCGCTCGCGGCGGTCGCGGCGATGGCGACGAGCAGCGGATCCTCGAACGAAAAACCGCCGACGTTGATCGCCAGCCAGCCACCGGGGCTGAGCTTCGCGCGCATTTCCTGCATGGCTTCGCGCGAGCAGAGGTGCGCGGGGATCTCCGTCTGGTGCGCGTAGGCGTCGAGCACGATCTCGTCGAAGGGCCCGCTCCACATCCGCAGCGCGCTGCGTGCGTCATAGCCCGCGAAGACGCGGTGGGCAGGATCGTAGACGGGCAGGTCGAACCAGCGCTCGCCCAGGCCCACGACCACCTTGTCGATCTCCGCTCCGACGCAAGACAACTCGAGGCCGGGAGGTGAAGCTCCGTCGAGCACGCGGAACGTGGTGCCCGCGCCCAGGCCGAGCACGGCGACCCGCCACGTCCCGTTGTTGCGCTGCGCCCACCAGGCGGGCAGGGCGAAGGCGTCGTAATAGAAGCCCGGGCCGAGGGCTCCAGGATTGGCGCGCCAGACGGACTGGAAGGAGTCCAAGCCCTCGTTGACCTGTAAGAGACGCAGCTCGCCGCGCAGATCGCGCACGGCGCGCACGCTCTGGTAGCTCGATTCGCGCGCCTCGAGCAATTCGAAGCCCTCTCCGATGCCGGGACCTGGAGGAACCCTCGAGCCCACGGCGCACAGCACGAGCACCAGGATCAGCCCTGAAGCGCCGCGCATCCTGCCCGCGAGGGCCAAGGCCAGCGAGCCCGTGCCGAGCAGGACGGCGGCCAGCTCGATCGTGCGCGCCACGCCGAGCCCGGGCAGCAGGACATGGGTGGTCGAAAAGGTTCCCACCAGGCTGCCGAGGGTCGAGACGCAGAGCACCTGCCCGCCGGCGACTCCCGGCCGCGCGCCGCGGCGCGAGGCGAGCTCGACGGCCAGGGGGCCGATGGTGCCCAGGGCCGCGGCTGGCAGCAGGAACAGGAGCGAGGTGGCGGCCAGACTCCCCCACTCGAAGAGTGCTCCCGCCTGCTCGAGGCGCAGTGCCTGGGGCATGAACCAACCGCAGACCGGCGCGGCGAGCAGCGGCAGGAGAGCCGTGAACACGGCCGAAGCGCCCAACGCGGTGGCCAGGGCGGACTCGATGTTCGCGCGGCTGGCCCAGCGCGCTCCCGCGAGATAGCCGAGCGCCAGCGCGAGCAGGATCACGCCGATCACGTTGGTCCAGACCACGCTCGAGGCGCCGAACCAGGGCGAGACCATGCGCACCGCGGACAGCTCGACCGCCATGGTCGCCGCGCCAGCGACAGCCACCCACAGCAACAGTCCCGGCGCGCGGGGCTCGGGCTTCATGCCCAGGCGCACCTGGGTTCAGCGACCGAGCGCCATCGCCCGCTGCTCACTTCGCTGCTACCGGCAGATCGAAGTCCTTGCGCACCACGTAGACGCGCCCCGGCTCGGAGAAGCCGTTGAACATCATGTCGAGCATGTCCTCGAGGCTGCGCGGCAGGAGCGCGTCCTGCTTGGTGCCGTTCAGGATCACCGACACCGGCTTGTCGAGATCGACGAGCACGTCGTTGAGCATCAGCGTGACCTGGCGGATGCCGTTGCCCGTGATCGTGATCGTGTTCTTCGAGCGGTCGATTTCCGCCTCCACCTTGGCCACTCCCGATGCGACGTCCGTCGGCTGGACTTTCACCCAGTAAGCCTTCGAAGGGATCGGCTTGCCGGGATACAGCGTGACCTTGACCGGATTGGCGATGCGCGGATGGTCGGTCATCCAGGTCAGGACGTCGAGGTCGCTGCCGTCGGCTTTCAGCGTGCAGTTGTCGTACCCGGCTTCCTTGCTCTTCTTCTCGAACTCGGCGGCCTGGGCGCCCGCGCCCGCGAAAAACGTCGGAAGCCCGCGGAAATTGTCGATCGGAGTCGCCCCGCTGTCTCCCGCGCGGCCGATCGCGCCGGCGAAGATGTGCGGGAACTTGCTGGCGATGGAGATGGCGGCCGCGACTCCGGCTTCGCGTCCGCAGATGTAGATGCGGTCGCAATCGACAGCGTACTTCTCGCGCACGTCGCGCAAGGCGCGCATCGTCACGGCGATGCCGCCGGGCTTTCCAGCCGCGGTCTGGCCCTCGCTCCAGCTCGCCTGATCCTCCGGAAGATTCACCACCGCGATCAGCACCTTCTCGCGCAGCGCGGGATCCATCCAGTTGTCCTGGAGGAAGGTCTCTCCCGTCTGCGCCTTGCCGTCCTTGGCGCCGGGCAGGCACAGGAGCAGCGGATAAGGATCCCCGTCGACGCGGTAGGCTTTGGGCAGCCAGAGCGCGTAGGACATCGGGTCCTCCTTGTCAGGAGCCTTGGCCGCGACCTGCTTCGGATTGAGCACGGTCGTCACGACCTCGCCGAGCTTCTTGCCGGCCATCTTGTAGTCCGCCGAATCGTACAGGGCCTTGGACAGGTCCGCGGTCAGCGAGAGGCCGCCCTGCAGCGGATCCTTGGAGTTGCGTGTCTTGCCGGCCTTCTCCAGGAACTTGCGCAGCTCGGTGACGGCCTTGTTCTTCTTCTCGGCGTCCTTCGTTTTCTCTGGATCCAGGGCCGCGCCGATCAGGCTGGCCAGCTCCTTCTGATCGCCCTTCTTCAGCTCGCCTGTCTGCTGAACGAGGGGTGAGGACAGGGCGGCAAGGGCGAGGGAGGCCGCGGCGAGCGCGACCCAGGCAGCTTTGTGAACCATGGCGGGCTTTATCTGGGGCTGACCCCGGAGTATCAGGGATGCAGCGACCGGTAGATCATCGCCGCCAGCGGCTGCCAGTTCCAGCACGGCGTGCTGCGCCCCCCCCTCAGCGGGTGCTCAGCGGGTCCAGCGCACGATCCCCTGGCCCGCTTCGGTTCGCCCGATGATCCAGGTCGGCTCGCCCGCGGCCGCGAGCTGTGCCCGCAGCGAGTCGACCTGATCCGGATCGAGGATCAGGACCATGCCGATACCCATGTTGAACACCTGGTAGCGCTCTTCCGGATCGACGTTGCCGCCCTCGCACAGCCAGCGGAACACAGGCGGCAGCGGCCAGGCCGTGCGATCGATCAGCGCATCGCAGCCGTTGAGCACGCGCGGGAGATTGTCGACCAGACCTCCGCCCGTGATGTGAGCCATGGCCGCGATGCGGCGCTCCTCGAGCAGCGGCCAGAGCAGCTTCAAGTACGAGCGGTGCTCGGCGAGCAGCGCCTCCCCCACCGAGCGTCCGGCGAGAGCCGCGGGGCGATCGCCGAGCTCGTGCCCGAGGGCTTCGAAAGCGATCTTGCGCGCGAGCGAGTACCCGTTGGTGTGCAGACCCGCGGAGGCCAGGGCGACCAGGACCTGCCCAGGTCGGACGCGCTTGCCATCGAGCAGCTTGTCGGGCTCGACCACGCCGACGATGAATCCGACCAGGTCGAAGTCGCCCGGCCGATACAGGCCCGGCATCTCGGCCGTCTCGCCGCCGAGCAGGGCCAGCCCGTTTTCGCGGCAGCCCTCCGCGCATCCGCGAATCAGCTCGGAGGTCACGTGGGGATCGAGGACTCCCGTGCCGACGTAGTCCATGAAGAACAAGGGACGCGCGCCCTGCACCAGGATGTCGTTGATGCAATGCTGCACGAGGTCGCGTCCGACCGTGTCGTAGATCTTGGCGCGCGCCGCGATCTCGAGCTTGGTCCCCACGCCGTCGGCGCTGGCGACGAGCAAGCCGCGGCCGCAACCGGCGCGCGCGAGATCGAAGAGTCCGCCGAAACCGCCGACGTCGCCGACCACGCCGGGGGTGAAGCTGGCACGGATCGCGGCGCTCGCGCCGTCGACGGCTGCGTACTTGTTCTCGATGTCGACGCCGGCGTCCTTGTAGCTGATCGAGCGCGGAGTCGTGGTCTTGGGTTGAGTCATCGGCTGCAGGAATTCGCGGTAGGTGCGGCTTTGGATCAGTCGCGAGAGGATACGGGTGGTGTTGTCGAAGCCGATGTCGTCCGGCAGGCGGGTGAGGTCGAAGAAGCGCACTTCGCTCGCGTCGTCGCCGGCGGCGAGCTCGCCACCCAGCGGCCGGCAGAGGTAGACGGCGAGGTTCGCGGGCTTGGCGGCATTGTCCGTGACGAACACCAGGTCGAACAACGGTCCAGCCTCGACTTCCAGCCCGGTTTCTTCCCGAACTTCGCGCTCGGCGGCCTGGGCCGGCGTCTCGTCGACCTCCTGGTAGCCCGCCGGCAGGGCCCACATGCCGCGGTGAGGAGCGATGGCGCGCCGCACCAGCAGCACCTGGCCTTGCGCATTGACGACCACGCCCGCCGCCGCGGCCGCCGGGTTGGCGTACTGGACGTAGAAACACTGCTCGCAGCGCAGCCGCTGGCGTCCCTCGACCGTGGCCGGCGCGAAGCTGGACCCGCACAGCGGGCAGTGTCGAACCGGACGGTGCGGATTCTCGGCGGGGCGCGGATCGTTCATCGAGCGGGCCTGGACTCGGCATCCTAACCGTGAACGACAATTCCCCCGCCACCGCGCAAGGCATAAAGTAGCCCCTGGTCCCGGCCTCAGGCTCGCCCGAGCGCCGCCCGTCCCCTGCATGAAATCCCTGCTCGTCCTCGGCTCGACAGGCTCGATCGGGAAGCAGACCTTGGACGTGGTGCGCGCGCAGGCCGGCGCGCTGCGGGTCAGCGGCCTGGCGGCGAACAGCTCCTGGGCCCAGCTCGCTGCCCAAGCGCGCGAGTTCCACCCGCGTTTCGTCGCCGTGATCGATCGCGAGGCCGGCGCCAGGCTCGCGCCACAGCTGCCCGAGGGCACGAGCCTGATCTGCGGCCCGGAGGCCCTGAGCGAGATCTGCCGCGTCGCGGAATATGACACGGCCGTGCACGGCGTGGTCGGCGCCTGCGGTCTCGCGGCTTCGGTCGCGGTGCTCGAACGCGGCAAGGACCTGGCCCTGGCCAACAAGGAATCGCTGGTGATGGCCGGCGCGGAATTGATGGAGATCGCGCGCCGCAGCGGGGCCTCGATCCTGCCGGTCGACAGCGAGCTGTGCGCCATTTTCCAATGCCTGCGCGGCGAGCGGCTCGACCGCGTGCGCAAGATCCACTTGACCGCAAGCGGCGGGCCTTTCCGCGACAGCGATCCCTCGGAGATCGAGCAGTCCAGCCGCGAGCGCGCCCTCGCCCATCCGACCTGGAGCATGGGACCGCGGATCACGATCGGCTCGGCGACCCTGATGAACAAGGCGCTCGAGGTGATCGAGGTCCACCATCTCTTCGGCCTGCCCCTCGAGCGCATCCAGGTCTGGATCCACCGCCAGTCGATCGTGCACTCGATGGTCGAGTTCATCGACGGCTCGGTGATGGCACAGCTCGGGCCGCCCGACATGCGCGGTCCGTTGCATTACTGTTTATTCCATCCCGACCGCGCCGCGTCGGACCTCAAGGGCTTCGATCTGGGGCTGTTTTCCCGCCTGAGCTTCGAGTCGGTCGACGCCGCGCGCTTTCCTGCCCTGCAGTTGGGTTACGATGCCGCGCGGCGCGGCGGCGACGCGGGCGCGGTGCTCAACGCTGCCGACGAGATCGCGGTCGAGGCCTTCCTCGCCGGGAGCGCGTGCTTCGGAGACATCGTGCGCGTGGTCGCCAGCGTGCTGCCCTTGCGTGCTTCCCCTCGCCACGGCGTCGCTGCGGCGCTGCTCGCCGATCGCGACGCTCGCCGTCTGGCGCGCGAGGCGCTCGAGCGGATCCACGCCTCGAAAGCCAACCAGCAATGACCCAATTCTCCCTGATGGATTTCACCGAGCTCGGCCGCTACCTGCAGGTGGCGCTTGGGATCGGGCTGGTCATTTTCGTGCACGAGTTCGGCCACTTCATCGCGGCGCGGATGTGCGGCGTGCGCGTCGAGTTGTTCAGCCTGGGCTTCGGGCCCAAGCTGCTGGGCTGGACGCGCGGCGCGACGACCTACCAGCTCGCGCTGATCCCGCTGGGCGGCTTCGTGAAGATGGCCGGCGAGGAAACCGTTCCGGGAGGGGCTCCCCTGCCCGACGAGCTGCCCGCGAAATCGGTAGGACAGCGATTCTTCATCTACTCCGGCGGCGTGCTGATGAACGTGGTGTTCGCGCTCTTGGTCTTCCCGCCGCTCCTGTTCTTCGGCGTGCCCTTCCCCGAGCCGATGGTCGGCGGCACCGAGCCCGGCGGACCCGCGTGGAAAGCGGGGCTCGAGCCGGGAACGCGCATCCTCGCCGTCGACGACGAATCGGTGATCAGCTTCGACCAGTTCCAGAGCGAAGTCGCTCTCTCGGGCAACGAGGAGCTCGAGCTCAAGGTGCGCGCTCCCGGAGCCACCGCCGACAGCCTGGTCCGCGTGCGCCCCGAGTACGTGAAAGAAATCGGCCTGCGCTCGATCGGCGTCAATCCTGGCCTCGATCCGAGCGGCCTGGTCGACGTCGCGCCGACTTCCGCGGCCTTCGAGGCCGGCCTGCGCTCCGGAGATCGCATCACCACGGTCGACGGCTCGAGCGAGAATCCGCGCAAGCGCATGGCGCGATTGCAGCGCCGTGGGGCGCCGCTCCTGATCGGGATCCTGCGCGACGACGCGACGCAGCAGTTCAAGGTCGAGCCCAAGTTCGTCGGCAACAAGAAGCAGGATCTCGGATTCGGAATCGAGCCGGCCTTCGACTTCGTCCCCGAGCTTCGAGCCGGCGACCCCGTTTCGCGTCTGGGTCTGCACAGGGAGGATCGCCTGCTCTTCGTCGACGGCAAGACGATCGTGCGCGAGGGCGACTTCGAGGACGCCCTGAATCAGAGCCTGGGTCGCCCTTTCGAGATCATCGTGCTGCGCGATGGCGGCGAGCAGAAGCTCGCGGTCGCGGCCTTCGACTCGGCGCTGATCGCGCAAGCCCTGCGAGACGTGGCCATCAAGCCGGACCTCGAGGGCACACGCGTGGCGACCCAGCCCACGGGACCGGCCGCCAAGGCTGGTCTGCAGGACGGCGACAGCATCGCGCGTGTCGGCGATCGACCGGTCGCGCGCTGGAGCGAGATCCAGGCGGCGATCAAGGCCCAGGCGCGGGCCAACGAGTCGCTGGCGGTCAGCGTGCAACGGCGCGGAACCGACGGACGCTCGGAATACCCCGATCTCAGCGTGACTCCGGCCGCGCTGATGCGCCCCGACTACGGCATCACGTCAGGCGTCGCGACCTACATCTACCGCGCCGAGTCCTTCGGCGAGGCAGTGCGCATGGGCACGCGCTACTCGTGGAAGTTCCTGGTCGACAGCTGGAACACCCTGCGCGGAATTTTCGTCGGCAGCGTCAGCGAGGACAGCCTCGGCGGCATCATCCTGATCTCGCAGGTCAGCTACGCCTTCGCGAGCATGGGCATCGCCAAGCTCCTGTTCTTCCTGTGCATGCTGAGCCTGAACCTGGCCTTCTTGAACGTGCTGCCGATTCCCGTGCTCGACGGCGGCCACCTGTTCTTCCTGCTGATCGAGAAGATCAAGGGCTCGCCGGTCAACGAGCGCGTGCTCGGCTACAGCCAGATGGTCGGGCTCGTGCTGATCCTCGGCCTGGTCGTCTTCGTGACGTTCAACGACCTGCGCAGATTCTGGGAGTAGCGGGTCGATGCTCGCACTCGGACGGCTGCTGCGGCTGTCGCTCGCGCCCTCGGCCCTGGCCGACGTTGCAGCGGGACTGGTGTTCGCGAACCACGGGCGCTGGCCTGCAGGCCCAGGACCCTTCTGCCTGATGGCCTCGTCGGCTTGCGTGTACCACGGCGCGATGGCGCTCAACGATTGGCACGATCGCGAGCACGACGCAGGGACGCGGCCCGATCGGCCGATTCCTTCCGGAAAAGTGGCGGCGCGCACGGCTCTGGCGCTCGGCGTATCGCTGCTCGTGGTCGGCCCGCTGATCGCGCTGGTCCACAGTCCGGGCGCGGCCCTGTGGTCGATGGCTCTCGGTCTCGTCGCGCTGTCGTACGACCTCGGTGGACGCGGGGCCTGGCTCGGGCCGCTGCTGCTCGCCCTGTGCCGCGCGGGCAACCTCGGCCTGGGCCTGTTTTTCGCGAGCGGAGTCTTCGGCGCGACGATTCCGTTCCAGCAGGCCCTGGTGGCGATGGTGCTCTACGGCGTGTTCGTGCTGCGCGTGTCGCAGCTCGGACGCATGGAAGATGGCGAGGACGCGGACCTCGCGGGGCCGAAGCCCAAGGCGCTGGTGCTCTCAGCGGCGCTGATGCTGTTGTTCGTCCCCTTCCTGCCGCCCTTCGGCAGGGTCGGTGGAATCCTGGTCGCGAGCGCAATCGCCTGGCCGGCGGCCTTCAGCCTGGTGCGTCTGGCGCGTCTGCGCGCGGACTGGACTCGCGCAGACGTCGAGCGGGCGATGGGATTGTGCCTGCGCCGCTTCCTGATCTTCAGTGCGGCGCTCGCCGCGCGTGCCTGGAATCCGCCGGCTTTCGACGCGCTGATCGTCGCGGCCTTGATCCTCTCGGGTTACCTGATCTCCGCGAGGCTGCGGCGGGTTTTCCCGCCGAGTTGATCAAGCCTCGCGCAGCTCGCGCGCGCGCTGCTCCAGCCAGTCGAGCGCGGCTTCGCGCGTCGCGAGCCGGCCTTCGAGCCGCTCCGTCTCCGCTTCCTCGAGCAGCCGCTTCCACTGCGGACCGCGCGCGATCTTCGAGCGCTCGAGATCCGCCGAGCTGATCCAGGAGGCAGGTCGCAGGTCGGATTGCGAAAGCCGTCCGAGCTGCTGCTCGAGCAGGTCGAGCTCGGCCGTGTCGCCTCCGTCGGCCATGCGCCAGGCTCGGGCGAGCCGCAGGCCATCGCCTGCTCGAGCTGCCCGCGCGAAGCGGACGAGGCGCGAACGCGGCGCGCCCGCGAGCGCAGTCGCCTCGGCTTCGCGTTTCCACAGGGCTTCGATGGCTTCGCGCAGAACACGCGACGGTCGCAGGAAGTCGAGGATCGCGCGGGCCGCGGTTTCACCGGCCGCGGAGCCCGGCTCGAGCAGCAGGGCCAATCCCGGAGCGCTGCCGACAGCGCGTTCGCCGTTCTCGACGAGCTTCAAGGCGCGCAAACGCCGCTCGAGCGCGGCTCGATCGGGACACAGCTCGTGAAAACCCGGCAAGAGCGTCTGCAGCAACCCGGTGGTGGCCAGGATCTCGATCCCGCGCGCGCTGCGCGGCGTCTCGAAGATCCGCTCCAGCTCCGAAAGGCGCCGCTCCGCGCTGACTCCGATCAGTGCAGCAACGCTCTGCGCCGCAGCCTCCAGCGTGCGCGGGTCGACCGCGAAGTCCAAGGCTGCCGCGAAGCGCGCCAGGCGCACGAGCCTGAGGCCGTCCTCGGCAAAACGCGCCCGGGGATCGCCGACCGCGCGCAACACGCGAGCCTCGATGTCGTGCATCCCGCCCTCGGGGTCGCACAGCTCGTCGTTCAAAGGATCGAGGTACAGGGCGTTGCAGGTGAAGTCGCGGCGGCGCGCGTCCTCCGCGACCTTGTCGGTGTACTCGACCAGGTCCGGGCGGCGTGCGTCGGAGAAACCGCGCTCGCGCCGGAAGGTGGTCAGCTGCACGTCGATGCCGCCGACGTGGACCAGCACCGTCCCGAAAGCCTTGCCCACGGCGTTCGTGCGCTCGAACAGGGCCTCGATCTGATCCGGCAGCAGCGCGCTGGCCATGTCGAGATCCGAGGGCTTGCGGCCGAGTGCAAGGTCGCGCACCGGTCCGCCGACGATCCAGGCGCGCTGGCCGGCGCTCGCGACGCGGCGGGCGATTTGCACGGCGCTCACGTGGAGCGCGGCGGGCAAGGATTGCGCGCTGAAGGAGGCCATCGAGCTTGCAGACTAGCAACTGACCCTGAAGAATCCCCCCGGTCCTCCTCGATGATCCTCCCACGCATCTTCCGATCCCGGATCCCAAGCGCGCCGTCGCGCTCCACGTGGGGGCGCATCCAATCGCTCGACCTCGCGATCCTGATCGGCATCGTGGCCGTGGTCGTGATCGTCTCCTTGCCGCGGCTGTCGGCTTTCGCGCAGCGCGAGAACGAAGCCGACGCGCAGCGGATGGTGCGGCGATTGACCCAGCTGTTCGACGACGACGCGCTGAACGCCGCGCCGCCGGCGAACACCAAGGCGCTCTTCGATCGTCTGCCGCGCGCGGCACGCCGTCAGTTCGAGGACCAGACCGTGGTCGACGACGGGCGCGTGCTGCTGCGCCACGGCTACTACTTCGAGTTCGTGCACGTCCCCTCCTTCGCGGGCGACACGCAGGGCTTGATGGCGGTGCGCGCCTGGCCCGAGCGCCGCTCCGGCAAGGGCGTGCCCTCGTTCTATGGCTTCTCGAGCACCCACGTGCTGAGGCACAAGGACCTCGATCCCGCGCCGGGCGGCTTGGATGCTCCGCCGCAAATCGAGGAACAGCGGCGAGGCGATCTGCGCGCGAAGGGCTGGGAGCTCGTCAGCGCCAGCGACGCGGATTAGCGTCTATTTCTTCGGCGCGGGATACCAGCGCCACAGGATGCCCTGCACGGCTTCGCGACTGTGCGGTTCCTGCATCCGCAGCGTGGCGCGCTTGATCTGCCAGGCGACTTCCTTCGCGGGTCCGATGCGCACCAGGCGATCGGCGACGAAAACCATTTCCTGGCCCGTGGTGCGCGGATCCTCGAGCACCTGGAGCAACAGCTCGCGGCTATGGTCACCGCCGAGGGCCGAGAAGGCTTCGAGCGCGTCCATGCGCACCAATTCGTCGGAGCTGGCGCGCCACAGCTCGAACAGCTCGTCCTGCGCCGGGACTCCGGCGTTGACCGCCTGGCGCAGGATGAAGCGCTGGGCGCGCATCGATTCCAGCTCGTCCTTCTGCGTCAGCGCCAGCTTGATCAAGGCCTTCGTGGCTTCGCGCAGCGGGATCAGACCGATCAGCTTGACCAGGCTCGCGCGCTCGGCCGCCGGCCGCTTCTCGATCGATTCCAGTCGCGGGCGGAACTCGCTCCACACGCGTGTCGCCAGGGCGGGATCGTCGGCCATCCGCTGGCGCAGGATCTGCAGGCCGGCATGGACTTCGCCGATCGCTGGGCTCTGAATCCACTGCAGGGCTTCGTCGACCGCGGCACCCGCGCCTTGGTTGGCGAGCGCGGTCAAGGCGGCCACGCGCACCTGGGGATCGCTGTCGTTCATCGCCAGCTCGAGCAGCCGCTTCGCACTCGGGCGCTCGTCCAGCGCGGCCGCGGACACGACCAGCATGCGGATCGAGGCCTCTTCCTCGTGCTCGAGAGTCCACACGAGCTCGTCGAACTGCTCCGAGCCGGCCAGGGCGCGCACGGCGAGATCGCGCTCCGTCGGATTCTTCGATTCACGCGACTCGCGCAGCTCGGCGAGCGCGGGTTCGTTGCGCTGAGCATCGCCAGCGCCGGAAGCCGCCGCGCACAGCCAGATGCGCGCGTAGGCATCCAGGTCCTTTCTCTCGAGCAGCGCCGCGGCGCGCCGCGCGATGTCCGGATCGAGGGTGCGCGTGAAGAACGGCAGGATCGTCGGCCACAGATGCTTGTTGTCGCCGTTCTCGAGCCAGGACATCCACAGCTTCTGGGCCCGCGGCAGGTCGAGCTTTCCGAGCTCGGCGCAGACCTCGGCCTGGTAGCCGTCGCTCGCGCGGGCGAGGAAGGCCAGCACGGGGTCGAAGGATTCCGGCCGCGGGTGCACGCGCAACCCGCGCAGGGCCTGGATCTGCAGCGACTCGGACGGATGCTCGAGCAGGGTCCACAACAGGCGCGTGGCCGCGGGCTCGGGGCTCAGCGAGAGCACAGCAGCCGCGTTCCGCAGGTAATCGCTGCCGCCGGGATCGTTGCGCAGGCGCTCGACCAGCCGCGCCACGGCCGCGACGCCGCGCTCGCCGTCCGTCGCGAGGTCCGAGATGGTCTGGTGCAGCGGCTCGTGCTCGCCAGTCAGCAGGGTCTGGATCTGGATCTGCGTCGGATCCGCCAGGTCGACGTCGTAGCCGCCGCGGGCCATCGAAGGATCGAAGAACAATTCGACGCGCTCGTCGATCGCGCGAGCCGGTTTCGCGGGCTCGTCCTTCTTGCAGGCGCCCAGCGGGATCGCGAGCAGGAGGAGCAGCGCCGCACGCATCGTCGACTGCGCCTTCAGCGCGTGGTCTTCTCGCCGAGCACGCCCTCGGCCTTCGCCAGGCCGGCGAGGGCCTTGGCGTAGGCGACGCGCGCGCGCTTCTCGCTGGACAGGGCTTCGGCGAGCTGCTGCGAGAACTCGAGCACCTGGAACGTGGTCGACAGGCCTTCGTTCTTGCGCGCTTCTTCGGCAGCGAGCTGGCGCTCGGCCAGCTCGAGGCTCTTCGCCGCGGCCTTGACCGCTTCGGCCTGGTAGACGATCTGGCGCACCGCGTCGCGCACCTCGGCGGCGATCTGCGATTCGAGCTGGTCGTACACCAGGCGCGCCGAGCGTCCCCGCGCGCGAGCGGCGCGCTCGGCGTTGCGGGCCGTGCGGTTGAGGATCGGCAGGTCGAGGGTCAGCGCCGCGCGGTTCGCGGGGAACTCGAAGCTGGTCGCGCTCTGGAAGGCCTCCCAGTTGTCGCCGTCGAAGCCGCGTCCCGTGGAGCTGAGCTCGAGGTCGAGGCCGAAACGGCGCTCGCTCTTGGCGCGCTCGAGGCGCAGCTCGCTGGCGTCGATCTCCAGGCGCTGCTGGCGCAGCTCGGAGCGGTTCTCCAGGGCCACGAGCAGCGCGGCATCCCAGGCCGGAACCACCGGGTTGTTGCTCTCCGGCAAGGGCGTGACCGGAACGATCTGCGTGTCCCAGGAGTTCTTGTCCGTGCCGGGGAACAGCGCGGCTTTCAATTTGTCCTGGGCCGCGCGCACGTTGACGTCGGCGAGCAGGCGCTCTTCGATGCGCCGCGCGACGTTCGTTTCCGATTGCAGGACTTCGACGCCGGTGCCCACGCCCGCGTCGAGGCGGCGCTGGTCCTGGTCGAGCTGCCGGCGGCCGAGATCCAGGGTCGCGTCGGCGACTCCCAGCTGCTCGACGGTCGCGACCAGATCCCAGTAGGCCGAGTTCACGTCGAACAGCAACTGCTGGCGCGCCTCGCGGAAGTGCTCGGAACTCTTGTGGTACAGGATCTCGCTCTCGCGCTGGATACTGGTCGCGTACTTGCTCCAGGCGCCGCGCCACAGCGGCTGGCGGAACGAGACGCCGAGCGTGTCCGTAGTCGAGGGATTGACCAGCTGGAAGCTGTTGTTGCTCTTCGTGTTGACGCGGCCGTAGTTCAAGTTGAACACGCCTCCGGTCTCCAGGGGGAAGACCAGGCCGGCGCTCACTTCCTGCGTGTCCTCCTTGACGACCACGGCGCCGGACAGCGAGGAATTCGCTTCGAATTCCGTGTTGGTCACCGCGGCGGTGGCGGTGACTCGCGGGTCGAAGCTGCCCCAAGAGCCGAGGTATTCGTAGCTCGCCACTTCAGTCGTGACCGCTTCGATCTCCAAGCCCAGGTTGTTGTCGAGAGCGATCTTGAGCGCCTGCTCGAGAGTGAGCTTCAGCTCCACTTCGCCGTTCGCCGGTTTGGGCGGAAGAGCGGGGGCCGGCTCGGCGGGCGGCGCGGTCGGAGTCGGCTCGGGCTTGGGCGCGTCCTGGCCGAATCCCGCCGGTTCGAAACTTGCCCAGATCAAGGCGGCGAGCGCGAGGGGTGCCGCGAGGGAAGGGAAGTCGGACATGCGGCGTGAGAGCATAGGGGCGGGCAGTGACGCGGACTACTCCCGCGCGGTTTCGGGCCTCCCATCACGCTGGCGACGTCGGGAAATTCTCCGCCATCCGCCCCCGGGCTTCAGCGTGTGTGTTGCCGGCCCCACTCGAGCCAGAACTCGAGGACGTCCGAGGCTCTGGTCGCCGGCCCGGAGGCGCAGGCACGCTCGAGTTGCTCGAACCAGGCGCGGTCGAGGGCGGGTCCGGGTTCCGAGGGCGGCTGGGAGCCCGGCAACTTGAAGCCGTAGGAGGTCGCTCGCTCGAGGGCGTGGGCCGCGAGGCGGGCCGCAGGGTGGGACTCGCGCGCTGCCTGCGAGTCGTCGACCAGACGCCCGAGCGCCAGGGCAAGCCGCGGATCGGCGCGACCCGCCAGGGCCCAGTCGTCGAGCAGCAGCTCGGCCCACAGGGCGCGCTCGATCACCGGTGCGTTGGCGGCGGGCTCGCTCAAGCTGCTGTCGAAGCTGCCGAGGCTCAGGCGCCGGCTGCGGGCGCTGAGCAGTTGCGCCACATGGCCCGCGACTCCTGTCAGGTGTTCGTCCACCGAGGCCCGCTGCTTGACAGGCGGAGCACCCTTCTCGATCAGCTCGCGGCGCGCGCGCGCCAGACGATCGAGACCCGGAAGGGCGTCGCCCAGGCCCGTCGAGGGTCCGGGAAGCTCCGGGTCCGGCTCGCGCACGAGCTCGCGGCGCTGCTCCACGGGCAGCTGCACCACCGGAAGATCCTGGGGCGGCGCCTCGATCCGGACCACCAGGCCGCGGCTTTCGCGCGCGCGCAGCACCAGCGCGATCGCCAGCACGGGCACGGCCATCAAGTGCAGCAGGAGACTTGCCGCGATCAGGCGCACGGTCAGCGAAGAGCTCCAGCGCTCGCGCAGGAATCGCCGGACCACGTGCCAGTCGCCGCGCCAGGAGGGATCCTCGCGCGTCGTGCGTCCGAGAACGCTTTCGGCAAGCTCTTCGGCGCGGCGCTCGTCCTCGATCGAGCTCGCGGCCAGGGCGCCGCGGATCGCCGCCAGCTCGCTCAAGGTCGCGTCGAGGGCGCGCGTGCATTCGCCGCAGGCGCGCAGCTCTGGGCTCCGCGCGGGAGCGCGCTGCGCGCTCTCGTCGAGGGCGAGCTCCAGGAGATCCTCGGGCGCCAGGTGTGCGTGTCGCTCGCTCACGGCTGACCTCCGAGGGGCTTGTGCAGCGCGCGCGCCGGCGTTTCATCGCTGGCTCGCTCGCTCCGGGACTGGGCGCGTGCCTCGGCAGCCGCGTCCGGAGCTTCCAGCGCGGCCCGCATGCGCCGCAGGGCATGGAAGACCCGCGACTTGACGGTGCCGACCGGGATGTCGAGCTCGGCGGCGATCTCCGGGTAAGGCCGCGACTGCACGATCGCCAGCTCGAAGATGATTGCGTGGTTCGCCGAGAGACTCGCCAGCGCGCGGGCGATGCGACCTTGCTCCTCGAGTCGCGAGAGCCGGCGCTCGGGCTCTTGCCCCGGCGCGATCGGCTCGCGGTTCCCGGCCGATTCCGATTCGAGCGCCGACAGCGAGCGCGCCGGAATTCGCGCCGCGTCGCGCCTGCGCCGGTCGATCCAGGCGTTGCGCGCGATGCGCAGCGCGAAGGCTTCGAACGTGCCTTGCGGCTGGTAGTTTGCGGCTTGGCGGTACAACTTGAGGAAGACTTCCTGGGTCAGGTCCTCGGCTTCGACGCGCGAGCCGCCGAGGTGCTGGAAGAAACCGATCAAGGTCGAGGTCTCGCTGCGGACGAATTCCTCGTATAGGTCGACTTCTCCTCGGCTCAGGGCCACCAGGGGGTCGCGATCGCGGTCCCAGGAACCCTTCACGGGAGCTGCCCAACGCGTGGGACCGTGCGCGGTTCAAGCTTGGGAAGAGGCTGGGTCACGCTTCCTCGATGGCACCTGGGGCAACCTGGATCTCCCCCACCCGCAGGCCGCGGACCAGGGCTTCCATCGCGCGCGAGCGAGCCAGGGCTCCAGCGCCCGTCCGCGAGGCCAGGGCGCTCAAGCTCAGGCGTCGTGTGTCGGGTGCAAGCGGTCCCATGTGCTCGAGGAGTAGACCCAGGCGGGGCAACGGCAACCAGGCCTCGACCCGCGAGGCCCATTCGATCAGAGCCACCCCGCCGCGGTCGAGCCATTCCGCGCCGCCGCCCTCGAGGAAGGCCCGCTCGCGGCCCTCCATCCAGGCGTCGAAGTGGTAGATCGGCAGGCGTCCTTCATAGGTGTGCATCAGGGTGAAGCTCGGGCTGTGGACGCGGTCGGGGGCGCCCAGGCCCCTGGCCACGCCGCGGGCGATCGCCGTCTTGCCGCTGCCGAGCTCGCCTTCGAGGGTCAGGGCCACCCCGGTGCGAACGAGCTCGGGGTCGGCTTCGATCGCCCGCGCCAGGGCCGCGCCGAAGGCCTCGGTGGCCTCGGTCGAGTGCGAGAGGAACGAGCGGCTCGCGATGCACCGGAGCTCAGGCTCGGCCATGGGTCCAGCTCCGAGCGAGATCGACGGGCACGAGTTCGAGGGAGCCTTCGGCGCGCGGCACGCGGACACCGCTGCCGGTGCGGACGCGGCCGATCGCCTGCAGGGTCATGGATTCACGCGAGGCTCGCGTGAGGAGCACGCGCGCGCGCGCAGGCGCCAGAGCGACGACCAGCTCGTGGTCCTCGCCGTCGTAGAGCGCGTGCTCGAGGGCCGAGCGGCCGCTCGCTCTCGCTGCGCGCCGCGCGTCGCGATGGATCGGCACCGACTCGATCTCGATCGCGACACCCGAGCGCTGCGCGAGGCGCGAGACATCGCGCGCCAGTCCGTCGGAGAGATCGGTCATCGCGCGCGCTCCGTTGCGTCCCAGCCAGCGACCCTCGGCGAGGCGCGGCACGAGGCGCAGATGCCGGCCGAGACGGCTGCCGCCGAGCGCTCCCGTGACCAGCAACACGTCTCCGGCGCGAACCTGGTCGCGAGCCGGAGGCTTGCCGCCGATCTCGAGCTCCCCGATGGCAGCGACCGAGATCGCGCAGGGGCCTTCCGCGCAGGCGAGGTCGCCACCGACCAGCTCGGCGCCGAAATCGCGCGCGCGATCGGCGACGGCGCGGATCGCGGCGCGGATCCAGCGCTCCTCGGTGCGCCCTGGAAAGCTGGCGCTCATCAACAAGGCCCGCGGCGTCGCCGCGCTGGCCGCGAGGTCCGAGAGGGCGCGATCCGCGGCCTTCCTGCCCGCGAGCCGCGCGGAAGTCCCCGGCTCGAAATGGACGCCTTCGATGCACTGGTCGATGCACAGGACCGGACGCTTCAAGTTTCGCGCGAGGGTCGCGGCGTCGTGGCCGAAGCTCGCCGCCAGACCGGCCGGGCGGTGGGTTTCGAGCAGCCAGCGATGGATGCGCGACTCGCTCCAGCCGCGGCGTGAGGAAGTCATGGGCAGCGAGAGACTACTAAGTGCCCGGAAGGGCGCACACGACGCGGCCGACGACGCGCTCTTTCGCGATCGGTCCGAGGGTGCGCGAATCCAGGCCCTGGACCTCGGGATTGTCCGCAAGCAGCCACAGACCGGGTCGCGTCTCGCTCTCGGGCGCGCGCCCGACGTCGCCGAGCAGGAGGCGGCCTTGCTCGTCGTGGAACAGCAGGGCCTGGCCCTCGCGCGCATCGAGGTTGCGGCGATCGACGAGCAGCCGCGCTCCCGGGTGGAAGCGCAGGAGCGGAGTGATCGCGTCGCGCGGCAGCGACTGCAGATCGAAGCGCCAGAAGAGATAGAACACAGCGCAGAGCGCGTAGATCCACAGCCCGCGGCGCACCCAGAAGAGCACGCGCCGCGGCGTGGGCGCCCTGGTCCGCGCTGGCTGATTCATTTCCTTGCTCACGGCGTGCGGCCTTCCAGGGCCGCGACCCAGGCTTGTACCCGTGCCAGGGTTGCCTGCAACGAGTCGCCGGAACGGAACACGCCAGCGCGCGCGCAGACTCCGTGCACGCCGAGATCGCGCAGCGACGCGAAATGCTCAGGCAGGAGACCGCCGATCGCGAGCAGCGGGATCTCCGAAAGGGCCAGGGCGCGTGCGATGCCTTCGAGCCCGATCGCGGTCTGGATGCCTTGCTTCGAAGGCGTGTCGAAGACCGGTCCGTGGATCCGGTAATCGCAATCCGCGAGGCGCTCGGGCGGATCGCCGTCGTGGGTCGAGAGTCCCAAGCCCATCGAAGCGGGCAGCAGGCTGCGTGCCTGGGCCGGCGGCAACGAGTGAAATCCAAGGTGCACGGCATCCGCTTCGACGGCGAGCCCCGCGTGCACGCGATCGTGCACGCAGAACCATGTGCCGCTGTGCTTCGCTCGCGCGGCGAGTCCCTGGGCAAGCGTCAGGAATTCACGGTCGGACAGCCCTGGCTCGCGCAGCATCAATCCCGGAAGGCCGGCTTCGAGGGCCGCTGCTGCGCGCGCCAGGAAGTCGCGGGCCGTGGCGGAGGACAGGTCGCCCGGAGACAGCGCGACGAAGCGCGGCGGCAATCGAGCCAAGCTCAGCCCTCGGTCTCGACCAGATAGCCCAGGTCGCGCAGCAAGGCCTGGGTGCGCCGCGTGGTGAAGCGCATCTTGAGCTGGACGCGTTTGACGTCGAGCACTTCGCGCACGTAGTTCTTCGCTCCCGCGTCCTGCTGGAAGCGCTTGAACGTGGCCTCGTCCTCGCAGCGCAGGACTCCGCGCTCGTCGAGCACCATCAAGCCCGCGTGGGCGCCCCAATCGCGCACCGAGTACAGGACGTTCTGCGGCACCGGCGTGCGCGAATGTCCGCGCAGCGTCGACAGGATGCGCGAGAGGTACATGCCCTCGGAGAGCGCACGCTGCACCGACTTTTCATTGAGCCGGAAGTGCAAGGTCTCGCCCTGGCGCTCGCGCACGGCGAAGCGATCGAGCTCGTGCACCAGCTCCGCGTCGTCGCCGGTCGGGAACAGCACGATCTCGAAATCCGGCGTGACGATCAGACTGCCGAGCACGGGCATCAATTGCGGCGCACCGTCGACCGCGCCGAGCAGGCGCGCGCCGACCTTGGTCAGGCGCAGAGCCACCGGCCGGTCGCTCGCGTCGTAGCCCAGGTCGACCAGGCCGAGCAGGTACATGCGGCTGCGCACCCACTTCGAGAGGTTCCAGGCCAGCCGCTGCGGATCCTCCATCGGCGCGTACTGGCCGCCGTGGTTGCGCGTGGCGAAGTACTCTTCCACCGCGAGCTGGTCGAGGCTCGACAGGTAGGTGTTGCGCGCCAGGAAAGGCAGGTACATCAGGTCGTACCAGGTGCCGGCTTCGATGCGCTTGAGCAGGCGCAGGAAAATGCGGCGCAGGCGCACCTGGTGGTAGTAATCGCCGGCGAGGTTCTTTTCCTCGACCGAGAATTCGAGCAGGGCGCGCAGCTTTTCCTCGAGGTCTTTCTGTTCCCAGACCCGGCCTTCGCTGGACATCGCGAAGGTGCGCTCGCCGGTCGATTCGATCAGGCGCGCCGAGCGCGTGAAGTCGTAGATGAAATCGAGCACCGCTTCGCGCGACAGCTCACGGCCAGGATTGGGGATCAATTCCTGCAGGATGCGCTTCTCGGTGGTCTTGAAGATCTCGCCGCGCACCGTGAAGCG
>DATHET010000079.1:0-5393 GCA_035490315.1 Planctomycetota bacterium
GATGTCCTTCTGCGCGGGTCCGCGCTCGAAGACCATGACGTTGTACGGCGCGGACGGTGCCAGGGTTCCCGTGGTCAATCCTTGCAGGATCGATTCGTCGAGCCTGAATTCGCCGTGGAGCTTGCCGATCCAGCGCACGAAGGGCAGTTGACCCGCGTCCGCTCGCGCCATGCCCGGCAGCTTCACGATGTAAGCGTGGTTGCCGACGTAGTCGTAGATCGTTCCGCCGAGCTGCGTCAGCGCCGTGCGGAACTCGTCGAGCGGCTGGGTGACGAACTGCACGATGTAGAGGTTGTCGCCAGCCGGCAGGAGCGAGTTGTCGAAGCTCGGCGCACCGCTCAGCGGATCGAAGGTCGAGCGGCGCAGCATGATCGAGTAGTCGGTCGCGGTCGAAACCACGAAGGTGCGGCCGTCCATGCTGATCGCGTAGTGCGGTGTGAGCCCACCGTCCTTCAAGACCGCGTTCCACAGCGCCAGTCGAACGGTCGATCCGGGGACCGAGACGATGCGTATTTCCTCGAGCGCGGACTGAGCCTCGCTGCCGGCCGCGTTGGAACCAGGCGGGTTCGAGGCCAAGGCGAGGGACGGTGACGCGATCCAGCACGTGAGTGCAAGGCCGATCGTCGACAGAGAGCAGCGTTCGATGTGGGTCATCCGGTCTTCTCCAGAGGGTCGAGTGAGCAGGGGCTTGGACAGCCAAAAACCCCGCTTGAGTCACGCCCCGTCGGGGTCGTGGAAGCGGGGATCGCGGCTAGAGGATCTGCTCCCAAGGCTAGCGCGGAACCACCGCGATGCGCTGAGTCATTTCCGATCGGGGGGCCGCGCCGCCTCGGGGGCATGATGAGCATGGTTCCCAGCGGGATCCCGGGGAGGCCGGCACCAACGCAAAGGGCCCCCGAGTTGCCTCGGGGGCCCAGCCAGACTGGGGTGTGGTGGCGTCCCCACAGACGCCGCACGAACCCCATCCCACTCTTTTCAGTACGCGACCTTGGTCCAGCTGCCCTCGATCCAGACGCGCTCGGTGACGCATTCCCAACGGCCCGGGTCCTGCACCGTCTGCCAGGTCGCGGGGCAGGTCATGACCCGCTCGACGTGCGTGTTGCCGCAGTAGTCACGGAACACGCGATCCTGGTAGAGCGCCGGCACGTAGACCTGGCGCGTGCAACCCGGAACGTAGATGCGGCGCTCGACGTTCTGGTAGTGGCCAGGAACCCACACCGGCTGGGGCGCGCAGTGCACCGGAGCGCGGTAGACCGGAGGATTGCAGACGGGCGCGCCGAAGCGGATTCCCGCGGAGACGTTGATCGAACCGTGGTGTCCGTGCTTCCCGAATCCGATGGAGATCTTCTGGGCCTGGGCCGAAGGCGCGCTGAAGGCGAGGACCAGGGGAAGCGCGAGCAGGGCGAGGGGACGGCGGAGGTTTGCCAGAGTGTTCATGGGATCCTTTTCTTGCCGCGGCGCATGACCGAGGCGACGCCCGGGGTGCGAACCCCATGCCAAGGGCTGCTTGCGCGGCCTGGGGCATCCGCGGCCCTCTCGAAGGCTCCTGGACGCCGCTGGAAGCCGACCCGCTGTCTCCGCCGGCGGTCAGCGCCTGCTCTCCGGGGAGGAGCGATTGGCCGATTGGGTCTTGGGCGCCGAGCCGTTATAGATAGGGTCCGCGGCGCGCCCAGAATGCGCGCCCGCTTCGTCGATGGCCGTTCGCTTCCAAGACTATTACCAGACGCTCGGAGTCGCGCGCGGTGCGAGCGCCGACGAGATCAAGAAGGCTTACCGCAAGCTCGCGCGCCAGTGGCACCCCGACGTCAACAAGGCCGCGGGCGCCGGCGACAAGTTCAAGCAGATCACCGAGGCTTACGAGGTGCTCAAGGATCCGAAGAAGCGCGAGCTCTACGATCGTCTGGGCGCGAACTGGCGCGCCGGCGAGGAATTCACACCGCCCCCGGGCACGGGCAACTTCGGGCGCGGCTTCCGCGGTGGCGCGGGCGGCGGTTTCAGCGGCGGCGAGGACTTCTCCGGCTTCAGCGACTTCTTCGAGACCTTTTTCGGCGGCGCGGGAGGCCCGCGCACCGGCGGTCGCGCCGGCCGTCGCGCGACGCACCGCGCGGCACCCCAGGCGACACGCGCGGTGCTGCCGGTCTCGATCGAGGAGGTGGTGCGCGGCGGCAAGCGCGAATTCCAGCTCAGCGACGATCCCGACGCGGCCTCGATCAGCTTGAAGATCCCGCCGCTGAGCGTGCCCGGGACCGTGCTGCGACTTGCGGGTCAGGGCGAGCCCGATCCCTTCAGCGGCACGCGCGGCGATCTCCTGGTCACCCTGGAGCTGACCCTGCATCCGCGCTGGCGGCCGCAGGGAGACGACCTGGTCGCGCGCATCGACGTCGCTCCCCACGAAGCCGTGCTCGGCGCGAAGATCGACGTGATGCTCGTCGAGGGAAGCGCAACGCTGACCGTGCCTCCGGGAACCCAGAGCGGCTCGCGCTTGCGCCTGCGCGGACAGGGTCTGCCGAAAAAGGGCGGCGGTCGCGGCGATCTCTTCGCCGAGTTCGCGATCGTCGTCCCGCGCGAGCCGGGCGCGCGCGAGCGCGAGCTCTACGCCGAGCTGGCCAAGGTGGCCGCGCCGATCCGCCGCGAGCGCGAGGCGTGAACGTCTTCGGGATCGCGGCCCTGGCGTTCTGCTTGCAGAAGGGCCCGGCGCGCGAGATCCAGTTCACGCTGCCGCCAGGTTTCGTCGTCGATCGTCCGAGCGATCTCACGGGTTCGCTGCTGTCGATCGCCTTCGCTCCCGAAGGCAGTGTCTACATCGGGCGTGAATCGGAGTGCATCGTCCGCCTGAGCGACGAGGATGGCGATGGACAGTATCAGCGCGAGGAAGATCCCGTCCGGGAACCGATTGAATTGAGCGCTTGTCAGGGACTGTCCATGAGCCGGGCAGGGGAGTGGAATGGCGGATCCCTCTGGGCCATCGCCGCCCAGGCAGGCAAGACCAGACTCTGGCGAATTCCTACCGGAGGCTGGTCGCAAGTGAGCAGCATCGACTTCGCGCTGGAATTCAGCGCGGGCGGCGAGCACGGTCCGCACGCGATCCTCGGTCAACCCGATGGGGGGGCGTATCTGGTCGTCGGCAACCAATCCGCCTTGCTCAACGCGCCTTCGCATTCGAGTGAATTCTGGCAAGGCGACGAAGGCCGATTGTTGAAGCCCTACCCCGATCCGCTCGGTTACGGCACGCAGGTGCGCTATCCCGGTGGATTCATCGCGCACCTCGACGTCGGCGATCGATGGCAGTACGTCGCGGTTGGGTTGCGCAATGCCTACGACGTTGCCCAGGACGAGCGCGGGACTCTCTTCGCCGTCGACAGCGACATGGAGTGGGACGTCGGCCTTCCCTGGTACCGGCCGGTGCGCCTGCTCGAAATCTTCGAAGGCTGCGATTACGGCTCGCGCGCCGGCTCGGCCGTGATTCCCGAGTGGTGCATCGACACGCAGCCGGCGATCCTGGATCTGGGCCGCGGATCGCCGACGGGCGCCGTGTTCGGCACGCGGACGAATTTCCCGGACAAGTGGCGCAAAGCCTTGTTCAGCGGAGACTGGTCGCAGGGAAAAATCCTTGCGGTCTGGACCGGCGCGGACTGGGACGGCAGCGGGCCTGCCAGCATCGAATTCCTGACAGCGGACACGGCACTGCCGGTGACCGATGTCGAGGTCGGGCCCGACGGGGCCTTGTGGTTCCTGACCGGGGGACGCGGCATCCAGGGCGGCGTGTTCCGCGTCCGCTACGAAGGACAGGCCAGTGAAGCGAGGCCTGGCGATCGCGCGCCTTCAGTGCCGAAGATCGCCCTGCAGATGCAGCGCGACAAGCTGATGCGCGACGTCCGCAAGCTGATGAACGGGGAGCGGGTGACTCCGTCGACTCCGATCTCGAAGCGATTCACGCGCTTCGATCGCAGGGCGTGGCCGCTCGAATTGCGCGTCGTCGCCGCCACCGCCAGCGAGGAGGAGCTGGACTCGCTGCTGCGCTCCAACCTGCTCGAGCAACGGGTCGGTGCTTTGATCGCGCTCGGGAGCCGCAAGAACCTCGCGGGCCAGTCGAGCAAGCTCGTGACTTCCGGCATCGGGCTGCTCGAGGCCCTGGCCGTCTCGAGGGATCCTGGCGGCGAGCTGACCCTCGCCGTGTTGCGAGGCCTGGAACTGTGCCTGCTGCGGCAAGGCGATCCACCGCCGGAGCTCGCGCAGCGGCTCGCGTCGCGCCTGCTCGCGATGGTTTTCAGCGAAGATCCGCGCATCGCCGGCGAAGTCGCCGTCCTGCTTTCGCACCTCGACGACGCACGCGCGCTCGAGCCCTTGCTCGGCCTGATGCAGAAGAGTCCACAGGAGCTCGCGATCCACTACTGCGATTGCGCGCACCGGATGACGCGGGGTTGGGACGCCGAGCGGCGCGCCATGCTCCTGGACTGGTTCGCGAGGTCGCGCGAGTACAAGGGCGGTATCTCCCTGCCGGGATATCTGTCCGCGATGCGCGCGCATTTCATCGAGAACCTGTCGGCGGCGGCCTGCGAAGAGCTCGCGCCTCGCGAGGGGATCGATGCCGAGAGTCTGGCGCTGCTCCTCGCGCGACTTTCGCCGCAGCGCGCCGCCGAGCTCTTTCCGGGCTATGAAGCTCTGCTCGCCCGCATGGTTCCCGCGGCGTTCGGGACGCCGGAGCAGATCGCGAAGGACTCCGCGTTGCGCGCCCTGGAGAAACTGGAACTGCCGCAGGTCGCGGACCTGGCTCGCAGGCTCGCGCAACGCGAGGGCGACGTGCTCGAAGCTCCCTGGGCACTCCTGGCGCGCACACCCGAGGCGCGCGATTTCGAGCTGTGGCTCGGCGCCATCGTTTCGGCATCGGCGCCCAAGCGCGATGCCGCGTTGCGCGCCCTGTCGAGCCTCGATCAAGCCCCGCAGACTGCCGAGGCCTGGCGAAGCCTGCTCGATCAAGCGCGCGAGATCGGCTCGCGCCGCGGCCGCGAGCTGATGCGGATCCTCGCGCGCTGGTGCTCCGCGGCTGGAGGCGAGATGCCGAGCGGCGCGCTCGAGAGTCCCGCCGAATTCGACGCGGCGCTCTCCGCCGTCGAGGGCTGGTACCGCGAGAAATATCCGAGCGGTCCGCCACCCGCGGATCCAGCGGCCCGGCCGCACTGGTCAGAGGGGCAGATCCAGGCTTTCCTCGAGCGCTCGAAGGAACGTCCCGGTTCCGCGGCGCACGGCCGCAGCGTGTTCGAGCAGGCTTCCTGCCAGACCTGCCACGCCCTCGGCAGCTCGGCCGCCAGCGATGCTCGCGGATTCGGTCCGGACCTCGCGAACGTCACCGATCGACTGTCGACGGCCGATCTGCTCGCCGCGATCGTGGCGCC
>DATHET010000080.1:0-43638 GCA_035490315.1 Planctomycetota bacterium
GCACGACTCCGGACGAATTCACCTGACTCCGTACCGGATCGCTCCACCGCCGCCACGCCAAGAGCAGCACACACAAGCAGGCCATGGAAAACCCGGTGTCCATCCCGTTGGCCGCATGGGCCGCGATCTTGCGGTGCGCGACCGCCGCGATCGCGACGCAGATCATCAGCACCAGGCCTCGATCTCCCTCCCCCGATGGAATGCTGCGGATCACGAGCAGCGCCATGAGCACCAGCGCCAGGACCATGCCGATCGCGCTGGCGAACACGATGATCCGACCCGGGTCGTCGCCCAGGAACGTCGATATCGCCGCGACCCAGGGCACGTACAGCAGGGCCGTCGCACCCCAGGTCGGCTCGCCGCCGGGATTCCACGCGAACCCGTCGCCGTGGCGCAGGTTCGCCGCGTAGCGCGCGTACATGTACGCGTCGTCCTGGACGTGGAACACCGAGGCCTGCGACAGGATCGCGATGGCCAGCGCAGCCACACCCAGGGCTACCGGCAGGAAGCGGAGCGCCCGTTGGAGGTACACCATGGATGGAGCCTGGCCATTGAACCCAAGTTCGACCGCGAGGCGTTAGCTCCCCCACCCGCTCCCGGGATTATTTCAGGGGATGCGGGGCTCAGGGAGCTCCGCGGAAGCTGCGCCAGTCGATCCCGAAGCGCCGCAGACGCGCGCGCAGGACATGGGCGGCAAGTCCCAGGGCCGCGGCCGCTCCGAAGGGTCCCTCCACGCGCCCCCGGCTGACCGCCATGGCCCGCTCGATGGCCGCGCGGTCGGGCGAATCCTGGCGAGCCGGCGGAGGAAGGGGCGCGGAGGTCGTGGCCGCGCGAGCCGGGGCTCCGAGACCGAGCGCGACGGCGATCTCCAGGCGCTGGCCCTTGCCGAGGATCACCGCGCGCTCCATGACCGCCGCGAATTCGCGCACGTTGCCCGGCCAGGGGTAGGAGAGCAGGGCATCGATGTCCTCAGGCGTCGGCGCCTGGAAGGCGAGCCCCAGCTTGCGCGAGGATTTCTGGGCGAAGTGCAAGGCCATACCGGGCAGATCCTCGCGGCGCTCGCGCAGCGGCGGGATCGAGATCGGAAACACCGAGATGCGGTACCAGAGGTCGCGGCGGAAGCTTCCGGCGCGCACCATCTCACTGAGATCCTGGTGGGTCGCCGCGACGATGCGCACCTCGACCTTGATCGTGGTCTGTCCGCCGACGCGCTCGAACGTTCCGTCCTGGAGCACGCGCAAGAGCCGCACCTGGGCTTCGAGCGGGAGCTCGGCGACCTCGTCGAGGAACAGGGTGCCGCGGTGAGCGCGCTCGAACCAGCCCAGCCGCGTCTGGTTGGCGCCGGTGAAGCTGCCGCGCTCGTGCCCGAAGAGCTCGGAGTCGATCAACTGCGGCGGAATCGCGCCGCAATTCACGCGCAGGAACGGATGGGCGGCGAGCTGCGAGCCTTCGTGGAGGGCGCGCGCGACCACTTCCTTGCCCGAGCCCGTCTCGCCGAGCAGGAGCACCGGTGCGTCGGTGCGCGCGACGAGCTGCACGCGCTCGAGGACTTCCTTGAGGCCCGATGAAGCGCCGACGATGGTCTCGCGCAATTCGTCGCGACCGAGACGGCTGAGCAGGCTGCGGCGATCCGCTTCGGCGACTTCCTTGGACACCGAGAGCTCGCGCATGCGCTCCTGATTGGCGAGGGCCACCGCCAGCGGCTCGAGCAGGGCTTGCGCCCAGTCGCTTTCCGCCGCGGACAGCGCGTGCCCCGCGTCGAGCTCCCACTCGACCATCCCGAGCGCTCGCCCTTGGACGCCGAGTGGGCCGCACAGGCGCAGGCCCGCGCGTCCCGATCCGGAAATGCCCGGCGCCTCGGCGGATCCCACCGCGTCGATGACTTCGCGCCGACACCATTCGAGAAAGCTTTGAAGATCCTGCAACTCGCGCGTCCCTGAACGCGTCGACTTGATGGCGGGCAACCGGGACGCGAAGGCGATGGGACGCAGCAGAGATCGCTCGGTCTCGAGTCGGTAGAGCGTGAGCGAGCTCGCGGGGAACTCCGACGCCAGGGTCCCCAGGGTGCGCTCGGCCAGGACGGCCAGCTCCTCGGCCTGGGCGACGCTGCGCCAGATCTCCAATAGGAGGTCGGATCGCTCGGGGCGGGAGGGATTCATGGTCGCGGGCCGGGCCGGATGTCGACTCAGTTCATCTGATTTCCTGAGGATTGTCTCAGATTTTCTGAGGATTGTGCATCAGCAGGCGATGCAGGGGCCATCGGGCGAGCCTTCGGTCACCTGGCATCCCCCTTGCTCACGCCGGCCGAACGCTCGCAACCCACCCGAGGAGACACACCATGCGACTCAAGACGACCCTGCTGCTCGCCCTGCTCATGGCCGCCGCTCCCTTCGCCCCGCGCGCGACGGCGCAGAAGGCCCAGGAACTGCTCAACGTCTCCTACGACCCGACGCGGGAGCTCTATGGAGCGATCAACCCGCTGTTCGAGGCCCAGTGGAAGCAGGACCACGGCGCGGCCTTGACCCTCAAGCAGTCCCACGGTGGATCAGGCAAGCAGGCGCGCTCCGTGCTCGACGGCCTCGAGGCGGACGTGGTCACCCTCGCCCTGGCCCAGGACATCGACGTGATCTCCGAGAAGGGAAAACTGCTTCCCCAGGATTGGCAATCGCGCTTGCCGAACAACTCCTGCCCCTACGTCTCGACGGTCGTGCTGCTCGTGCGCAAGGGCAACCCCAAGGCGATCGCGGACTGGGACGACCTGGCGCGCCCGGGCATCCAGGTGATCACGCCCAACCCCAAGACTTCCGGCGGAGCGCGCTGGAATTACCTCGCGCTGTGGAGCCATGCTTCGCGCAAGTTCGGCGGCGACGAGAAAAAGACGCAAGGCTTCGTGGACTCGGTGTTCCGCAACGTGCCCGTGCTCGACACGGGTGCGCGCGGCGCGACGAACACCTTCGCGCAGCGTGGAGCTGGCGACGTGCTGATCGGTTGGGAAAACGAGGCCTGGCTGGCGAAGGCCGAGTTCGCGGATCAGGGCTTCGAGATCGTCTACCCGAAGGAATCGATCCTGGCCGAACCGCCGGTGGCCTGGCTCGACGCGAACGTGAAGCGGCACGGGACGGCCGAGGTGGCGGAAGCCTATCTGCGCTTCCTGTACACTCCCGCCGCGCAGGAAGTGATCGCGAAACACCACTTCCGCCCGAGTGATCGCCAAGTCTTCGAGAAGCACGCCAAGGAATTCGGGGACTTGAAGCTGCGCACGCTGAACGAGGAATTCGGTTCGTGGGCGAAGGCCCATGCCAAGCACTTCGCGGAGGGCGGCACTTTCGACCACACCCAAGTGGTGGCGGGGACCAACTGATCCGCGCTTTCACCTTGGCGAGCCGACCCGGGCGACTGCCCGGTTTTCCGCTGAGCCTGAGCCTCACGCTGCTCTGGCTCAGCGGACTGGTTTTGCTGCCCTTGTGCGCGTTGCTCGCCCTCGCTCTGCGAACGGATCCAGCGACCTGGCTGCACACGTTGACCGAGCCGCGCACCCTCGCCGCCTGCCGGCTGAGCCTCGGCTCGGCGCTGCTGGCCGCGCTGCTCGACACCGCGGCGGGTCTCGGTCTCGCCTGGGCTCTGACGCGCTACCGGTTTCCGCTGCAGGGCTGGATCGATTCGACGATCGACTTGCCGCTCGCGCTCCCGACAGCGGTCGCGGGGATCTCGCTGGGAGCGGTGTACGGCGCCAAAGGCTGGGTCGGAGGCTGGCTCGAGGCCCACGGCATGAAAGTGATCTACAGCCAGGCGGGCATCGTGCTCGCGATGATGCTGGTCAGCCTGCCCTTCGCCGTGCGCCCGATCCAGGCCGTGCTGCGCGACCTCGATCCCCATGCGGAGGAAGCCGCGGTGTCGCTCGGCGGCAGCCGCTGGCGCGCCTTCTTCACCGTCGTGCTGCCCGCCCTGCGCCCCGCGATCGCGACGGCTTTCGCCCTCTCCTTCGCCAAGTCCGTCGGCGAGTACGGCTCGGTGATCTTCGTCTCCAGCAACCTCCCTGGCCGCAGCGAGATCGCGCCGCTGTTGATCATGACTCGCCTGGAGGAATTCAATTACGAAGCGGCCGCCGCGATCGCCATGCTGCTGCTCTTCGCATCCCTGTCGGTGTTGATCCTGGTCACGGCGCTGCAAGTGCGCCGTCCAAGCGACTGAGCGCGTGGCGGCACTCGCACCCATCCAACCCGGCCTGCGCGCCGGCCCGTCCGTGGAGCGCCCCGCGCTGCGCGATCCCTGGTGGTTCCGCGCGAGCCTGCTCGGCGCCTGCGCCTTGTTCCTGATCGCGGTGCTCGCGCTGCCGCTGGCGGCAGTGCTCGTCGAGGCATTCCGCCGCGGCATCGGCCCCGCGATGAAGGCCTGGTCGGACCCCGACACGAAAGCCGCGGCCTGGCTCACCCTGCGGACCGCGGCCTGGGTCGTGCCCTTGAACGCGGCTTTCGGGATCGCGGCCGGATACGCCCTGGGAAAATTCCGCTTCCGCGGCCGCACGCTGCTGATCGCCTTGATCGACCTGCCGCTGAGCGTGTCGCCCGTGATCGCCGGCATGTTGTTCGTGCTGCTGTTCGGCGCTCAGGGCTGGTTCGGTCCCTGGCTGCGCGACCACGGCATCAAGATCCTCTTCGCGCCCACGGGCATCGTCCTCGCCACCTTGTTCGTGACCTTCCCGATCGTGGCGCGTGAATTGATCGCGGTGATGGAAGCGCGCGGCCGCGATCAGGAGGAAGCCGCCCTGTCGCTCGGCGCCGGCGCCTGGACGACGTTCCGCCGCGTCACGCTGCCGAGCGCGCGCTGGGCCCTGCTGCACGGGATCGTGCTCTGCAACGCGCGCGCCATGGGCGATTTCGGCGCGGTCTCCGTCGTGTCGGGCCACATCCGCGGCGAGACGAACACGCTGCCGCTGCACATCGAGGTGCTCTACGGTGAGTACCAGTTCCAGGCAGCCTTCGCCGTGGCCTTCCTGCTGATCCTGATGGCGGTGGTGACGATCGTGCTCAAACACTGGTTCGAGTTGCGCGCGGCGAGCGGCGCGGCGGAGGAGCTTGCATGACGCGCATCGTCCTGGACAAGGTCTCGAAGGCCTTCCGCTCGAACAAGATCCTCAGCGAGCTGAGCCTCGAGCTCGAGAGTGGCCACCTGGTCGCGCTGCTCGGGCCCTCGGGCTCGGGCAAGACGACGCTGCTGCGCTCGATCGCCGGCCTGGAGGCCTTGGACTCTGGAGCCATCCGCTTCGACCAGCGCGACGTGACCCACACCGCCGCCAACGCGCGCGGCGTGGGCTTCGTCTTCCAGCACTACGCGCTGTTCGAGCACATGAGCGTGCACGAGAACATCGCCTTCGGCCTGCGCTGCAAGCCGCGGAGCGCGCGGCCCGCTGCGGCAGAGATCGACGCGCGCGTGCGCGAGCTCTTGGAGCTGGTGCAATTGCCCGAGCTCGGTTCGCGGCGGCCCGACCAGCTCTCCGGCGGCCAGAAGCAGCGCATCGCATTGGCGCGGGCGTTGGCGATCAAGCCCGAAGTGCTGCTGCTCGACGAGCCCTTCGGAGCCCTCGACGCCCGTGTGCGCCGCGATCTGCGCTCCTGGCTGCGCGGCCTGCACGACCGCGTGTCCGCCACCAGCTTGTTCGTCACCCACGATCAGGTGGAAGCGCTGGAGATCGCCGACTCGATCGTCGTGCTGCGCGAGGGCCGGATCGAGCAGATCGGCGCGCCCGCCGAGCTCTACCGCGCGCCGGCCAGCTTCTTCGTGTTCCAGTTCCTCGGCGAGTGCAACACCTTCGTCCTCGACGGCAATTCCGAGCACCCGCGGATCCGCAGCTTGAGCGCCAGCGAGATGGGCCAGCAGCCCGCGGGCGCCGCCTGGCTCGGCTGCGCCCGCCCCCACGACATGCAGATCTCGACCGAGGGCGTGAAGGAAACCGGCCTGTCCGGAGTCGTGAGCCGCGTGCACGCCGCCGGCCCCACGGTGCGCCTGGAATTGAACGTCGGCAGCGCAAAGGCCCTGCTCGTCGATCTCTCCCACGCGGAGTTCTCGGCGAAGATGCCGCGCCCCGGCGAGACCTGGTTCGCCCGGCCGCGCGCCATGCAGACCTACGCGGTCGGATGAGAACGGGAGTCAGGTGAATTCGTATGTCGCCGCGCAACCCGCGAGTATGGAGTCAGGTGAATTCGTCCGGAGTCGTGCGGCCCCGGTTCCGCGCGCGCTGCGCGCGGAACCGGGGCCGCACCACTCCGGACGAATTCACCTGACTCCGTACGTGGATCGCTCCACTCCGCTCACGGGCAGACGACGAACTCCAACCCGTTCGAAAGTGTCGCGTTGTTCGGCGGCGCGAATCCGTTGTCGCGGCCCCAGAACTGCGAGTCGACCATCGTGCCGGGAACAGTGAGATAAGCCGCCGGCAGACCGCCGAGCCCGCCCGTCGCGAAGCTGTTCATGTCGATGTTGAACACGCCCGAGCAGTCGTTCGGCGGAGGATTGCCCGCGGAGCTCAGCGGAACCGAGCGCCGGACCGGCGCGTTCATGCAGCGCACGCCACCGACGAAGGGCGCCGCCGCGCGACCGGTGTTCGAGTAGATCAGCAAGCCGGGCTTGTTGTTGATCACGTTCGAGCCGCTGATCGTGAAGCCCGATCCCGCCGAAGCGCTCGGCGTGCCGCTCGCTCCGATCGAAGGAACGCAGCCCAGCGAGTTGGTCTTCGCCGTGCAGTAGACGATCGCGTTGCCCGTGCATCCGCCCGAGGCGACATAGGTCTTCGTCACCGACGTCGCGGTGTTGCCGTACTTGTCGGTCGACTTGACGCGGTAGTCGATCGTCCCGACCAGGTTCCCGGAGATCTCGCCGCGGAAGATCTGTCCCATCGAAGGACGCATCGAAACCGTGGTGAACGGGCCGGCGTCGACCGAGAACTCGATCACGGTCGGGTTGTACCAGTTGATGTAGTACGGAGCGTTGTCGTAGACCATCGTGCGGATGACGGTCGGAGCCGGGCCCGCGGCGCGATTGGGCGCCTGCTCGAGGTTCTTGATCGCCGGAGCGAACACGTCGTTGGCCGTGCTCTGGTTCTGCAGGTACCACTCGGGCTGGTTGTTGTCGTTCGCGACGATCACGTCGGTGTCACCGTCCTCGTCAACGTCGCAGCAATCCGCGTCCAGCGAGATCGTGAAGTCCGTGGGCAGGTTGCCCGTGCTCACATTGGTCAAGCTGAAAGCACCGCCCGTCCAGTTGTTCCGGTACAGGCGCTCGTTCGCCCCGCCGTTGAAGTTGGCGACGAACAGGTCCAGGTCGCCGTCCATGTCGTAGTCGAGGAAATCGCCCTCGTTATCGTCCGAGCCCGAGCCGGAGAGCGAGGTCACGTTCGTGTACGTGCCATTGCCCGTGTTCTCGAGGGTGTTGTCCACCAGGCCGCCGCCGCCGACCAGCCAGTTCAAGCCGTAGATGTCGAGGTCGCCGTCGCTGTCGAGGTCGGCCATCTCCTGCTCGTAGTGCCCCTCGCCCGTCGCATAGCCGGCAGGGAAGGCAAGTCCGGTGATGTCGCGGAAAGCGACCAGAGTTCCGCCATTCTCCTGAAGCAGGTTTCGGAACATGCGCGGGTGCGTCGAAGCGCCATTCCCGCGCTCGCCGTGCAGAATGTCGAGGTCTAGGTCGCCGTCGATGTCGCCCAGGTCGATGTCGAGCGTCCTGGTCGCGATGTCGCAGTTCGCGCCCGTGGTGTTGACGGTGTTCGAGGTCTGGATGCCCGCGGCCCAGAGTCCGGGATTTCCGTTGGCGATCGTCGAGCCGCTGAGCTGGAAGAGCGAGGGATTGAACTCCTCGTAGTGTCCCGTGCCATTGTTCAGGAACACGCGCGTCGGGACGTCCCCGCCGAAATTTCCGCCGTAGGTCGAGTGCACGAGGTCTACGTCACCGTCGTTGTCGATGTCCCCGAAGTCGCAATCGCAGGACCAGTCGATGAAACCGCCGTTGCCCAGGACCTGGGAGACCGCGATCGAGGAGTGAGTGACACCGTTGTTGACGCCGAGGTTCACCCAGCGCGCGACGCTGTCATCCTGGTAGAAGCCCTTGGTCCCGCCCTGGGCTCCGCCCATGTTGACGAGCCAGTGGTTCGACTGGTTGTTGTTGGTCGAAGTGTTCGAGACGTAGAGGTCCAGGTCGCCGTCGTTGTCGATGTCCGCGAATTCCACGTCGCGCGAATCGTCGATGAACGTGGGCAGGTGCGTGGACGTCTCGTCCAGGAAGTTGCCGAGCGCGCCGCCCTGCTGACCGCCCTGGTTGATCCAGATGCGATTCTGCTCGTTCCCGAAGTCTCCGCCGTCGCCGAGGACCGCGTCCCAGTCGCCATCGCCGTCGATATCGCCGAAGTCGACGTTCTCGGTGTGCCCGATGTTCCCGGTCGGGACATTGGTGATGTTGCGAACGAACTGCGCCGAGGCGTTTCCGGCGAAGAGGACAGCGAGCGTGCCGAGCGGGGCGAAGATGCGCAAAAGTCGGGACATAGGTAGGTTGAACTTGGGGCGACTTCGGAAGCGGCTCCCCAACGGGTGGCCGGAAAAGGTCGTCGCGCGCGTGCGCCGGCGAACCCCCTCTGCGCCCAATACTACCTCCGAGCCCAAGGCCTGCACGACCACTGGACGGCGATCCGGAAGATCTTTCACGGCCTTCGTACGCGGAAGCGGACTGTCGAGCTTGTCACCTCGGGGCGGCCAGGGGCCATTCGAAGCCTGGGCGGCCTCCCCGTCGGTGAGGCGGCTGCAAAGAGTCCAGCGTCTTGGGCTTACGCGATCCGACCCACGGGCAGCGCGAGCTGGCGGAGAGCTGCGGCGCACAGGCGCTCGGTGGTCAAGCTCGAGGTGTCCGCATCCGCCCGATAGCTGCAGCAATCCGGGGAAGTACTGACCACTTTTTCTCCGAGGTCGTAGGTCTCGATCTCCGCGGCAGACGTCGGCGCGAAGAAAGCCATCACGCGCACGTTGCGCGCGAGGGCGATGTGCAGGGCCAGGCTGTCGCTGGTGATCAGGAGCTGGCACAAGGAGACGCGCGAGGCGAAATCGAGCAGCGGATTGTCGCAACCGGCGTCGACCAGCCGCACGCGGCCGCGAGCCAGGGACACGATCTCCGCGTTGCGCTCGAGCTCGCCGGGACCGCCGAACAGAAGGAAGGTCGCGCGCTGCTCGAGCTGGTGAGCAATCGCGGCGGCGAGCTCGACGGTCCGAGCCGGAGAGATCGTCTTCGAATGCCAGCGCCCGCCCGCTCCCGTGTTGAGCCCGATCAGCGGTCCGTTGGAAAAAAGTCCCTGGTCGCGAGCGAATCGAGCGGCCGGTTGCGCATGGGCCTGACTCTCCGGCAGCAGCGGCTTGCCGATCGAGATCCCGAGCATCGCCGCGAAGATCGCCGGATGCGAAAGCCGATTCTCGATCTTCATCTGGTCGGCGCGCTGCTTCCCATGGACCGAGAGCAGGCCCATGTCGAACCACGGGCCGACGTCGCTCGTGTAGGCGCGCGATCCCTTCGAATCGCGGTACGCCCCCGATAGTTTTTTCGCGGACAGCGCCGAGGCGAGGCTGCACAGGGGCTCCTCGTCGTCGAAGGACAAGAGCCAATCCCAGGCGCGCGGCTTCAATCGGGCTTCGGCGCGCGCCAGGTCCTCGGCCGACTTGGGATCGAGCGCGACGACTTCGGCCACCTGCGGATGGTTGTGCACCAGATCCACCGCGCCGGGAGCGGTGACCCAGGTGACGCGCAGGTCGGGAAAGCGCTGGCGCAGGCCGGGCAGGATCGAGGTGGTCCGCAGCACGTCGCCCAGGGCGGCTGTCTTGATGATCAGGAGTTCGCGCACGGGGCGAGGATATCGGCTATCCGCCGCCCACGACCAGCAACAGATCCAGCGTCTCGCCCGCCTGGACGAAATCTCGCGGATCGATGCGGGCCCCGGCGCGGTACAAGGCAGGCACGGGCGCGCCGTCGCGCAAAAGCGTCGCAGCGGCGTCGGGAAACTGCAGCGCCGCGCTGCGCAACACGTCGACCGCGGGGGCCGGAAGGTCGAGCTCGACGCTGCAGCCTGCGCCCAGCGCCTCGCCCAGGGATCCGAAAGCGGAAAGGTGAACTTTTCCGCGCGCGAAAGTCGTCGGCGCCACGTCGCGCGCCGACGGAATCGTGGCCGCGGCGGGATCTCGCTCGAAACCAGACGGGTCGCGGCGGTAGGCGCGGTACTCGGGCTCCATCCCCGCGACGGCCAGGCGCCCGGCCGCCCACCCGGGCACGTCGTCCGCCTGCTTCCAGCCCCAGCGCTGGTTGAGCTCGCGCTGCGCGCGCGCGATGTCCGCACCCGCGGCAAGCAGCGCGCGGCCCGGCGCGTCCATGAACTCCGCTTCCGCCGCAAGGGCGCGCGGCGCGAGCCACAGCGCCAGCGCGTCGAGGCTCGCGAGTCGATCGGTCAGCAGGGCGCAGGCCGAGAAGGCGCAGAATCCGGTCAGGTCCAGGGCCAGCACCAGGTCCTCGTGCCAGCCGACGAGCCGGCCCTTGCCGACCGGCGAGAAGGGATCCTCGCTGCCCTCGGGCAGATCGAGCGGCGCGCACAATTCGCGCAGCGCCTCGAGGCCGGCGCTCTCGGCCGCGAGAAAAGGAAAGGCCCGCATCGGATCGGTGCCGCGCGGGCTGACGCATTGACCGAGCAGCGAAGCGAGATTCTTGTCCGGCCGCACCGACGAGCGCCGAACCGTGGTCGCGTGGGCACCGCGCTGGGCGCCAAGCGCGTGCACGCCGTCGACGAGCGCCGCCGCCGGGCCTTCGCCGCGCGCCGCTTCGTCGAGCCAGCCCGCGAAGACTTCCGGATGGCCGCGCGCGCCGGGCTCCAGCTCGGCAAGCAGGGCCAGGCCAGCTCCGACTTCCTTGGCGTCGATGCCAAGCTCGTCGCAGCGCGCGAGCAGACCGAGGGCCGCGTCGAAGTCCGAGAATCCAAGCTGCAGGCTCAGCGCGTGGCTCGCGCCGAAACGCGCGGCCTGGCCCGGAAAACTGCTGCGCTTGAACACCCAGCCGCAGGGCGTCGGACATCCGACGCAGCCGTGCTGGTGATCGCGCGCGAGATCCGCGCCCTGCGCAAAGGTGCGCGCATCCTGGGCACTGGAATTCGAATCCCCGAGGTCCCCGCGAGCCGCGAGGGCGTGGGCCAGCTCCAAAGTCCCGCCGCGCGCTCGCGCTTCCAGGCGCGGCGAGCGTGTCAAGGCGCGCGTGAGCTCGCTCTCGCGCACCGCCGGCGTGGCCTGGGCGCGCACGGCGATCGCCTTGAGCCCGTGGCCCGCGAGCACCGCGCCAAGTCCGCCGCGCCCGACGAAGTGCGGAGGTCCCCCGCCGGCCGTGGAGCTCGAGCAGGCCGCCAGACTCGCGATGCGCGCGCCGCGCTCGCCGAGCGGGCCGATGGAAAGGGTCGCGCAGGGCCCGAGCTGGGCTTCGAGCAGAGCGTGAGTCTCGCTCGAAGAGCGCCCGCGCGTGAGCGGCGCGGCCACGATGCGTGCAGTGCCGTCCGCTTCGATCACGAGCACGGCGTCGGCCAGCGAAGCGCGGCCCTGGATGCGTAGCGCATCGGCAACGCTCGCCAGTCGGCGGCCGAAATCGCTGCCGACCAGGCCCTCGGACAGGGTTCCCGACAACGGCGAACGCGAGGCGACCGACACGCGCGCCGCGGTCGGCACGCCGCGCACCACGCATTCGCCGACGCTGAGCACCAGCGGCACCGAGCCCGGATCGCTCTCACCCAGCAGCGCGATCCCAAGCCCCCCGCCGCCCCAGCTCGCCAGGCGCCGAGCCGCGGGACTTCGCGCGGACCACGGCTCGACGGACCACGCGCCGCCGCTGGCGAGGTCGACGTCGAGGACACGAGGCTGGTTTTGCACGAGTAAAGGGGCCAAGTTGGCAACTTGCGCTGGTCCTCGGATCGGACTAGCCCCACTCCTTATATAACTGTTCCCCTGCCCGACCCGAGCCCCGAAGCTCACCGAGCACGTCCCCCAACCCAGAAACCTCTTTGTTCGGATCCTTCGATATCGGCAGCGTCTTCGGCATCCGCGTGCGGCTGCACTGGTCGTTCGTGATCTTGATCGTGATGGGGATCCTCCTCGGGCCCTTCGGCAACGCGTGGATGAATGCCGTCGCCCTCGCGGTGCTCTTCGGGATCGTGCTGCTGCACGAGCTCGGGCACGGGGTGGTCGCGCGCCGTTTCGGACTGCAGGTCCTCGACGTGACCCTCTGGCCGCTGGGGGGATTGACGCGCATGAGCCGCATCCCGGAAGACCCCAAGGTCGAGGGCTGGATCTCTTTCGCCGGGCCGGCGGTCAATCTCGCCCTGGGTTTCGCGGCGCTGATCTTCGCCCCCGCGGGGACGCTGAGCGACATTCTCCGCATGCAATTCGTCGCGAGAGGGACGACGCTCGAAAATATCATCGCCCTGTTCGCATTGGCGAATCTCACGCTCGCGGGATTCAACCTGCTGCCGGCCTTCCCGCTCGACGGCGGCCGCCTCACGCGCGCTCTGATCGCGCTGCGCACCGACTGGGTCCAGGCGACGCTGACCACCGCCCGGATCGGCAAGTGGATCGCCCTGGCGACGATCGGCTACGGGATGTACCGCCTGCTCGAGACCGAATCCGGCTCGATCCTGCTCCCGCTGTTCGGCGTTTTCCTGTGGTTCTCCGGCGTGCGTGAATCGTGGACCGTGCGCATGCGCCACGCCGGAGCGGAGTACGCGCGCTCGATGGGCGTGCCGGTCGAGCCGCCGACCGTCGCCACGCAGCCTGCCGCGCCAGTCGAAGCCGATTTTCCCGACGATCCGTCGGGCGCGCGCCGGCCGACGATCTTGCGCGCACCCCAGGCTCCGCGCCGCGAACGCATGAGCGAGGCCGAGATCTCCGCCCTCGAGCGCTTCCGTGGCCGCATCGGCAAGGCACAAGCTCCCGAGTGAGGCTAGTTCGCTCGACAGCCGATCCGCTTCGGGTCAATCTCTCGTCCTGCTTACTTCCTTGCACTCTTGGAGATGAAGACCATGGCCTCGATGAGTCCTAACACTCGACTCTTGCTGTTCACTACATTGCTGGCCTGCGCATGCCGCGATTCGGACACCGAACGGTCCTCCTCTCCTTCACCGGCACCGAGGCCTCGGTCGATTGAATTCGCGCTGGTCGCCGACCAAGACGGCGGCTCTGGGTCGCAAGCGCTCGGAGATAAACGCGCGCTCTGGGCGCCTGTTCGAGGCGAGTCGACCGGAGTAGCGATCCTGCCTCCGGCGGGAGAATTCACGGCCATTGAAGCTACGGTGGCCAGCGATCCGCTCGGGTATGCCGCCGTTCAAGTCAAGTGGAATCCAAGTGACTCGCGGCTGACGGAATTCTTGAACGCAAACGATGGCAAGCTGGTCGCATTCCTCGTCGACAAAAAGGTGTGTGGCAAGTCCGTGATTTACGGGCCAGTCACATTACCGGGTCTGCCCATTGCGACTGGACTGACCGAGAGCGACGCCAAGGATCTTGTGGCGGCAGTCCTTGGAACTCGCTGACACTCGCGACTCGTCTCTCATCCCCGTGCCGACGATCGCCTTCGGCCTGACACGCTGACCTGAGCTTGGTCGAAGCTCAGCGGCCGCGCGCGGGGCGGCCGGGTTGGAACATCAGGTCGACCTGCATGTCGGCGGCGACGCGCACGCGCACGGCTGCGATGGCGGGTGTGTCTCCGCGCAGCATCTGCACCGCAAGATCTCCCTCGAGAACCGTGGCTTCGTATTCGCCCGCGGCATTGGTGCGCGTGGAACCGACTACGTCAGCGTCGGGCTCGCGTAGGAAGCGCACTTCGACGTCGGGGATCGGCTGGTCCTCGGAATCGACGACCACGCCGTGCACATGCAGCAGCGACAGCGGCCGTTCGACGGACAGATCGAAGAGCCCGCCGCCCAGAGCCGCGTAACGCGCGCGAACGCGCACTTCGAGCGCACCGTCTTTGACAGGCTGGATGCGCAGGTAGGAGCCGATCGGGCCGAGGACCACGCCCTCGCCAAGGACCTCCATCTCGAAGCGCTGGAACTGCAGCTTGCCGCCGCCGCCCATGCGCCCCGCGGCCGGCTGTGTCTCCATGCGGCCGGACATCATCGCGCTCATGTCGGTCGCGCCGCGCCGCGCTTCCTCGCGAGCCTCCTCGCGGGTGCCGACCAGCTTGAGCGCGAGATCCTCGCCGGCTCGGACGGGGATGCGAAACGTCGCAACGGTATCGGAGCTCGGCAGGTGGCCGTGGACGAGCGGCTGCGACGCCAGATCCAGGGGCTTGCCATCGAGTTTGGGATAATCGGAGTGGCGCACGAGCGCGAAGCGGTAGCCGCCTTCGAGGATCGTCAGCGAATAGGTCCAGGCTCCCGCGCTGTCGGGCGAAAAGGCCGTGAAGTCGCGCCAGATCACGGCGACGTCGCGCTCGCTTTGCCAGGCGACCTTGCCGCTAGAATCCTCGATCGACATACGCACGCGGCCGGCGCTGGCGCGCGAGTAGGCGGAAGCGGTGATCTCGAACAGGGATTGCTCGCCGGCCTTGGCCTCGAAGGGGAAGGACGCGCGCTGGCCGGCTTCGGGAAGTCGGCCGATCACGAAGGCGTTGCGCGCGAGCTCGCCGCCTTGATCGCGCGCTTCGTTGTTCGCGGTTCCGCGCGCGGACTTCTGGATCGGCGGCACGGCGGGCATCGGCACGGCGGCGGGCTTCGCATCGAGCGCGGTGCGCGCGGGTGGAGCGGGCTTCTTCTGCGCCACTTCGGGAGCAGGATTCGACGGCGGCGAAACCATCGGCTGCGAGTCGGCCTCGCGCGTCGAGCTGCAGGCCGCGAGCAGGACGAACAGCGTGCAGGCCAGGCGTCTCACGCGCTCACCACGCTTTCCGCCGGGAATCCGGGGCCGAGCAGCAGCTCCGAATCCGCGCCGAACCAACCGGCGAGCACACCCGCGTAGAGACGGCGGAAGTCGACCGCGGCGGCGTAGTTGCCCGAGGCGTCGAGGTGCTCGAGGTCGGGCGCGGCGCCCATCAAGCCCGGGATCGTCTTGCCGCCGGCGAACATCATGATGTTGGCCGTGCCGTGGTCGGTGCCCGTGTTCCCGCCGTCGCCGCTCTCCGCGACACGACGGCCGAATTCCGACGTGGTCATCACGAGGACTTCGCCGATGCGACCGGTCTTCGTCAGATGCTGCAGGAAGGCCTCGAGGGCGCCGTCGAACTCGCCGAGCAGGCGATCAAGGCTCGGGCCCTGGCCGGCGTGGGTGTCGAAGCCGTTCTGGACGACGTGGAACACGCGCGTCGGCAAATCGCTGTCGATCACGGCCGCGACCGCGGCGAGATCGTTCGCGAGCCGCGTGCGCGGCCAATTCGTGCGCGGACGGAATTCCTCGGCCGCGCCGAGGCGACGCGACGCGTCGGCCGTTTCCAATGCGGCGCGCGCGAGGAAATCGCGCTCGCTGTCTCCGCCACAGGCCGCGAGCATGCGCTCGAGCGCGTCGACACGTCGCTTCGCGAGCTGCTTGTCGGCCGAAGCGGGTCCGTGGAATTCCAGTCCGGTCAAGCTGACCACCGCCGGTGGACGGCGCGTCGGACCGCGGAACGAACCGGGAAGCGCGCCGTCGCCGATCGCGAGCATCGACAGCGGATCGGCGGAAAGGGCTTCGCCGTAGGCTCCCAGCCAGCCGATTCCGCTGCGCACGTCGGCGACGCGGCCTTCGTCCCACCAGTCGCGGCTCTCGAAGTGCGAGAGACTCGGCGCGTCGTGGCCGACGCTGCGCCACAGGCCGAGCCCGCCTTCCTGGAAGCGCTTCGCGGTGTTCACCAGGCGCGGGTGCATGGCGCAATCGGCGGCGATCGCGTGCAGCTGCCCGGCGGGCTTCGCCAGGGTCGGCCGGACGCGGAACAGGCGCTCGGAATTGATCGGCTGCAGCGCGGCCAGGCCGTCGAGGCCGCCGCGCAACTCGATCACGACCAGCCGACGCTCGCCGCCGCGCGCGAGGCGCGACGTGGCCCTGAGCCACGAGGGCGTCAAGGCGAGACCGCCCAGGGCGCTCACCGTCGTTCCGAGGAAGGATCTGCGGGTCAGGTTCATGGGAGCGTTCAGGCGAGTGCGAATTCCGGAGAGCACAGCAGCATGTGCACGACCGCGCGCACGCGCTCGCGGCGCTCGTGGTCGCGCGAGGCTCCGCTGGCGGTCACCGGCAGGGCTTCATCGAGGTGGCTTGCGACGACGGCGCGAGCGGCGGGCTGGAGTTCGCGGTGCAGCAGATGCGCGCTCAAGCGATTGACGAGGGCTGCGCTGTCCTCGGCCGCTTCGGAATGGAGCAGCTGGAAATCCGCGGCGGGAGCGCCGAACACCGCGCGCTTGGAATGCGAAACGGCCGAGAAGGCCAGGGCCAGCTCGTAGCGCTCCGCGAGCTGCGACGACTGCGTCCAGGCACGGCCGCATTCCCAGCCCGCGACCGAGGGCGGCTCGAACAATCGCATGCCCATGCGCGCGAGCCGCGGCTCGAGGCCGAAGGTGTGGATGTTGCGCACGCCGAGCAGACGCGCGGCGCTGACCGCCCATTCGACCGGCGACTTGTGCATCTGGAAGCGGAACTCGGGCGCGTAGAAGGCCTCCGACGTGAACAGAGCGCGCAGGGTCTCGCGGATCGAGGTCTTCGCTCGCGCGAAATCGCCGGCGAGCCCGTCGACCAGCTCCGCGGGCGGCTGGTGCGCGACGAACCAGATCGCGAGCTTCTTCGCGATGAACTGCGCGCATTCCTCGCGGCTCACGAGCAGGTCGATGACCTCATCGCCCTCCTCCTCCCCCGCCGCGCCCTTGCGCCCGCTGATCGCCTGGCCGAGCACCAGCTTGTCGTTGGTGTCGTGATCGGCGGAATCGAATTGGAAAGGCCCGCTGTTCCGATCGGGTGTGGTCCAGCCGGTGAACACGCGCGCGATCTCGGCGACGTCGCGCTGCTGGTAGCGGTTGACGCCGAGCGTGAACAGCTCGAGCAGCTCGCGCGCCCAGTTCTCGTTGGGGTGCTTTTTCTTGCTGACCCGGTTGTCGAGGTAGACCAGCATCGCCGGATCGCGCGAGATCGCGCCGGCCAGCTCGCGGAAGCTCGCGGCTCCCAGACGCTGGAACGTGTCGTACTGCTGGCGCACCAGGCCGGCGCGGATCACTTTGCTCTCCGCCGTCACGAAGTGGTCGTGCCACAGCATGGCCAGCTTTTCGCGCAGGGGATGGGCCGTGCCGACCATGCGCCACAGCCATTGCATGCGCAGGCGCGAAACGCCCTCGGTGTCGCTACCCTCGGTGGCCCCCAGCTCGGCCAGGGCGGTGCCCAGCTCCGCCTGGCGGCGGTCGAGGCCGGTCTCCGTTTCCGGCCAGTCGAGGAAGCTCGCGACGGCGGCTTCGCAGCCCAGATCGACCAGGCGATCGATTTCGGTCGGCGTGGCTCCGAACCCGGCGCGGCGCGCGAGGTGAGCGGCGCAATCGCGGTCCCAGGGTCGCTCTGGAGTCGCGCGGAAGGGTGCCAACGATGCCATGGCAGCAGATTAGCACCAGGTGGCGAAACGCCACGTCAATCCCCGGTAGGACGGGGCGCGAGGCGGTTTTTTTCGTCAGCGCAGGATCCAGCGCAGATCGCGCTCGACGGAGCGCACGCCTTCGTAGATGTCGAATTCGTTCGGAGTCTCGAGCGCGCCAGGCCAGATGTCCATCACCCAGGTGCCGGGCTCGAGCCCGTCGATCTGGAAGTGACCTCCTTCGACCACCGCGCCGTCGCGGAATGCCGCGGGATAATCGTGATTCTTCGGGTGCAGGGAGATGAACAATTCTTGAGGCAGCGCCGCAGCCGGATCGACGGCCGACACGCGACCTTGCAGACGACATCCAGGAACGATCAGGTCGCGCACCAGATCCGCTTCGGGAAGCTGGTGGACGCCGAGGTCGAAACCGGCCAGGGAGCATCCCGCCGCGAAGGCATGCACACGCCAGTTTCCGGGGGTGAATGCGACCTGGAACTTTCCCTGGTCGTCGCATGGCGTGGTGAGCTTGTCCGCCGAGCGCTCCCGTTCCAACGCAAGCCGTGGCGTCCCAGGAAACGGCTCGCCGAATGCGTTCAGCAGACGACCTGACCAGCGCGAAGCTGGCAGAACGCTGCCGAAATCGAGCTCGCGGTCCTCGCCGGGCCCCAATCGGATGCTCGTCTGTTGAGCTTCTCCACGGCCGTCGAAGTTTGCGTCGATCTCCATCACGACGTCGTACTCCGCATCGCGCAGATCGGCCAGGCGATAGGCTCCGCGCTCGTCGGTCAGGGTCAAGGCCGTGTGTCGCAGCTTCCGCAGGGGATCGCCATCGCGCACGCTGGCCATCACGCCGACGCCTGGTCGCGGTCGGCCGAGATCGTCGAACACGGTCCCATGGATCGAGCCCGAGCCCAGCCGCAGCTCGAAACGATATCGGGGCTGCCGGCCGCTGAGGACCATGCCCGCGCCCAGGTGAGTCGGGCGATCGCTCGCGCTCGAGGTCTCGAAACCAATGAAATAGGTCGCGGCGGGCAGCTCCTCGAACGTAGCGATGCCGCGGGAATCACTGGCCTGTTTTGGACAGTCGCTCGGCCATGTGAACCGGCTGTCCAGCAGCTTGTGGAAGAACACCGCGTTCCTCCTCATCGGAAATCCCGGCCCCTCCTCGAAGATGAGCCAGGCGGTCACATCCGGCACGGGTGCGCCGTCGCGCGTGAACAGGATCTCGAACGTGGCCTTGCGTTCGGCGGCAGCGGGCTTCGCGGGGAGGACCGGCTCAGCCGGCGGAGCGGGAGCGGCGGCTACCTGCTCGAGCGCTTCGCGCTGGTTCGAGCTCTCCAGCGATGGAAGACCCTGGGTCGAGCTGGGCGTCTGCGTATCTGTCGCGAGCTTCACGTCGGTCGAATCCTGTGTCGAAGGCATCCACGCGAGCCAGGCGCAGAGCAGAACCGCGGCCGCCAGGGCAATTTTCGTCGTCGTGCTCATGATCAAGGCTCCGATTCCCGCGCCCGCGATCGTCGAAATTCCCGTCGTCGTGCTTGCGCTCCGCGAGCCGGTCAGCAGTCCGGCGAGGCCGAGCATGCGGTCGTCGCGATGCTCGCTGGAGAGACGCGCGCGCAACTGCTCCAAGGCGCGAGCGAGCCGCGTGCGCACCGTGCTCTCGTTGACTCCGCTGCGCCGCGCGATCTCCGCCGCGCTGCGGCCTTCGACGTAGCGGGCGAGCAAGGTCGTGCGATACGGCTCGTCGAGCGCGAGCACGTGAGCCAGCAGATTTCGCTGCGACTCCGCGCGCTGGACGAGTTGATCAGGCCCCTCGATGTCTTCGGATGGAGCGAAGTGCCGCTCACGCTCGCGCCGCGCCACCTCGCCGCGCGCGCGCGCTCGCGCCAGATTCGAGATCACCGTCGCGAGCCACCCGCGCTCCTTCCCCTGCCCCGAGCGCAGAGCCGCATGCCAGGTGTCCTGGACCAGGTCCTCCGCCGCACCCGGATCGCGCACCAGTCGTCGCGCCAGCCCGGAAAGCCACTCCGAATGCGCGAGCAGCCTTTCGATCTCGGCATTGCTGATTTCTGCATCCATCCGAAGTCCAAGGATGCAGTGGACGCGCCTTCCGTCCCGCTCTTCTCGCTTTTTTTCGGACCTGCGGTACGGAGCCAGGCTCGACCACGACACCCCTCGGTCGGCCGCGCTCCGCGCGGCCGACCGAGGGGTGTCGTGGTCGAGCCTGGCTCCGTACCGACGTACGATCGAATGGGGCCCGCGAGCTCGGCGCCCGGACCGCTACAGGTTTCCGAGTCGAATCGCCCCAGTCGGGCAGTTGCGCGCGCAGGCGTGGTCGCGGGAGCACTCGTAGTTGGCGAGCTTGCGCACCGTCGCCTTGGGCCCGCGGGCCGAGAAAGCCTCGGTCTCGCACACCGCTTCGCACAGTCCGCAGCCGATGCAGGCGGCCGGATCGAGGCGGATGGAAACGAAGTCCCGCGGCGTCACCGGGCAAGTCAGCCCCTCGACGACCCGCGGAATGACCCAGTCGCGCGTCGCCGCGTGCGACGAAAGCACCCGAATCGCTTCGTCGTACCCGCGCTGCACGATATCGCCGACGTCGTCGAAATCGAATCTCGCGAGGTGGCCGACCTTGGGCTGGATCAGCGCCGTGTTGTAGTCGACGTGCATGTGCAGCGACTGCTCGACGATCACTTCCTCGGCGATCTCGAACGCGCGGAACATCGTGCTCGCGACACGGCTCTTGTAATTGGGCGTCTTGTACGTCGACTTGACCGAGAGGTCGACCGCGATCACGAGCTCCGGCCGCAGCGTCTTCGCGAAGCGCAGCGGCACCGCGTCGACGATGCCGCCGTCCATGTAGTGCCAGCCGTCGCGCTCGTAGGGCTCGAAGATTCCCGGTAGAGCACAGGAAGAATAGACCGCGTCGACGAGATCGATCTTGTCGAAGGCCGGCGTTCCCCAGAAGACGCTGCCGCCATTTTCGAGGCGCACCGCGTTGCAATAAAACGGCACCTTCGTCTCGCCGAATTTCACTTTCGGCAGCAGCTCTTCGAGACGCTGGCGGAACAGATCGCCGCGGTACATGCTCGGCGCGCGCACGCCCTTGAGCAGGAACTTGATCACGTTGAGGCGGAAGTAATCCTCGCGGTGCAGTCCGCGGATGATCTCCTCCATGCGCGGGACGCTGAACCCGCCGGCCGCCATGGCGCCGACCAGGCTGCCGATGCTCGTGCCGATGATCGCGTCGTACTCCAGGCCGAGGGTCTCCATGGCGCGGAGCACGCCCACGTGGGCCATGCCGCGCATGCCGCCGCCGCCGAGCACGAGCACGGTCCGCGGACGACGATGGTTGACGAATCCGGCGGACTCGTCGTGGTTGAGATCGACTGCCATGAGGAAGGGCTTCCTTACATCGGCGCGAGGCGCCCGGGGCCCGAGCGGCGCCCCGGGAGAGCCTCCCGAATCCTGGAACTTGCTGCCCTCCGGGCTTGAGTGCAAGGCCTCGCAGGCGCAACTTGTGCGGATGCAAGCCGCCGCGCAGGCCTATCGAGGATGAGGAGCACGGCTTCCTGGACCCGGCTGGCCCGCGCTTCCGCCGGAGAGCACAGGCAGATTCAGGACCTCGCGGTGGCGCGGATGGTGCGCGAGGAGCTGTATCCCTTCTCGGCCTGGTACCGGCGGATGATCGACCAGGCCGGCGTCGACCCGCGCTCGATCCGCGGCGTCGCCGACCTCGCGCGGCTGCCGTTCACCACCAAGCAGGACCTGCTCGCGGCGCAAACCGATCCCGCGCGCAAGCTGGATTTCATCCTCGCTCCGACGCCGCAACGGATCCGCGAAGCCTGGCCCCTGTCGCGCAAATTGCCGCTGGTGCTCGGCGGAGCCCGCGCGCGCGAAAAGCTGACCTACGCCTACACGCCGAACTTCCTCACGTTCACCACGGGAAGATCGAGCGAGCCGGTCGCCTTCGCCTACACGCCCCACGATCTCGACGTGCTCGGCGAAGCGATCGCGCGCATGTTCGACATCGCCGCGATCAATTCCAATCAAGAGCGCATCGTCAACTTGTTCCCGTTCGCGCCGCACCTTGCTTTCTGGGCCCTCACGATCGGCGGCTTCACCACCGGCCGCATGGTCGTTCCCAGCGGCGGCGGCAAGGTGATGGGCAGCGACGGCAGCCTGAAACTTTCCGAGCGCATCGCCGCCACGGCGCTCGTCGGCACTCCGGGCTTCGTCTACCACATGCTGCGCCGCGCGAGCGAAGAGAAGCGCAACCTCTCGCGCGTGCACACCGTCGTGCTCGGCGCGGAGAAGGTTCCGCCGGGCATGAAGGTCAAGATGCAGGAGGCCCTGCAAAGCTGCGGCGCCGGCAAGGTAACGATCCTCGGCACCTACGGCTTCACCGAGTCGCGCATGGCCTTCTCGGAGTGCCCGACAGCCCATGAAGTGTCCAGCGGATACCACGTGTTCCCCGACCTCGGCGTATTCGAGATCATCGACCCGAAGTCGGGCGCGGTGCTCCCCGAAGGCAGCGACGGCGAGCTGGTCTACACCGGCCTGACCGGACATGGGACCTGCGTGATGCGCTACCGCACCGGCGATCTGTGCATCGGCGGGATCACTCACGAGCCCTGCCCGCATTGCGGCCGGACACTGCCGCGCATCGCGAGCGAGCTGCGCCGCGTCAGCGAGCAGCACGCGCTCAATCTGACCAAGATCAAGGGCACGCTGGTCGATCTCTCGGCGATGGGCACGTTGCTCATGCAGATGCACGAGGTCGAGGAATGGCAGGTCGTGCTGACCAAGCGCAACAACGACCCGCTGGAGCTCGACGAGCTGGAAGTGCTCTTCTGTCCACGCGCGGGAGCGGACGGCGAAGCCACTTCCGCCGCGATCCGCAAGGCGATCTTCAATGCCACGGAAGTCGCGCCCAATCGCATCACGGCCATGCCGCGCGAAAAGCTGCTGGCCAGTCTGGGAATGGAGACCGAGATGAAGGAGAAGCGTTACCTTGACCGCCGACCGAAGTGAGCCGAACGCGATCGCGGCCGCGATGCCGCGATTCCAGCGATGATCCACGTCCCGACCCAGCGTGCCCGTTGCGTGCTCGCAGCCGGCCTGCGCCTTCCGCAGATGAAGTCGGGCGGAGTCTTCAAGCAGGAGAACGCCGCCCACCTCGGCGCCGTGGCCGCGCGCGAGCTGCTCCTGCGCACCGGAATTCCCACGGACTCGATCGACGAAGTGATCGTCGGCTGCGTCGGCCCGCCGCAGGACCAAGCGAACGTCGCCCGCGTGCTCTCCCTGCGCGCCGGCGTTCCCGAAAGCGTCCCCGCGCGCACCATCGGCCGCAACTGCGCCAGCGGCATGGACGCCGTCACCAGCGCCTGCACCTTGATCGAGGCCGGCCGCGGCGATCTCTTCCTGTGCGTCGGCGTCGAAGTGATGAGCCAGTACCCATTGACCTACGGTCCGGGGATGACGGCCATGTTCGAGCGCCTCTCGCGCGCACGAACCGTCGGTGCGCGCGTCGCCGCCTTGGCGACTTTCCGCCCGAAGTTCCTCGCTCCGCGCGTCGCCCTGATGGAAGGTCTGACCGATCCCGTCAGCGGCATGATCATGGGGCGCACCGCCGAGCTCCTCGCGCGCGATTTCGGCATCACGCGCGAAGCCGCCGATCGCTACGCGATGACCAGCCACCATCGCGCCGCGAAAGCGCGCGACAGCGGCCGTTTCGCGCGCGAAATCGTGCCGCACCTGCCGCTCGGCGCGAAGGAAGGCGACCTCGCGAGCGTGCACGACGACGGCATCCGCGACGACCAGAGCATGGAAGGCCTCGCCAAGCTCAAGCCCTACTTCGAGAAGCCCGACGGCATCGTGACCGTCGGCAATTCCTGCGGCATCACCGACGGCGCGACGGCGCTCTTGATCACCACGCCCGAGCGCGCCCACGAGCTCGGCCTCACTCCGCTTGCCGACATCCGCGCCTGGGCCTGGGCCGGCCTCGAGCCCTCCCGCATGGGCCTCGGCCCTGTCTACGCGACCGCGCTCGCCCTCGACCAGGCCGGCGTCGCGATGAGCGACATCTCGGCGATCGAGATCAACGAAGCCTTCGCGGCCCAGGTCCTCGCCTGCCAGGCCGCCTTCGCGAGTGACAGCTGGGCGCGCGAGCACCTCAGCCGAGCCACGCGCCTGGGCGAAATCGATCCAGCGATGCTCAACAAGAACGGCGGAGCGATCGCCCTCGGCCACCCTGTCGGCGCGACCGGCGCGCGCCTGATCCTGACCACGGCGATCGAGCTGGCGATCGTCGACGGCGAGCTCGGCCTCGCCTCGATGTGCATCGGCGGCGGACAGGGCGGCTCGATGCTGCTCGAACGGAGCCGCGCGTGAACGAAAAATTCCAGGCCTTGATGCCCGCCGACGCGCCGCCGCGCGGCACCTGCATCCGCCTCGAGCGGCCCGAGCCGGGCCTGATGCTGCTCGTGCTCGCTCCGCCCCACCGCAAGCTCGCCGTGCTCGACCTCGCGCTGATGGCCGACTTCGAAACGGCCCTCGACGAGGTCGCGAAGGAAAAGCCGCGCGCGCTGGTGATCACCGGACGCGAGCCGACTTCCTTCGCCGCCGGCGCCGACCTCGAAGCTCTGGTCAAGATCGAGGACCAGGCCCTCGCCTTGGAGCTCGGCCGCTACGGACAGTCGCTGTTCCAGAAACTCGCCCACCTCGCGGCCTTCAAAGTCGCCGCGGTCGGAGGTCCGGTGCCCGGCGGAGCCTTCGAGATGGCCCTGGCCTGCGACCGCATCGTGCTCGCCGACCATCCGAGCTCGCGCATCGGCCTGCCCGAAGTGCAGCTCGGCATCCTGCCCGGCTGGGGCGGCTCGCAGCGCTTGCCGCGACGCATCGGAATCCCCGCGGCGCTCGACGCGATCCTGACCGGAAGGCTATTCGATCCCAAGCGGGCTCTGCGCGCCGGCATGGTCGATCGCCTGACCTGGCCTGAGTACCTCGTGCGCGTGGCGAGCGACATCGCCATGGGCCGCATGCGCTGCTCGCGCTTCGATCGCGGCGCGAGCTCGTGGATGGTCGACAAGAATCCGATCGCGAAGGCGATCATCCGCCGCAAGGTCACGGCCGATGTGCAGTCGAAGACCCATGGCCATTATCCCGCGCCGCTCGCGGTGATCCCGCTGGTGATCGCCGCGCCGTCGACGCGCATCGAAGAGGGATTGGAGCACGAAGCCCAGGCTCTCGCGCGGTTGATGATCAGCCCGGTGTGCAAGAATCTGGTCTCGATTTTCCGCCTGTCGGAAGAGGCCAAGAAACTCGGCAAGCTCCCCAGCGGCGCCGACGCGCGCGAATTGCACTCGGTCGGCGTGGTCGGCGCCGGCGTCATGGGAGCGGGCATCGCGATGCTCGCCGCGCAGAAGGGATTCTGGACGCGGCTCTCCGACGTCGAGCGCGCGCCTCTCGACCGCGCTCTGCTGCTCCACCGCGCGAATGTCGCCAAGGACGCGAAGCGCCGCCGCTTGCCGATCAACGAAGTCAACGCGGCGATCGATCGCCTCGGCGCTGGCGTGGGCTTGAAGGAATTCTCGGGCTGCGACGTGGTCGTCGAAGCCGTCGCGGAGCGCCTGGACATCAAGGCCAAGGTCTTCGGCGAGCTGGCCGGCATGCTTCCGGCCGACGCGATCCTCGCCACGAACACGTCGTCGCTCTCCGTCGACGCGATCGCCGCATCGCTTCCCCATCCCGAGCGCGTCGTGGGCATGCACTTCTTCAACCCGGTGGCCCAGATGCCGCTGGTCGAGGTGGTGCGCGGCGCGGCGACTTCGGATGAAGTCGTGCATGCGATCGCGAAGCTCGCGCTGAAGCTCGGAAAAACGCCGGTGATCACCGCGGACAAGGCGGGCTTTGTGGTCAATCGACTGCTCGGGCCGTATCTCGACGAAGCGGCGCGGCTGTTCGAAGCGGGCGTCGAGGTCGAGCGCATCGATCGACTCGCGCGCGAGTTCGGCATGCCGATGGGGCCGATGGAATTGCTCGACGAAGTGGGATTCGACATCGCTGCCCACGCGGCCGAGTCGCTGGAGAAGGCCTATGGAGCGCGGATGGCCTCCTCGGGGTTCCTGAAACGTCTGCTCGACGCGGGAATCAAGGGCAAAAAGAGCGGCGCGGGTTTCTACCTGCACGGCAAGGATTCGAAGGGCAAGCAGCGCGTCGCCAACCCCGCGGTCGCGCGACTCCTCGGCAGCGCGCGCGTTCCGCCGCAGGACCTGACGGACGCAGTGATGCTCGATCGCATGTTCATGGCGATGCTCAACGAAGCCGCCCTCGCGCTCGAAGAAGTCGTGATCGCCGGCCCGCGCGAGCTCGACCTCGCCACCGTCTTCGGCATGGGATTCCCGCCCTTTCGCGGCGGCCTTCTGCGCTGGGCCGATCAGCTCGGGACGCGCGAAGTCCTCGCCCGCCTGCAAAAGATCTCCTCTGCCGCCGACATCCAGACTCGCGGCCCCACAGCCGCGCGTTTCACTCCCGCGCCTCTGATTCGCAAACTGGCGGAGCAGAACGCACGCTTCCACGACGTCGCCAGCTAGACGCATGAATCAGCCCTGAACTGTCGATGTGTGCAGCGAGAGCGGCTGTGCACCGACAACTCAGAGTCTCCAGCCGCGTCAACGGACCTCTCGATACTCGGATAGCTACGTTGGCAAGCAGAGACTGCGACGAGCGGATCCGCTTCGGTCTGACGATTTGAACGTCTGTTCCCTCGGATCAAGCACGGATCTTTACTGTTCCCAGATCCCGAGCGTGCGCTCGCGCGGAATCGTGTCCTTGCAGACGGTCCACAAGGGAACCTGCAACCGGCCGATCGGCCCGCCTCGCAGAACTTCCACGGAGCGCTTCAGCGCGTCCGCGAATGCGGGACTGTTCTTGGCCTTGAGCATGGGATCGAGCACTGCGAGATAGTTGTCGTCGCGGGAAAGCGCCATCGCCAACGCCGCCGGAATTCGCGACGAGTCATCCTCGGACTTCAGCGTCTCCTGCAGGCAGGCACGGACGTCTTCGTCTTGATCCATCAGTCCCAGACCCACGATCGAGCTGATGCGCACCAGCTCGTCCTTCTCCGAGCGCACACGCTTCACGACGGTCGCGCGCACCTTCGGATCTCTCGCGCCGCAGGCCGCGAGGGCGCGGATCAGGTCTTTCCTCACTTCGGGCTTCTTTTCCTTCGCAAGTTGCTTCTCGATCGCCTTGAGCGATTGAGGCGCGCCCATTTGCTCGAGCGCGGCCGACGCTTCCTGACGCAACTCGTCGTCGTCCGCACTGATGAACTCCGCCGCCATCTCCCAATAGACCTGCGGCGACACCGCTCCCATAGCGCGCAAGATCCGCTTGCGCTCATCGTCTCCACTGCCCGAGCGCAAGTCGGAGCGTATGAAATCGAGCGCCTCGGGAAGGTCGGAATGCAGTATGCCCCAGAGTGCCGTCTGTCGCTTGTCCCAATCGAGCAAGCCTCGCTTGACGTCCGAGATGAGCTTGTCGATACCTTCTTTCGTCAGCGGCTTGAGCGCTCCGCCAACTCCACTTTTCGGGTCGTACACCGCGCCGATGACGACTCGGCTGGGCATGTGCGCGCCCGCAGGCATCGCGAGCTTCGAGGTCGGATCGGCTTTCCTCACCGCAGTCGCAAGGCACCATTCCAGTTCCTGGACCGAGATCTCATACGGCACGGAGAGCAGCGCCCGACCCGTGCAATCCAGGAACACGTGTTGTGGAGCGACGATGCTGCCGGTCTCATCGGCATTGACGACACCTTTGCGGACCGATTTTTCGCACACCTGGTGGATGTCGCACGCGCCGACCTTGAAGCGCGTGCAGGGGACGCCGGCATTGGAGTGCGCCGCGATGGACGCGATCACGTTGATCGTCGAGCTGCTGAGTGCAACCACGCCCGGATCGGTGTACACGTTCTTCGCCAACCGATCGTTCGCGCCTTCGCCGTCCATGTTGACGGCGATGAAGATGACCTTGTGCTCGGCTTTGGCGGCCTCCAGGGCCTTCTCGTAGCTGTTTTGCCAGGCGATGTCCGCAACACTCGATCCCGTCGACGCGGAAAGCTCCGCTGGATGCAAAGCTGGGGAGAGGCCGACGACGAGCGCGACAAGAGCAGGTACCACGGGAAACGAGCGCAGGATGAGCATTGGACGAAGTTGGCCGGGCGAAGCAGCCAAGGTGGCATCGGGAACTGATCGGTGCATTAGCCCGGCGAGACGAGGCGTCACCGACGGACCGACGAAGCTCGCGCGGGAAGGAAGCTGAGCCCGACTTGTCGGACACCCCAGCCCGCGGCGCCGGCGGACGCGCGGATGGAACGGATGCTGCAAGGAGGAGCTTCCAGCTCGCGCGCTGGATGATCCGGCGCACAGCCTAACCAAGTGCGATGGAGTCCGGGAGTCCCTGAAATAGGAAGGATCCCCGAGCCCGCTGAGCAACGAAGTGTGAGCGCAGCGATTGTCCGTCTCCATCCCCGCGGGGCACGCTACCCAGGCTCGGCGCTCCGGGGTGTCGACCAGCTAGCGCGCCGTGCAGATCCCTGCCAGGGCCAGGGCCCAGGCTGGATCGGCGTTGAGGCAGGGCACGCTGCGCAGCTCGACTCCGCCGCTCGCGAGAAAGGAATCGCGCAGGCGCACCGAGACTTCCTCCAGCGTTTCGAGGCAGTCGGCCGCGAAAGCCGGGCAGGCGATCAGGACGCGCGGGTGTTTTTTCGCCAAGGCAGGCACGAAGAGATCCGCGGCGGGCTCGAGCCATTTCCTTCGACCGAAGCGGGATTGCCAGACGAGGGACCACTGGTCGGCGCGCAGGCCCAATTGCTCGGAGAGGAGACGCGCTGTGACATTCGCCTGCGACGCGTAGGGATCGCCGCGCTCGATGAAGCGCAGCGGCAGGCCGTGGAAGCTCCACACATAGTGATCGACCGGCCCGAGGGCGAGACTCTCGCGCACGCGCGCGGCGAGGGCGGCGATGTATCCGGGATCGGCGTGAAACGTGTCGATCGAATCCCAGGCGAGCGGACGACCGAGCCCGGCTACCACGGACTTCATTTCGGCCAAGATCGAGCCAGTGGTCGCTTCGCTGAACTGAGGGAAGAGCGGCACGACACGCACGTGCTCGATCCCCTCGCGCGCTAGACCGCCGACCACCGAGCGCAGCGAAGGCTCGCCATAGCGCATCGCAATCTCGACGCGCGCTTCAGGCAGGCGCTCGCGCAGTCGCGCGCAAAGATCCCGCGCATGGACGATCAACGGCGATCCATCCTTGGTCCAGATGCTCGCGTAGGCCCGCGCAACGACTTCGCTGCGCCGCGGCAGGATCACGAGCTTGCGCAGCAGGCCCCACAGCCAGGGATTCAGGTCGACGACGCGTCGATCGGACAGGAATTCCTCGAGGAATGCCTCGACCGCCGCGGGCGTGGGCGACGTGGGCGAGCCGAGGTTGACGAGCAGGATGGCGCGCTTGGAATTCCCCATGGAGGCGGGCCGATCTTCGTCAGCCCGAGGGCCCGAGGCGAGCGCGAATTGGGGACTTTTGCGATTCCCGCCAGCGATGACACAGCGATGACACTCCTCCCTCCTGCCTGCCCCATCGTGTGGCCGATAACCCCGACCGTCTCGCACCCTCGCGCCAGAAGACCATCGTCGTGGAACGCATCGCAATCGCCGGACTCTCGCTGCGTCAAGTCGACGTCGCTGTCCTCGAAGAGGTCAAGCGGAATATCGGCGATGAGCGCAGCTTCGCGCGCCGCGCGGCGGACGAGCTTGGAGCTTCGGAGCTCGTGTTGCTTTCGACCTGCAATCGAGCGGAAGTCGTGTTCGCGCGCGAGGAGGGCCATCTGCCTTGCGAAGCGGACCGCAAGGCGATCGCGCGGCTGTTCAGCAATGATGCGAACCTCGAATCGAGCCTGTGCTTCGATGCGGGCCTGGACGCGGCGCGGCGGCTGTTCCGGATCGTCTGCTCGCTGGAGTCGCTGGTGGTCGGCGAGGATCAGATTCTGGCTCAGGCGCGCGCGGCGCACGCGAGGTCGGAGAACGATGGGCTGTGCGGCTCGCTGCTCACGCCGCTCTTCAATCGAGCTTTCCAGGTCGGCAAGGAAGTGCGCACGGCGACTTCGCTTTCGCGCCATCCGGTTTCTGTGGTGTCGATCGGTCTCGCACGGTTGTCGCAGCAACTGCCGCAGGGGCAGCGCGATCTGGCGGTGATCGGCGCGGGCGCGATGGCGCAGCTCGCGATCACTCACGCGCAGAGCGCGGGGTTCCGCGTGCGCGCCGTTGCGAGCCGCAGGCCGGAGACAGCTGCGCGATTGGCCGAGCCGCTCGGCGCGCAGGCATCGAGCATTGAGGATTTCCTTCGCAGCGGGCCGCCGGTTCATGCGCTGGTCAGCGCGACTCGCGCGCCGGGGATCGTGGTCACGTCGAATGCGCTGAAATCGATGGCGGATCGCCTGCCGGCGGGCGAATGCCTGGCCGCGCTCGATCTTGCTATCCCCCGCGATCTCGAAGCCTGCGACGATCCGCGGGTCACGATCTTCGATCTCGAGGGACTGCGGGCGCAAGCGGAGCAGAACCGCAAAGCGCGCGAGAGCGCGGCCGCGCAGGCCGAGGTCCTGATCGAGCAGAAACTCGAGAGTCTGGCTCAGGCATTTCTCGACCGAGGCGCGGCGAAGACCGTGGCCGAGATGCACGGGGAGTCGCGCGAGATTCTGGAGCGCGAATTGTCGAGCTTGTCGGACCAGCGCTTCAGCGCGCTTTCCGGAGATCAACGCCGCGCGGTCGAGGAGTGGGCTCGCCAGGCCTTCGGGAGGCTGGAGCATGCGCCGATCCGCGCCATCAAGCGCTGGCTCGAATCGCAGAGAGGGAGCAACGGAACGCCATGAAGCTGCGGATTGGAACTCGCGGATCGGATCTCGCGTTGTGGCAGGCGCGCCATGTCGCGTCGCTGCTCAGCCCCGAGGCGGAGTGCGAGCTGGTCGTGTTGAAGACACGCGGGGATCTGATCGACAACGTGCCGCTGCAGAACGTCGAGGGCAAGGCGTTTTTCACTGGTGAGATCGAGCAGGCGCTGCTCGAGTCGCGGGTCGATCTCGCGGTGCACAGCCACAAGGATCTGCCGACTGCGATGACGCCGGGCCTGGTGATTGCCGCGGTGCCCGCGCGCGCTTCGGCGGCGGAGCGATTGCTCGTGCGACCGGCGGCTTACGAGCCTGACACGGCTTTTCTTCCGCTGCGCGAGAATGCACAGGTCGGGACGAGCTCGCCGCGGCGCATTGCGCAGCTTCAATTGCTGCGGCCCGACCTTCAAGCCAGGGTGTTGCGCGGCAATGTGCCGACGCGGGTGCTGCGCCTGCGCGATGGGCGCTACGACGCGATCGTGCTCGCCGCGGCGGGCCTCGATCGGCTCGGGCTGGACCTCTCGGGCCTGCACGACGTCGAATTGAGCCTCGAATGGTTCGTGCCCGCGCCGGCCCAGGGAGCTCTCGCGATCCAGATTCGCGAAGGCGACACGGTCCTCGCGGCCCTGCTCGATCGCAAGCTGAATGACGTGCACTGCGCGCGAGCCGTGGCGGCGGAGCGTCGGCTGCTCGAGAGCGCTGGCGGCGGTTGCAATCTGCCGCTGGGCGCGGCCGTGACCGGCAATGGACCGTACAAGGCGTTCGTATTTCTTGGCGCGGGACATCCGACGCCGCAAGACAGCGCGCGCTGGGCGAGCGCGGAGGCTGAAACTGCGGATGCCGCTGCTCGAAGGGCCTTCGAGCGTTTGTCCGCGAGCGGAGCGCACACGGGGCCGTTGTGCGGTTGCACGATCGCATTGACGGGCTCGCGATCCACCGCGAGCGAGCTCGAGAGCCGGCTCACGGAACTCGGTGCGAGCGTCGTGGTCGAAGAGGTGATCGCTTTCGAGGACCTCGAGGCGCCGGAGCTCGCTCAGCGCGTCGCGAGCCTGCGCGAAGGCGACGCTCTTGCGGTCACCAGCCGCGAAGCCGCGCGAAGGCTCGCGGGTGTTTCGCCCAAGCGCGGAGTTGCGATCGCGGCCGTCGGAGAAGGCACGGCCAGTGCGTTGCGCGCGGCCGGGCTCGAGCCGACGCTGGTCGGCGATCAGGGCGCCATGGTCCTCGCGCAGCAGCTCGATTGCATCGAAGGCGCGCGGGTCCTTTTCCCCTGCGCCGAAAAAACCAGCGGCGAGCTCGAGCGCGAGCTCGTCTCGCGCGCCTTGCTGGTCGAGCCCCTTCCGCTCTACCGCACGGTGGCGCGCCGCGATGCGCAGATCGTCCGCGGCGTGCACGTGCGCGTCCTGCTCAGCCCATCCGCGGTGCGCATCGCATCCGAGCTCGCCATCGAGCAGGGTTCCACCGTGCTGATCGCCCTCGGCGAGCGCACACTCGCCGCTTGCGCCGAAGTCGGTTGGCAGGCGCGCAGGACGCGTGATAACCGCAGCGCATCCGTGATCGTCGAAGTCGCCCGTGTGTGTCGAGAGCTGGAGAATCCCGCATGATCCGTCGCACCCGCCGCCTGCGCCGCACCAGCGTGCTGCGCGATTCCCTCGCGGAAACCAGTCTGTCGCGCAACGCGCTGATCCAGCCGCATTTCATCCTCGAAGGCAAGGGGACGGAGACGCAGATCGACGCGATGCCGGGCATCTCGCGCACTTCGATCGATCGGCTGGTCGAGCGCGCGGGCGAAGACTTGGAGCTGGGGCTCTCGAGCGTGCTGCTTTTCGGCCTGACCGATCAGAAAGATGCGCGCGGCAGCGCTGCCACGATCGACGACGGCCTCGTGCCGCGCGCTGTTCGCGCTCTGCGCGATGCTTTCGGCGGAAAACTCTCGATCATCACCGACGTGTGCCTGTGCGCGTACACCGATCATGGCCACTGCGGTGTCCTGCACGAAGGCCACGTGGTCAACGACGACACCCTGCCGATCCTGGGGCGCATGGCCCTGGCCCACGCGCGCGCGGGAGCCGACATCGTGGCGCCCAGCGACATGATGGATGGGCGTGTCGCGGCGATCCGCGCCGAGCTCGATCGCGGTGGATTCGTCGAGACGGCGATTCTTTCCTACTCGACCAAGTTCGCTTCGGGCTTCTATGGTCCCTTCCGCGAGGCGGCCGACTCTGCGCCGAAGAGCGGGGACCGGCGCTCCTACCAGATGGATCCGCGCAATGGCCGCGAGGCGCTGCGCGAGAGTCTGATCGACGAGGACGAGGGCGCCGACATGCTGATGGTCAAGCCGGCCTTGGCTTATCTCGACGTGATCGCCGGGCTGCGCGCGCGCACGCTGTTGCCGATCGCGGCGTACAACGTCTCGGGCGAGTACTCGATGGTCAAGGCGGCGGCGCAGCGCGGTTGGATCGATGAGGCTCGTGTGGTGCGCGAGGTGCTCTGGGGTCTGACTCGCGCGGGCGCGGATCTTTTGATCACGTACCACGGGCGCGAGGCGCTGCAGAAAGGATGGCTGTCGTGAGCAATCTCCTCGCGCGCGCGCGCCTGGCCATGCCCGGCGGAGTCTCGAGTCCGGTGCGGGCCTTCGGCGCGGTGCGCGGCGATCCGCCTTTCGTCGCGCGCGGCAGCGGCGCGGAGATTTTCGATGTCGACGGCCGTGCCTACGTCGATCTCCTGGGCTCCTGGGGTCCCTTGATCCTCGGACACGCTCATCCGGCGGTGATCGAAGCGGTCGAGCGCGCGGCGCGCGACGGACTTTCCTTCGGAGCGACTTGTCCTGCCGAGGTCGAGCTGGCCGAGGCGGTGCTGCGCCGCTTCCCCTTCGCGGACAAAGTGCGCTTCGTGTCCACCGGGACCGAAGCGGTCATGTCCGCGGTGCGCCTCGCGCGCGGATTCACGAAACGCCAGCGCATCGTCAAGTTCGAGGGCTGCTACCACGGTCATTGCGACGCGTTGATGGTCAAGGGCGGATCAGGACTGGCGACGTTCGGCGTGGCTTCTTCCGCGGGAGTGCCGGCGGAAGTCGTGGCGATGACCGAGGTGCTGCCGCTCGACGACGAAGCCGCGGTGGAGGAGCTTTTCGCGCGCAGAGGCAGCGAGATCGCGTCCGTGGTGATCGAGCCGCTGCCGGCCAACGCGGGCCTGCTCGTGCAGCGCAGGGAATTCCTGCGCACGCTGCGGCGGCTGACGCGCGAGCACGGGGCTCTCTTGCACTTCGACGAGGTGATCAGCGGCTTCCGCGTCGCTCCGGGCGGGATGGCGCAGCTTTCCGGCATCGACCCCGACATCGTGACCCTGGGCAAGATCCTCGGCGGCGGGATGCCGGTCGGAGCGTATCTTGCGCGCGACGAAATCATGCAGCTCGTCGCACCCCTCGGTCCTGTCTATCAAGCCGGCACACTGTCTGGAAATCCCGTGGCCATGGCCGCGGGGATTGCAACTCTGCGCGAGCTCGATCGCCCGGGGACCTACGAGCAGTTGGAGCGACTCGGCGCGGCGCTGGAAAAGCGCGTCGCAACTTCGCTGCGCGACGCGGGGATCGAGCACAGCCTGTCGCGCGTCGGATCGATCCTGGGCTTGTGGATGCAGAAGTCTCCCGCGCCGCGAGCCTTCCACGCGATCGACGGCCGCGCGGCGGAGCGGTATGCGCGTTTGCATCCTCTCTTGCTCGCCGAGGGCGTGTGGATGGCGCCGTCGTACTTCGAGGTCGCGTTCATCTCGCTCGCGCACACCGCCGAGCACGTCGAGCGCGTCGGACAGGGACTCGATCGCGCGCTCCAGAAGCTCGCCGTGCTGGTCCCATGATCTCCACGCGCCGCATCCTGCAGGCTTACTGGGGCGTGCTCGCCCTGGTGCTCGTGCTGCTGGCGTGGTGGGTCGTGTTCTTCTCGCGCCAAGGCGATTACCTGATCGCGCGCATCGCTCGCTCCGGTGAATCGTTGACAGCCGAAGAGGCCCACGCAGTGCGCGCCGCCTCCAATGAGACGCTGCGCATGTTCCTGTCGGAGGGCTTGTTCCTCGTGCTGCTCTTGATCGGCGGCATGGCCTTGATCGTGCGCTCGATGCACCGCGAGCTGCTCGCCTACCGCCAGCACAAGGATTTCCTGTCGGCGGTGACCCACGAGCTGCGCTCACCGATCGCATCCGCGCGCCTGTACCTCGAAAGCCTGCTGCTCGGCCGCGCGGAAGGCGAAAAGGCGCGGCGCTACCTCGAGCACGCGATCCAAGACATCGACCGACTGACCGAGCAGGTCGACGGCCTGCTTGCGGCGGCGCGGCTGCAGCGCACCATGCCCGAAGTCGTCTCCGAAGTCCTCGATCTCTCGGCCCACGTGCGCAGCTGCGTCCAGGACATCGAGCAGGCCGGCCTCGCGCCGGGAGCGCGTCTGGAATTCCACACCTCCGGAGCCGTGGTCGCGAGCGCCGATCCGCGCGCCGTGTCCGCGATCGTCGCGAACCTGGTCTCGAACGCGCTCAAATACGGCGGCGACCCGCCGCGCGTCGAGGTCAACGTCGCCAGCGCGGGGAATCGCGCCGAGCTCTCCGTGCGCGATTTCGGCCCGGGCCTGCGCGGCGCCGACGCGCAATCGATCTTCAAGCCCTTCGTGCGCGGCGACGACAACGATGTGCGCATGCGCCCGGGTATCGGCCTCGGTCTGTACATGGTCGCCGAGCTGACGCGCGCCCTGCACGGCGATCTGAGCGCGGAAGACCACCTCGAAGGCGGCGGGATGCGCGTCTGCGTGTGGCTGCCCAAGGCGCGAGCGGGAGCTGGAGCATGAGCGGCGAGCGCCTCTTGGTCGTCGAGGACGAGGTCCACATCGCGGAAGTGATCTGCGACAACCTGGCCCTCGAGGGTTACGCCGTCTCGACCGAGAGCGATGGCGCGAAGGCTCTCGAGACGATCCGTCGCGATGCGCCGGCCATGGTGCTGCTCGACGTGATGCTGCCTTCGCTCGACGGCTTCGCGATCTGCGACAGCCTGCGCAAGGAAAAGAACGACGTGCCGATCCTGTTCCTGACCGCGAAGAGCTCGAACGACGATCGCGTGCGCGGCCTGGAGCTCGGCGGCGACGATTACCTTGGGAAACCCTTCGAGCTGCGCGAGCTGATCCTGCGCGTGCGCGCGATCCTGAAGCGCACGCAATGGTTCCGCGGCGCGATCCACGGCGGCAACACGCTGACGCTCGGCGACGCCCACGTCGATTTCAAGACCTACACCGCCACGCTGAACGGCAAGACGTTCGAGCTCTCGACCAAGGAAGCGATGATCCTGCGCGCTCTTGCCGAGCAACCGGGCGTGGTCGTGCCGCGCGCGGAGATCCTCGACCGCGTCTGGGGCTACGATGCCTTCCCGACGACGCGCACGGTCGACAATTTCATCGTGCGCTTGCGGCGCGTGCTCGAGCCCGATCCGCAGAATCCGCGCTACATCCACACCGTGCGCGGCACGGGTTATCGCCTGACGCCATGAACATCGTGAGCACGAAGCGACTCCTGTCTCGCGCCCTGGCGCGCGAGAAGCTCCCGCGGCCGCCGGTGTGGCTGATGCGCCAGGCGGGACGTTATCTGCCGGAGTACCGAGCCGTGCGCGAGCAGGCTGGCGGCTTCCTGGAAATGATCCGCAATCCGGAGTACGCGGCCGAGGTCACGCTGCAGCCGGTGCGCCGCTTCGGTCTCGACGCGGCGATCTTGTTCAGCGACATCCTCGTTCCGCTCGAGGCGATGGGCATGGAGCTGGTGTTCGACGAGCGCGGCCCGCACCTGCCCCATCCACTGCGCTCGCTGAGCGACATCGCGCGGCTTTCGAATCCCGTGCCGGGCGAGTCCATGGCCTTCGTCGGTGAAGCCTTGCGGCTGGTGCGGCGCGATCTGCCTGCGGCGACGTCGCTGATCGGATTCTGCGGGGCGCCTTTCACGCTCGCCTCGTACGCGATCGAAGGCGGCACGGGCAAGACCTTCTCGCATCTGCGCGGCTTGATGTACCACGACGAGCGCGGCTTCGGCTCGTTGATGGAGAAGCTGGCGACGACGGTTGCCGATCACCTCGCCTACCAGATCGAATGCGGTGCGGAGGCGGTTGTGCTCTTCGATACCTGGGCGAGCGCGCTGGGCCGCGAGGATTACCAGCGATACGCGATGCCCTGGTCGAAGCGCATTCTCGAAAGCCTCCCTGCGGGCATTCCGCGCGTCGTGTTCGCGGGCGCAGCGGATCACCTGCTCGAGGATCTTGCCTCGCTGCCGGCGGAGGCCCTCGCGATCGACCACCGCACGCCGATCGACGCCGCATTCCGTCGCTTCGGCGAGCGGCGCGCCCTGCAGGGCAATCTCGATCCGGCCGTGCTGCTCGCGACACCCGAGGAAGTCCACCGTCGCACGCGCGCCCTTTTGAAGGAAGTCGGCGGACGCGCGGGTCACATCCTCAACCTCGGCCACGGCGTGATCAAGGACACCGACCCCGCCTGCGTGGCGGCCTTCGTCGCGGCCGCGAGGGAACCTGCATGAGCGGCTTCGACGTCGACGACGAGACGCTGTTATCCCTCTCGGGTTCGGGGCCGCGCTACACCTCCTACCCGACCGCGCCGGAGTGGAGTCCCGCCTTCGACGAGACCGCGGCGCGAGCAGCATACGCGCGGGCCGCGGCCGTGCCCGAGGCACCGCTCGCCGTGTACGTGCACATTCCCTTCTGCGAGCGACTGTGCCTCTACTGCGGCTGCAGCGTCGACATCACGCACCGCAAGGATCGCGTCGAGCGCTACCTCGGCGCGTTGGAGCGCGAGCTGGACCTGGTTGCGCCGCTGCTCGGTGAACGGCGCCGCGTGGTCCAGCTGCACCTCGGCGGCGGAACGCCGACACACTTGACCTCGCCGCAGATGCGGCGAGTGATCGGAGCGCTGCGCTCGCGCTTCGATTTCGATCCAGGCGCGGAGCTTTCGATCGAAGTCCATCCGCACGTCACTTCGCACGAGCAGATCGACACCCTGGCCGAATTGGGTTTCCGCCGCTTCAGCCTGGGCGTGCAGGATCTCGATCCCGCCGTGCAGGCCGCGGTGAAGCGCTTTCAGACCACCGAGGAGACCGTCGATCTCGTCGCCCATTGTCGCAAGGTCGGCGCGCAGAGCATCAACCTCGATCTGATGTACGGCTTGCCCGAGCAGACCGAGGAGACGTTCGCGCGCACGCTCGACACCGTCTCGGAGATGCTGCCGGATCGACTGGCGGTGTACGCCTATGCCCACGTGCCCTGGCTCAAGCCGGCGCAGAAAGCCCTCGAGGTCTACACGATGCCGGACCCGCGCCAGCGCGCGCGACTCTTCGGGCTTGCGCTCGAACGCTTGTCGCGGGAGCGGTACGAAGTCGTCGGTCTCGATCACTTCGCCCTGCCCGACGACGCTCTCGCGCGCGGTCTTGGCGATGGAACGCTGCACCGCAATTTCATGGGTTACACGACGCGTACCGCGCCTGACATGCTGGCATTCGGGATGAGCGCGATCGGCGACGTCGGCGGTGCCTTTCTGCAGAACGCGCGCACCACGAAGGAATACGAGGAGCGCGTGCTCTCGGGACGACTCGCCGTGGTGCGCGGCACGCTGCGCAGCCACGAGGACAATCTGCGCGCGGAGATCATCCTGGCCTTGATGTGCCGCATGACCTTGGATCTCGACGAGTTGGGATCACGCTTCGGCGAGCCCGAGCTCGCGCAGCGCATGGCGGGCGAGCTGGAGCGCCTGCGTCCGCTGGAAGCGCGCGGGTTCTGCAGCATCGAAGGCGCCAGCGTGCGTGTCCTGCCCCGCGGGCGATTGTTCCTGCGCCACCTCGCGATGGTCTTCGACGAGTATCTGGACAAGAAGAAAAGCGAGGGTCCGCGCTTCAGCCAGACGGTATGAGCCAGGCCGGCCCGGGCGAGCGCGTCGACACGCTCGTGATCGGTGCCGGGATTTCTGGCCTCGCCTTCGCGCAGGCACTCGGCGACAAGGTTGACGTCCTCGTGCTCGACGGCGCGGAGCGCGCGGGCGGCTGGTTGCAGAGCGAGAGCGTCGCCGTGGCACCTGGTGCGCGCTTCGAAGTCGGCGCCGAGGCGCTTGCGGATCCGCAGGGAAATTTGGCGGCGTTATGCACTGCCTGTGGAATTGAAACGATCCGCGCGCCGGCGAGCGCTCAGCGCCGCTACCTCGTGCACCGCGGCGAGCTCGTCGCGCTGCCCTCGAGCCCGCAGGGAATGCTCACGACACCGCTGTTGTCCGCCTCGGGAAAGCTGCGCGCGCTGACGGAGCTCTTCCGCGACCGCCGCGTCGCGCTCGAAGGCTCGATCGCCGATTTCGTCCGGCATCGCTTCGGCCGCGAAGTCCTGGAAGCCTTCGTCGACCCCTTCGTCAGCGGAGTTCACGGCGGCGACCCGGAGCTCGTCAGTCTCCGCGCTGCGTTTCCGGCGCTCGCGGCGATGGTCGAGGAGCACGGTTCCGTGCTGCGTGGGATGTCGCGGCGAAAGAAATCCAAGGACGCGTCGCTGTTCAAGCCGCGAGGAGGGATGCAGCGATTGCCCGAGGGACTCGCGCGAAAACTCGGCTCGCGGCTTCGCCTGCGCACGGTGGTGAGCGAGCTCGCGCGCAGCGGCGACGGTTTCGTCGCGACCACGTCCGAGGGACCGATCCACGCACGCCGCGCCGTGGTCGCGACGGATCGCGCGCGCGCGGTCCTCCTGCTCTCGAAAGTTGCGCCCCTGGCCTCGCGCGAGCTGGCCGGCATGTCCGCGGAAAACCTGGTCGCGGTGATCCACGGCTGGGATCGCGGGCGCGTGGCTCACCCGCTCGACGGATTCGGATTCCTCGCTGCCTCGAGCCAAGGTCTCGCGACGCTGGGCACGCTGTTCTCGTCGACCATCGATCCTGAGTGCGCTCCCGAAGGTCAAGTGGTCCTGCGCACGCTGCTCGGCGGCGCGCGCCGAGCCGCCCTGGTCGACGAGAGCGACGAGCGGCTGATCGCAAGCGTGCTTCTGGAGAGCTCGAAGTTGCTCGGAATCGCCGGTGCGCCGCGCTGGACGCGCGTGCTGCGCTACCGCGGAGCGATTCCGCGTTACGACCTCGATCACCCGCGGCGTGTCGCTGCGATCGAAGCCGATGTCGCTCGCGTGCCGGGGCTCGCGGTTCTCGGCAACGCGATCACCGGTCCTGGCGTCGGCGCGCTGGTCGCTCGCGCAACCGAGCTGGCACGGCACCCTGGCAAGCCCGGGTGATCGCTCACCCGGGCTGATCCAGGCTCAGGACGGATCAGCGAAGGATCGTGAACTCGATGGCGTTCGTCAGATTCGTATGGCCAGGCAGCGAGCCCGGATCGCGCGACCAGTACTGCGCGTCGACGACCACTCCCTCGATCAGCGCGGGATTCGCGCCGCTCGCGATGTGCGCGTTGAAGTCGACCGTGAAGGCACCCGTGCAATCGGCGCCGAACGGAGTTCCGCCGGAGGTTCCAGCGCTGACGCGCTTGATCGGTGAGGCGAGGCACAAAGTGCCGCCGTTCAGAGGCAGCGAGGCCTGGCCGGCCTGCGTGTAGAGCAAGAGGCCCGGCTTGTTGTTGCGAACATTGCCCGCCTGAATCAGGAAGCCCGAGCCGTGCGACGCGCTCGGCCAGCCGGCCGCGCCGATCGCCGGAGTGCAGCCCTGCGAGTTCGTCTGCGCCGTGCAGTACGTGGCCCACGGCGCTTGCCATCGCGCGTCGAGCGCGAAGCCGCGGATCTGGCCGATCGGTGCGCCGAGAGCGAGCAGCTCGTCGTACGCCGTGACGACCTCCCCAGGCTCGATCACGCCGCTGCCGTCGTCGTCGCGCATCAGGAACAAGCGCTCGTTGTTCTGCGATTCCGAGACATACAGCTGGCCGTCGCTCGCGAGGTGCATGTCCCACACCATGCTCGACGCCGGCGAAGTCCACCATTTCGAGGCCTCGTTCGCCGGATCGATCGTGCCGCTCGCGTCGCCGTCGCGCGCGCGCCAGATGAAGTCGTTGCCCGTGTCCTGGACGTACCACCAGCCGTTCGAGTCCTGCTCGATGGCCCAGTGGAACGCCGACCCGGTCTGCACGGCGGGGATGAAATAGGGAACGACCTCGGTCGCCGGATCGATCGTCCCGTTCTGGTCCAAGTCGACGAGCTGGTAGATGCCCTTCGCGTAGGTTCCGTTGCTGCCGATCTCGAGGTAGTAGACGTTGCCGTCGTTCCCGACTTCGACATCCTGGACGATCGAGTCGGCGGTAGTCGTGCCGGGCACGGACATGTCCGAGCGCACGAAGTATTCCACGGCCTCGCCCTGGTCATTCGCGTCGCCATCGACGTTCAAATCCTCGAGCCGCAGGACGAAATCCTTGCCGGTCGATCCTCCTTGAGCCACCGCGGCCCACACGACGTTGCCTGAGCGTGCGAGGCCGCTGATCGCCTGGGCTTCGATGCCGGCGAAATTGGCGACACTGCTGAAATAGGCGATGGCTTCACCGATGTCGTGGGCGTCGCCGTCGCCGTTCGTGTCGCGCAGCGTGAGGATGAAGTCCGCGGTCGTGTCGGCGACCATCACGGAACCGTCGGCGAGCGAGAGGATGCAGTTGTTGTTCCCCAACGCGAAGGGGCCCTGCAGGTCGTCGTAGAAGACCGAGACCTCGCCAGCGTCGTCGTAGTCGCCGTCGAAATCGAGATCCTGCAGGCGCTGGATGCGGTCGTTGGTCGAGTCGGTGACCCACAGGTCCGACCGCGGCTCGAAGGGGACTTGCGCGGCGGCAGAAGCTGCCAACACGAAGATCGAAAGAACGGAGAGTGTCTGGACTTGGCGCATGGCGTGGTTCCGGGTGACCGATGAGGCTTTGAAAGCTCGGGGGAAACGTGAATTCCGCCTGGACTCAAAGGGCGACCTGAACCGAGAGATGGCTCAGAACGGGCGGATGATGGGGAGATGACCCCAAGAATCTAGCTGAGACTGCGTCTCACTCGCGAGCAAAAAAACGAGCGGGGTGTCTCCGACCTGTTTGCCATCAACTCGCGACGAGCAGGAACCTCCAACTCCGGAAGCAAATCCCGTACATGCCCGGGTAACGAGCGTGTTCAGGATGGCGGTGGAATACCGGGTACCGATCAGGGCATGACGTCGAAGCCCGCGCCGCTGGTGGGGACGGGGTTCGGGCCGAAGAAGACGATCGCGGAGAAGTCGACGCGGCCGCCGAGCAGGGGCGTGAAGTTGCTCTGCCAGGTCTGGAAGCCGGCTTGCGCGTAGCCGTTCGCGTCGAGCAGCGCCTTCGAATGCGGCAGGACGGCGGTGTTCCCGCGGCGCACCGACATCACGAAGAAGGGATCCATGTTGAGCGGCATCGGAACGCCCTGGAAGACCGTGCCGGGCTGGGTCCCGTGGGCGCTGCACAGGAGCCAGTAGCGCCGGCCGGCAGCCTGAGGTCCGAGGTTGAACGTGAACGGGACCAGGGTGTCGCGCGAGATCGAAACCTCGTCGAAGCCGCAGTGCAGGTCGAAGGCGGGATCGACGCGCATCCTGAGGTAAGGCGCGAGAGTCGCCGGCCTGACCCCGTCGTTGACCGTGATCTTCCACTGATCCTCGCCCTGCGTCAGGCCGGCGGTCAGCGTGAACGAGTAGGTGCCGTTGCCATGGTCGATCACCGCGCTCGGCGTGGTCACCGCCGGCGCGCCGGACACGTTGGTCAGCGTGACCGTTGCTCCGCCCTGCGTGATCGGCAAGCCTTCGATGTCGAGCAGGGTGAAATCGACGCTGGTCGCCGTGTGGCCGTCGGCGGGCAGGGTCTGGGCGCCGGGGAAGACCAGGGAATTCAGCCCGTCGGGATGGCCGAGCTGCTGGGTGCGCCAGGCCTGGTACTGCGTGCCGAGCTGGATCACCGGATCCTGGCTGTTGACGCCTCCGATCACGTTGAAATTGAAGTAGTAGCTGCCCGTCGCGCAGCCCACGCTCGCGTTGCAGACTCCGTCGGTGTCGCCCAGGCGCGCGTCGATCATGAAACCGACGTGGGCGGACTTGACGAAGTTGGGCGGCGGGACGCCGCAGGAAGTCGGTGCGTTGGGATTGCACGAGCAGCGCCCGTCGCCGCCGAGGGCGCGCGCGGCTTCCATCGCCAGGATCACGCGCGTGCTGAGGTCGCCGGTCGAGGCGAGGAAAGCCGTTTCCGCATCCGTGACGACCTGATTCCCGGTGAGCACATTGCCCTGGATCGCATAGCGGATCTCGCCGTTGATCCCGGTCACGCCGAATTTCGCGACGCCCGCGCCGCTGCCCGTGAAGGTCACGGGGGCATTGAACATGTCGACGATGCCGTACTGGCGCGTCTGGAAACTCGGGTCGATCTGCTGCAGCACCTGCAGGATCTGCGCCGGCGAATGGCCGGCGATCAGGCCATTGAAGATCGCCTGGCGGTTGAGCCCGGAGTTGTCGACGAAGGACTGGGCGCAGCCCGCGCCGCGTCCGACGACCACCACCGGCAGGAACAGCCGCAGGTCGAAGTTCGCCAGGCAGGTCGCCGACGAAACGCAGATCTCCTTGGTGCGCGTGTTGACCGCGATGATCGACCAGGTGGCGCCGGCTGTGGATGCGAGCGTGAGCACGACGAGCCCCGCCAAGGCGGCGCGCCAACGCGAGACACGGCCGAGATGGCTGGTGATCTTCATGGGGCCCATGCTAGCACCCGCTCGAAAACCCAGCGGTTCAGCCGCGCAAGGCCTGCTCCAGGGCCGTCGCCCCGTCGGTCTTCGAGTCGCGGTACTTCACGATCAGCGCGCAATGGATCTGCAGGCCTAGGCGAACCGCGAAGGGCGACTGCACGGGTCGCGTCCCGGGCACCACCACGGCTCCTTCGGGAATCTCCAGCGGCCGCTCGCGCGAGCCGGTCAATTCGCGCTCGTGGATCAGGTCGTAGACGCGCGTCGAGGCCGTGAGCACGACGCCCGCCGAGAGCACCGCGCGCTTGCGCACGATCACGCCCTCGTAAAGACCGCACCCGCCGCCGATGAAGGCCTCGTCCTCGACGATCACGGGCTGGGCTTGCGCGGGCTCGAGCACCCCGCCGACCTGAGCAGCAGCGGAGAG
>DATHET010000081.1:0-12782 GCA_035490315.1 Planctomycetota bacterium
TGTTCGTCGACCCGCGCCTTCGCTAGCCGCTTCTTTCAGCGCCTCCCTCGCGGTCGGTGCCTTGCGGTTCGCTCGACTCAACGCGACCTGCTCGTCAGAGGACTTTCACCTCCAGGGCTGTGGACATGCTGGGCACACAACCTGGCGCGCGTCCTCCGCTGTCGCGGAGGGCGCGCGCTGTTGATACTGCCCCGCATGATTGGTCCGAAATCTCGCTGGATCCGCCACCGGCCCTGACTTGCGGCGGTCCTCCGTGGTCACCCCGACCTCGAGGAACCGCTCTGCATGTCTTTTCAGCCCGCGTTCTGCCCTCGGGCAGAGTGTCTTTCACGCACCGGCTCGCCGCCTTTCACCTACCGCAGGCGCGGCCAGTACCGGCGCCATTGCGATCAGCGCATCATCCAACGCTTCCTATGCCTGGCCTGCAGGCTGAGCTTCTCCGAGCAGAACTTCCGCCTCGACTACCGGCTCAAGCGCCCCGACCTGCTCGCGCCCTTCTTCTGGGAACGCGTCTCCAAGGTCACGCATCGACAGTCCGCACGCATCCACGCCTGTTCGCGCAGCACCGAGGAGCGCCACTTCCGCCGCCTGAGCCGACACTGCGAGGCGTTTCATACCCTCCGCCTGGCCGAGATCGCGGCTCGAGGGGGCTTGGGCGAAGTCTTTCTGCTCGACGAGCTGGAGACCTACGAGGAGCACCGCACCAAGAAGCCCGTCACCGTGCCGATCCTGATCGAGCGCAAGAGCGGCTTCGTGATCGACACGCGCGTCGGCACCCTGCCTGCCCGCGGCCGCCCTGGAGCTGCCAAGCAACACTTTCCCGAAGGCAAGGCCACAGCCGAGTCCGAAGTCGAGCGCAAGAGCGAGTCACGCGAAGTGGTCCAGGCGGCTTTCGAGCGACTGCGTGAGACCAGCCCCAAGGACCGGCCGATTCGAGTCCTGACGGATGAGAAGCTGAGCTACGCCACGCTGCTGAAGGAGCTCTTCGGTGAGCGCTGCCTTCACGAGCGCACGCCCTCGACCCGCCGCCGCGACGTCTGCAACCCGCTGTGGCCGATCAACCACACTTTGGCCAGGGTGCGCGACAACGTCTCGCGTCTGGTGCGCGAGACGTGGGCCGCGGCCAAGCTGCGCCGCTGGCTGGCTGGGCAGCTCGCGATCTGGGTCTGCTACCGAAACTACGTCCGAGGCAGGACCAATCGCGAGCACACCACGCCGGCGATGGCCCTGGGATTCCAAGCGCAGCCCTGGAGCGTGCCCGGGCTACTCGAGTGGAGGGTGTTTCCCGCCGCCTGACGTACCAATCATGCGGGGCAGTATCCAATCAGCCGCTGAGAGTGCGCGAGGGCTGCTGCGAACGACGGCGACGCCGGGCTGCGAGCCAGGCGAGGCACAATCCGGTCGCGAAGGCGCCGCCCGCTGCCCAGGGCGCGCTCCAGGGAGAGCGCTGGAAGCGGTCGGTGCCGGCGGCCGCATAGAGCGAGCGATGCCAGGCCATGTCGCGCACTCCGGAGCATTCCCCGAGGAAAACGAAGGGCGAGAGATCGAGCAGGACGCTGGTCGCGCGCGGGCTCCAGGCATCGCCGGCGAGCCCTGCGCGCGAGGGCAGGCCGACCAGCAGCGCTGCCGCGAGCAGGACGCTCGCCGCCGCGGCGGCGGTGGAGCGAGCCAGGGCGCCGATGCCCATGCCGGCGAAAAACAATCCCGTCCAGGCCAGGGCTCCGAAGGCAGGCGAGGGCAGGCTCGCGCGCTCTTCCGACGCGCCGAGCAGGGCCATGGCCACGGCCCACAGCGCGGGAGCCACCGCTCCGAAGCGCAGCGGGTCGACCCGCGCCGCGCCGAGGAACACCCCGCTCGCGGGGGCGACCCAGGCGAGCCAGGCCAGGAGCGAAAAAGTGTCCGAGCCCGGGATCCAGGCCGGCAGGCTGCCCAGGGCACCCAGGCCGATCCCCGCGCCCAGGGACCACAGCTGCGAAGGGGGCTCGACGCTCCTGGGAACGCGCTCCCGGAGTCCCTTCGGTTGGGCGGCGTTCACAGCCGAAGTATAGGGCCCTGCGCAGCGCCCGACGACGCTTGCGACAAGGGACCGACCTGTGGACAAACGCAAGAAGATCGAGATCCAGAAGGTCGCCCAGGACTCGCAGCGCCGCCAAGCCTACCGCCGGGCACAGACTCAGGCCCACTGCCTGAGCATCTCCGTGCGCGCGCCCAACGGCGAGGAATACGTCGGCCAGTTCCAGGACCTCTCGATCGGCGGCGCCTCGGCGAAATTCACGATCAACGAGAACGTGCTCAGCGCCAACCAGATGGTGACGCTGACGATCGGCTCGCTCTCGCGCGCCACGCGCGTGGTCGCCAACGCACGCGTGGTCTTCGCCAGCCCGTCGTCGGGCGGCCGACTGTGCGGCTTCCGCTTCACCGAGCCCGCCAAGCTCCTGCCGCAGATCGACGCCTTCTACGGACGCTTCTTCAATCGCCGCCGATCACCGCGCGTCGGCGCGCCCTTGGACAAGCGCGTGGCCGTCGAGCTGTCCCTGACGGGGAATGCGATCCACTGCACGCTGATCGATCTCTCGCTCGATGGCATGCAAGTCAAGACCACGCGCGCCGAGGGCAAGGAGCTCGACGGCGCGAACCACGTGTTCTTCCGTTTCAAGCTTCCGGGTCAGAACGAAGAGTTCCGTGGCCGGGCGGCGATCTTGCGTCGGTCGCAGTCCAACGAAGTCGTGACGCTCGGGCTGTCCTTCGACCAGCTCCAGGACGGCGGAATCTCCAAGCAGGCCGCCGCTCTCGGCTCCTGGGTCATGCACCGCACCAACGAGGTCTCGAAGTGGGACAGCGCGCTCACCAAGCCCGAGTCGGCCGTGCCTCGCCCGACCCGTCCGCCCGAGGTCCCCAAGCCCAAGTGGAACCAGGACACGAACTCTCCGCGTCACCTGGGGTAGCGAGTCCGGCGAGCGCGCACCGGGCGAGAGCCTCCCGCTCAATTGTTGGGGATGCCGGCCATGATGCAGTCGAAGATCTCCTGGCGCTGCGTCGCATTCAGGAAGCTGGTGTGGTCCTGGCTGATGCAGCTGAACGTGCCGCCGAGCACGCGGAAGAGCGAGCTGTCGTTCGGATCCTGCAGCTTGATCCGCTGACTCCCCGCGCAGGTGTTGCTGCTCGAGGTGGGAACGCCGACCGTGTTGCCGTGAGCCACCGAGGCGCCGCCCGCCAGCGTCAGTCCTCCGGAAGTCCCGTGGCAACCCGTGCAGGTGCTGCTGATCGACGCCGCATAGATCGTCGACCATTTCTTGGCAACCTGGAGCGTGCCGCTGTTGCTGGTCACCTGGTTGCACGAGTTGCTGACGACGCACGAGAACTGCACCGCGTCGTCGCCGAGCGCCACGGCCGGAAGGCTGAACAGGCTGCTCGTCGCTCCGGGGATGTTCACGCCGTTGCGCCGCCATTGGAAAGCGAGCGGCGCGGAGCCCGTGGCCGTGACCGAGAATTGCGCCTGCGCGCCGACGATCACGAACAGCGTGGCCTGGGGCTGCACGCTGATGCTAGGGCCGACTTTCACCGTCAGCGTGGCGTTGTTGCTGAGCACGTTGTTGCAGTTGTTGCTGACGCGGCAGGAGAAGAGCGCGCCGTTGTCGCCGGGCACCGTCGCCGGAGTCGTGAACACGTTGTTCGTGGCACCGGGGATGTTCACGCCGTTCTTGCGCCACTGGAAGCTCAGGCCTCCGCCGGTCGCGCTGACCTGGAATTGCGCCGTGCTTCCGCTGCACACGCTCGCATTGGCAGGCTGCGCGGTGATCGAAGGCGCGGCGTGCACGGTCAGGGTCGCATTCTGGCTCAGCGTGTTGCCCGACGCGTTGCTGACCCGCACCGAGAACAGCGCGCCGTTGTCGCCCGGCACCGTCGGTGGAGTCGTGAACGCGGAGCTGTTCGCTCCAGGGATGTTCACGCCGTTCTTGCGCCACTGGAAACTGAGCGGAGGCGTGCCGGTCGCGGTGACCGAGAACAGCGCCGTCGATCCCGCGCAGACCGATTGATTCTGGGGCTGCACGGTGATCGCGGGGCCTGAGGTCACCGTCAACAGCGCGGAATTGCTGACCACGAAGCCCGCGCTGTTGGAGATGCGCACGCTGTAGAGCTCGCCGTTGTTGCCAGGCGTGGTCGGCGCCGTGGTGAAGCTCGGCAGATTCGGCGCGCCCGGGATCGCTTGGCCGTTCTTGCGCCAGATGAAGGTCAAGGGCGGCGTGCCGGTGGCTGTCACGTTGAACTGCGCCGGAGTGCCCGCGCTGACCGTGACGTCCTGGGGTTGGACGGTGATCACGGGAGTCAGGTTCACGGTCAGCGTCGCCTCGTTGCTCAGCGAGCTGCTGACGGCGTTGCTGACGAGCACGCGGAACTTGGCGCCGTTGTCCGCCGGTGTGGTCGGAGCCGTGGCGAAGTTCGGAGAATTCGGCGCGCCGGGAATCGCGACGCCATTGCGCCGCCATTGGTAGTTCAACGGCCCGGTGCCGTTCGCGACCACGCTGAAGTTCGCGATCTGTCCCTGGTTGACGGTCGTGCTCAGCGGGTGCGAAGTGATCGCCACCGGCGCCTGCACGTCGATGTAGTTGGGCTTGAGCAGCACGATCGGCGTGCCGTTGATCAAAGTGCCCGTCAGCTTCACGGACTTCGCGCCGACGTTCGAATAGCTGTGGCTGACCCGCGGGCCGAATCCCGGCAGGTTGGAAGTCTGGCCGTCGCCGAATTCCCACAGCCAGGTGTTGTTGAAGTTGCCGTTGGACAGATTGGTGAAGAGCACAGGAACGCCGACCGCGACCGGCGAGGGCTGGCCGTCGAACTGCACGGTGCCGTTCGGAGCCAGCACGTGGATGAAAGCCGCTTTCACCAATTCACCCTGGGTCCCCGGAGCCGTCACGTGCAGCTTGACGTCGAAGACTCCGGTCGCGGAATACACGTGGTGCGGATGCTGCTCGTTGGAGCCGCGGCCATCGCCGAAGTCCCAGACCCAGGCTGTGGCGCCTGCGGTCTGGTCCGTGAAGGAGACCTGTCCACCCTGCGTGATCTGCGTCGGATTGCCCGTGAACTGCGCGATCAGATCGGGCTGCGGAGCTTCGAAGCGCAGGTTGTCGACGTAGACCTGCGAAGGCAGCGAGCCGTTGCCGCCGTTGCCGACCTGCACGGTCACGGTGAAGCCGGTCAGGAAGTTCGAGCTGGGGAAAAGCGATTGCAGCGGAACCGTGACCGTCTCCAGCGCGGTCGTCCGACTGCCGCCGTGCAGGATCGAGTGGTTCGACATCGGCGAGAAGGTGTCGCGGCGCAACAGCGCGATCGAGCTCGCGCCATCGGAGATGTCGACGCTCATCCAATCGTTCGCGAGCGGAACCCCGATGCCCTCGCCGTTGACGAACACCACGTCGAGCTGCAGCGCGCTCTGGCCCGCGGGGAAGGAAAACTCCTGCGCGATGCCCGCGCCGGTGCGCGCCGTCGGTCCGGGACCCGCGCTCGGAGGCAGGACGTCGTTGGTCGAGTCGCCGCCGAGCTCGACCCACAGCTGGCCCTCGCTGGGCATGTTCGCATCGGGACCTCCCGCCGCCGAGTTGACCACGCTGCCGAGATTGCCCTGGGGCCCGAAGAACACGTCCCACGGCAGGCCAGGAATTGCGCCCGCCGTCTGGGACTCGAAGCCCGGATCGAGCAGCGGCGCGGTCACCGCGATGAAGTCGGTGCGCACCTTGGTCGTGAATCCGCCGGCGCCGGTCACCGTCAACTGCACGGTGAAGCTTCCGGGGTGCTCGTAGCGGTGCAGCGGATTGCGCAGGGTCGACAGCGAGCCGTCGCCGAAATCCCAGGCCCAGTCCGCGACGGTTCCCGTCGATGTGTCCGTGAACTGCACGTCGAGCGGCCGCTGCCCCGAGGTCGGGCTGCCTGAAAAATTTGCCTGGGGCGCTGCGCTTCCGCCCCCACCGCTGCTTCCGCCGCCGCCTCCGCTGCAAGCCGTGTGCAGCGCCGCCGCGGCGATCAGGAAGCTTGCGACGAAGTACGAAACGAATCCACGCAGGCGGGACGATGAGTTGGTGAGCATGGCAAGCTCCGTGGCGGGACGAGGCGAACGGCGCAAAAGAATCCGCGCAGGCGCCCGATTCTAGGCAGGGAAACCGGACTGTGTGGACCGCGCCGACTTCTCGCGACGGCGCGCCGCGATCAGGGCGCCTTGATCTCGCGCACCTGCTCGAGCAGGCGCTTCGCGTCCGGTCGGTCGGCGCGATCGAGACCGACGTACGCGTAGCGGATGGTGCCGCCGGCGTCGATCACCAGGGTCGTCGGCAAGGCGAGATTGCCTCCGATCGACAGGGCGGTCACGAGGTCGAAGCCGGGGTCGTAGGCGAAGGTGAAGGGCGCTTCGCGGCCTTCGAGCTCCTCGGACTGCGCCAGCTCCTTCCAGAAGGCCTCGAGCCGATCCGACTCACCGGGATAGACCACCACGACGTTGGCGCCCTCGCTCTTGAACTGCGGCATGGTCTGGGTCAGGGCGCGCACCTGCGTGTAGCAATAGACGCAGACTTCACCGGCCATGCCGCGCAGGATCACGAGCACCAGCGGCTTGCCTTCGAGCGAGTGCAGGTCGAGCGTGCCGCCGCCGCGGACATTGACTTTCGCAAAGGTCAGCTTGCGACCGATCAAGGGGCTCGAGCGCTCCGTGTCGCCCTTGCTGACTTTCTTCACGCCGCGGCCGCCGCGCGGACCGCCGCCGTACTGTCCACCGCCGGGCGGAGCGGCCGCGTTGGGCGCGCCATCGGTGTAGAGCTTGACCAGGAAATCGATGTTCTTCTCGTCGTGCTCGGTCCAGGGCTGGGCGTGCAGCGGCAAGGCGGCCTTGCGCGACATTTCCGAGAGCAATTCCTCGGGAGGAGCTCCGCCGGCGCCGGCTTCGATCGCCGCCTCAGGCCCCAGCGGCGCGACGGCTTCCGAGATCCAGGTCGAGACGACTTCGGCGACGGGCCGTCCGGCCGCTTCCTCGGCGGGACTGAAACGTCCCTCGACGTCGCGGATCGCGATCGCGCCGCTCGATTGCATGCCTGATTTCATTCCGTCGTAGACCGCCATGTTCCGCGCCGGCGTGCCGTGGTCGTACTTGACGCTGGCGAGCAGCGTCCCGTCGGGGCGGTAGAAGCTCCACAGGCCGTGGGGTTGGCTCTCGAGGATCCGTCCGCTCGCGCGGCGCACGCCGTTCTCGTGGCGCGTCGACCAGCGGCCGACCGGCTTGCCGTTCTCGACGAAGCCCTCGCGCCGCGGCGTGCCGTCGTCCCATTCCTCGCTGTGCGCGCTCAGCGCGCCGGGCGAAGGGAATGCATGGGAGTAGGGCGTGCCGTCCTCGCTCCAGAATTGCCAGGGGCCGACGCGCTGGCCCTTCCATTGCATGCCGCGCGCCTTGGGCTTGCCGCTGTCGTACCAAGCCATCCAGGTCGACGTGGCCAGGCCGTCGTCGAACTCGCCTTGCTTGACCAGGCTGCCCTTGTCGTTCCAGTACGAGAAGGGGCCGACCTCGAGCCCGGCGGAGAAGACGCCGTAGGCCTGGGCCTTGCCGGTCGGCCACCACCACTGCGAGGGCCCGTCGAATTGCTCCGACGCGAACCCGACTTCCCATTCCTTGCTGGCGTCGGGGTAGTAGTAGGTCCAGCGGCCGACCTGGCGGTCCTGGTTGTAGCTCCCTTGCGCCTGGGTGTTCCCGCTCTCGTAGCGGTAGGTCCACAAGCCGTGCTGCTTGCGGTTGACCATCGGACCGGACTTGCGCGCGCTCTTGAGGTCGCTGGTCGAAGCGCAAGCGCCGAGCAGGAGCAGGATCAGGGCGGCGAGAATGGTGCGGATCATGGTCAAGGAGTCGGCGGGACCAGGAACACGAACATCGCGTCCGTGTTGACGGCTGCGCCGAGATTGTTCGCCTGGGTGCGGTAGAGACCGAGGGTGCCGCCGTCGAAGCTGAGCGGCGTGCGCACGAAGTTCGTGATCATCGGCCGATCGGAGAGGGCGTTGCCGTCGCTGCCGTCGGGCGCGATGGAAATGCGCTCGATCACGGTCAAGCCGTTGAGCAGACGCTGATCGACGTCGAAGCGCAGCACGTCGCCCACGCCGTTCAAGTCGCTGGGACGGATGGTGTCGAGATTGGAGGCCGTCGACTGGAACAAGATCGTCTTGCCGTCGAGGGACATCACCGGCCGCGTCGAAGGACCGTTGCCCGCCGCCGCGCCCTTGCGCGTGACCAGCAGGGTCGCGCCGTCGACGTTCATGTAGATCTGCGTGTTCGCGAGCACGCCGCTCACCAGGCCCTGCTTGTCCGATTCGAACACGGTGAGCGGCGAGCCCAGCCCCGTGATGAACACCGAAGGCCTGCGGCAATCGCCGCCGGTGCCCGGGATGGCGGTCGAATTCACGCTCGCGAGACTCGCGGTCGCCGTCGGCGGCATGGCGACAGCGATGTTCTGGACGCCGTTCCCCGGCGAGCTGGTGAACACGTCGGTCGCCAACGTTTCATAGGCGACCGCTTCGGAGAGGGCCGAGATGCTCGGATTGCGTGACGCGCCGTTGCCACCCTTGTTCACGAAGCCGTCGGCGTGACTGACCAGGTTGGTCGAGTTCGTGCCGGGTTGCGCGAGGAACACGTTCGTGTTCGCGGGGCCGTTGAAGCCGGCGATCAGGTTGGTCGCCAGCGAATCGAATACGACCCGCGAGGCATCGTTCGCGATTTTCGGGTGATCGCTGTCGAGGCCGCCCGGCGCGCCATTGGGCGCGCGGCTCATGCGCTCCAAAAGATCTTGCCGCGCGAGCAGGTTGATGCGCCCCGGATCGGGTTGGCCGGCCTGCGGCTCTTCGTTCATGCGCACTTCGATCGTCGCGTGCCAGATGTCGTTGGCGATGCTCGGCGCGCCGACGAGGTCGAGCAGATCGCTGGAGGCCGAAGCGAACACGACGTGGATCCGGCCGGCGATCTGCGGCGCTGTGCTCGCCGGGTTGTAACCCGCGTTGGGCACGTAGACCGCGTGGGGCGAGAAGGAGGCGCCGTCGCCGGACTGGTTGAAGGACGCGTCGCGCTTGCGGCTCGCCAGGGTGATGTCCTGCACCGCGCCCGAGGTGTCGAAAATGAATCCGCCCGCGGCCCAGGCGTCGACGAGCAGATTCCATTGGACCTTGGTGATCGGCACGTCGCCGGCGTTTGTCGGCGGGTTGCTCGGCACGATCCCGAGGTCGATGGCCCAGAAGATGCGATCGTCCGACTTCAGGTGGTCGACGACCTGGCCCGGCTGGCCGAGGTTGGCGAGCACGTCGTTGTACAGCTCGAGCGTGGTCTTCGTGCGGAAGTCCAGGTTGCCCTGAGCCGGCGTCGGCGCGCGCCAGTCGATCGCTCCGCCGGTCTCGGACGAGCCGATCGCGACCTGGCTGTGGCAGTTGAGGCAGCCGACGTTGGTCCCATTCGAATTCCCGCCGGTGTGCTGTCCCCCGCTGCCGAATCCGCCCGCGTAGTGGAAGGAGTGGCAGCTCGTGCAGCGCGGGTGGCGCATCACCGGCGCGATCGCCTGGGTGAATGCGTTGGGCGTGGGGCTGCCCGCATTGCTCGAGCGGATCACCGCGGCGACGAAGACGTCGCTCGCCGCGTTGATGTCGACCGGCGGCGGAGTCTCGCGCACCAGCGGCGCGCCGGCCCCATTGGCGTCGGAAGCGCTGGCCGCCGTGGTGAACACGCAGAAGGCCAGAGTCAGATCCTGAGCTGGAGTCACGCCGGGAATCACGCCGCCGCACAGCGCGCCGTCGTCCCCGATCGGGCTGGTGAGCGCGAGCCCCGGCTCGAAGCCCTGTCCGAAATTCTCGTTCGGCGGCAGGTTCTCGCTCGCGGTCGAAGGCCGGTCCAAGCCCGAGGGACACGAGGACAATCCGAAAGCGAGCCCCGCGAGCACCAAAGCAGAAATCCTGCGCGCCGACATTTCAGTAACTCCAGGCCACGCCCATCGAGAGCCAGGCGTTGTCCGCATCGATCTTGTTGTTGTCGAAATCATCCCGGAACTCTCCGCCCAGGCCCTCGCCGATCATCGACGACCAGGCGCCGAGCAGCGTGAAGCGCGTCGCGTCGTCGTACTGATAGAAGAGCTTGGCGGTGACGCGCCAGTCGGCCATGCCGGAGGCCTTCACCGCGTATTCCCAGAAGGCCTGCTTCGAGTCGATGTAGGCGATCGAGGTCTCGGCTTCGAAAGTCAGCTTGTCCTGGATCGGAAACTGCTTGGCGACGCCCGCCAGACCGTAGAAGCCCTCGGCTTCGTCGATGTCCAGGCGCAGCTCCACGAAGGGGAACCAGGAGTTCAAGAAATCGTATTCGGCGCGGCCGAAGAGCTCGACCGTCGCCCCGCGCACGCCGAAGGGGAAGCGATCGCCGCGCGGCACGTTGTAGTTGTGCACGCCGTACTTGACGTTGGTCTGGCCGTAGTTCTGCTCGTAGGCGGCGATGTAGTCGATCTCGCTGAAGCGCAGCGCATTGCCGTCCGGGTACCAGGCGTGGCCGACCTCGTTCTGCAGGTCGAGATTGCCCCAGGTCGTCAAATGCAGCGTGCCTTCGGTGCTGGTCGGCAGGTGCAGCGAGAGTCCGGGCTGCAGGACGCCGCGCTTGTTCTGCGGCATGCCGCGACGGTTGTATTGCGTCGCCGCATCCACGCTGATGTCGGCGGTGATCGTGTTGCCGGGAGGAACCAGGCACGCGGGCAGGAAACTCAAACCGAGCGGGAGCAGCAATCTGCGCATGGGTGGGCCATTCGACAACCGAGCCATGGGGACGTGTGAGGGGCGGACAAGGTAGCAAGCGTGCAAAGTTGCGCCTAGGCGAAGAGAGGCGCCTCGACTCTCCGTGCACAGGTGATCGCAGGCGCGTGCCGGTCCTGCCAAGGGATATACTGCCCGGCCCTCGGCCCAGCACGTGGAGGCTCGGCCGCTAGAACTCCATCAGCACGAACAGCCCGCACGCACAGCCACTGTGATCACGCTATTCGTCCGCCAGGGAGGTCAGCCCGAAGCCGAGGTCAAGGTCAACGGCGACGCCGCTGGCATCGGCCGCGCCCCCGGCAGCGAGATCCAGCTCACCCAGAAGTACGTGAGCAAGCGGCACTTGCGCGTGCTCAAGGGCATCGTGATCGTCGACATGGGCTCGAGCAACGGGACCTTCCTCGACGGCAAGCGCATCAAGGATCCGGTCCTGTACACCGGCGGTGAGCTGCGCATCGGCGACGGCGACGTGTTCGTGCGCGTGCGCCTCGACGAGCCCGAGGTCAAGCTCGAGGCTTCGACCTCGATCGCCGCGCCCGACAGCGGCCTATTGCGCCGCGACGCGGAAATCCACCGCGAGCTGCGCAGCGAGAAGGAACGGCTAGCCCCGCAGCTCGAGGCCGCGCGCAAGCGCATCGCCGAGCTCGAAGCAGAGCGCGAGCGGGTCTCGGCGAGCTCCGGCGCGCGGTTCACGCCCCAGCTCGAAGCCGCGCGCAAACGCATCGCGGAGCTCGAGGCGGAGCGCGACCAGGTGAGCGCGAGCGCCAGCGCGCGGCTCGCGCCCCAGCTCGAGGCCGCGCGGCAGCGGATCGCGGCGCTGGAAGCGCAGCGGGACCAGGCCGCGCAGCCCGCCGGTCCTTCGGCGGCTCAGCTCGAAGCGCAGGCCTCGCTCGCCCGCGCCCAGGAGGAGCTCGAGACCCTGCGCGCTCGAGTCGCGGAGCTCCAGGCCGCCCAGGAAGCCAGGCCCGCCGCGCCGGTCTCGCCTGCCGCGGAGCTTTTCCTGCGCCTGCAGTCGGAGAATTCGACGCTCAAGCGCAAGCTGGCCGAGATCCAAGCGAAGCTGGGCACGAGCTCGCCGGCGCCGGTTCCCGTGCCCGTGCCGACCGGCGAGACCAACTCGACCCGCTTGAAGATCGAGATCGCCGAGCTGCGCGCGCAGAACGCGGCCTTCCGGACCAGCGGCGGCGCTGGCGCGGGACGCGCGCCGACCTCCAATGTGCGCGCGCTGCTCGCGCGACTCGCCAAGGACGACGTCGATCGCCAGGAGCCGCTGCTCACCGCTTCGGTCGAGGAATTCCTGGTGGTCGAGCAGTTCCGCCTGGTGCGCAACGTCGAGCGCATCGTGACGCGCATGGCCGGCGACGTGATCCAGTTGTTCGACGGCAAGACCATGCTGCCCGATCTGCAGGGCGGCGAGCGCTTGACCAACCTGCGCCAGATGATCACGCACCTGTGCGAATCGCCCGAGGACTCGGACGCGCGCGCCAAGCTGCTGGAATATTCCGCGCTGCTCTCGCGCTGGCTGGTCGCCTCGCTCGGCGCGCCGCGCAAGGCCGCCACGTCCTTCGCGCACAAGCTGAAATCCGATCTCACCGAGGGCGCGCTGACCGCGCAGACTCCGATCCCGACCTTCCGGCGACTTTCCGGACAGGCGGATGCCGAGTTGTGGCGCCGCGTCGGCGTCTACCTGCGTGAGCTGACTCCCGACATGATCGAGGACCGGCTGGAAAAGCTCTCGCGCGCTGCCGCCCTCGAGCTCGTCGGCCAGGACAGCACGCCGAGCGCGCCCTGATCGAATTCGGGCAGGCCCGCCGCGCGCGGGGATCCGCCGCCGCGCATTCGGAGGCGCGCCTGGGGACTTTTTTCGAGCGCTTGGGTATTCTCCCCCGCTCTCGTTCCCGGTCGGTCGTCGTGTGAGCAGAGGCGTTCTTCCCAAATGAAGCAGTTGATACGGACGCTCGGACTCTTGCTGGTCGTGGCGA
>DATHET010000082.1:0-57382 GCA_035490315.1 Planctomycetota bacterium
TCGCCAGGCCGTCGATCTTGCGCAGCGGCTTGCCGATCACCGAGAAGCGATCGCCCCAGGGCGCTCCGTTGCCGTGGTTGTCGCGCGCGGCCATCAGGCAGTCTCCGCCGCGGGCTTCTCGAGGGCCGAGCGCCAGTCCACGGCGACGACCGGCGGACCGCCGAGGCCGGCGACCGCGAGCTCGACGGCCTGCAGGATTTGCGTGTAGCCCGTGCAGCGGCAGAGATTCCCGGCGAGGGCGTCCTTGATCTGCGCCCGGCTGGGCCGCGGGTTGGAATTGAGCAGGGCGCGGGCCGAGAGCATCATCCCCGGCTGGCAGAAACCGCATTGCAGCGCGCCGCAGCGGTCGAACGCGTCCTGCACCGGGTCGGCTCCCTGGCCGCCGGCGCGGATGTGCGCCGGCATCAGACCTTCGATGGTCGTGACCTCGTGGCCCTCGGCCAGGGCGCCGAGGGTCAGGCAGGAGAGCACGGGTTTGCCGTCGACGAGCACCGTGCAGGCGCCACAATCGCCCTTGTCGCAACCCTGCTTGGAGCCAGTCAGGCCGAGGCCGTAGCGCAGCACTTCCAGCAGAGTCCAGTGCGCCGGGGCGGCGACCGATGCGGCATCGCCGTTGATCTTGAGGCGCAGAATGCGCATGCGGCGATTCTCCCCCTCGACTGTGCGACTCGCAACCCTCGAGCGCGGATGGGGGAATGCGCCGCGTGCCCGGGGACGTCGGGCCGCGGCAGCAAGAAGCCCCGGTGCGCCCCGCGCGGTATCAGGAGTCGCGTGCAGGGCGCCCCGGCGGCGGACCTTCCGATCCCACCACCAGGTCCGAGTCTCGTCGAACCGGCAAGAGCCAAGGCGCCGGATCTGGGGCTTGGTCGCCTGAACCCGCGCCCGCCCGAAAGGTTCCGGAACTTATTCGGAGATTTCGCCCAGGAAGATCGCCCCGAGCTCGGCCGCCTTGCGGTCGCCGACGCCCTTGACCTGCCGGAACTCCTCGAGGGTCCTCGGCCGGCGCGCGGCGAGGTCGGCCAGGGTGCGGTCGTTGAAGATCAGGTAGGGCGGGACGCCCTTCTCCTGGGCCAGGCGGCGGCGCAGGGCGCGCAGGCGCTCGAAGAGCTGGGCCTCGGGCGTGCCCGGGTCGATCGAAAGACCTGCGACCGCCGCCGCGCTGGTGCGGGTCTTCGAGGCCTTGGAGAGCTTGGGCATGGCGAACAGGCTGACCGGCCGCTCGCCGCGCATGACCTCGACGCCGCTGCGCGAGAGGAACAGGGTCGGGTACTGGCCGTTGGTCACGCGCAGGTGCTCGAGGCCGACCAGCTGGTCGATCCAGTGGCGGATCTCGCGCGCCTCGTGCTCACTCAAGAGACCGAAGGTGGTCAGCTTGTCGTGCTGGGCGCGCCGCACGCGCTCGGTGTTCGCGCCGCGCAGCACGTCGGCGACGTGCGCGCCGCCGTAGCGCTGCTCGCAGCGCACCACGCAGGAAAGGATCTTCTGCGCGATCACCTTCGCGTCGTCGACCGCCCGCAATTCGCCCAGGCACACGTCGCAGGCGCCGCAACCTTCGGGTTTCGCGTTCCAGGTGCCGCCGAAATGCTCGTCGAGGAACTTGTGCCGGCACACCGCGCCGCTGGCGAAGGACAGCACGCGCGTCAACCGCGCGATCGACGCCTCCAGCTCCGCGCGGTCGCTCGGATTGCCCGCCAGGGCCGCGTCCTCGGAGCTCTTCTCGATCAGGCCTTTCCAGCCGTGGTAATCGGCGGCCGAGTAGAGCAACACGCATTCGGCGGCGAGTCCGTCGCGGCCCGCGCGGCCGGATTCCTGGCTGTATTGCTCGATTCCTTTCGGCAGGCTGGCGTGGACGACGAAGCGCACGTCGCTGCGGTCGATGCCCATGCCAAAGGCGACCGTGGCGACCACCACGTCGACGCGCTCCTGGAGGAACTGCTCCTGGTTGTGCTTGCGGATCGGCGGCGTCAGCCCCGCGTGGTAAGGCAGGGCGCGAACGCCCGCCGCGGCCAGATCGCGCGCCAGCTCGTCGACGTCCTTGCGCCGCAGGCAATAGACGATGCCCGCCTGCTCGGGATGGCGGCGGATCACGGCGAGCACCTGGTTCAGCGTGTCGCCGCGCGGCTGGAATCGATAGGTGAGATTCGGCCGGTCGAAGCTGCCGACGAGCAGCACCGGATCGCGCAGGCAGAGTTGCACCGCGATGTCGGCGCGCACCTCGGGCGTGGCCGTCGCGGTGTACGCCTGGACCGGGATCTCGGGATGACGCCGGCGCAACAGGCCGATCTGGCGATATTCGGGCCTGAAATCGTGGCCCCAATGGCTGATGCAGTGGGCCTCGTCGATCACCAGCGAGGAAATGCCGGCTTCGCGCAGCTCGTCGAAGAAGCCGTCGAGCAACAGGCGCTCCGGCGCGACGAACAGGATGCGCAGGCTCTTCTCGAAGAGCTTTTCGCGCACGGTGCGTCGCTCGCCGCCGTCCTGGGCGCTGGTCAGCATTGCCGCGGGCACGCCGTTGCCGACCAGGCCGTCCGCCTGATCCTTCATCAAGGAAATCAGCGGGCTTACCACCACCGTCAATCCCGGCCGGATCAGGGCCGGCGCCTGGTAGCAGAGGCTTTTTCCCGCGCCCGTCGCGAGCACGACCAGGGCATCGCGCCCAGCGAGGGCGGCGTTCATGGCCTCGGCCTGCAGCGGGCGCAGGCTGGTGTAGCCAAAGGTGCGCCGGATCGCTTCCGAGAGGGCGGCGGGGATCGCCGCGGCGGGAGGCGGCGCCAGCAGCGCGGAATCAGAGGGAGTCACGGACACGGTGACCGATTGGACAGCCGCGCGGTTGCACTTCAAGTGCGCACTTGGGCCAAGTTTCCGAAAGCGAGTGCCCGCCGCGTGTTTCAGCGGGCAAAGATCTGCGCCGGATCCTCGAAAGCCTTGAACTCGAGGGCGTTGCCGCTGGGGTCCTTCAGGAACATGGTCGCCTGCTCGCCCGCTTTTCCGACGAAGCGCACGTGGGGCTCGATCACGAAGACCGTGCCCGCCAAGCGCAGTCGATCGGCCAGGGTGTGCCAATCTTTCCAGCCCAGGATCAGGCCGAAGTGGGGGATGGGCACGTCGTCGCCGTCGACGGGGTTGCTCGCGTTGCGCGCCTGGACGCCCTCGACCAGGTGGGCCGAGAGCTGGTGGCCGTACAGGGAGAAATCGACCCAGCGCTCGGCGCTGCGGCCTTCGCTGCAGCTGAGCAGGCCGGCGTAGAAAGCGCGCGTGGCGGCGAGGTCGTGGACCGCGAAGGCCAAGTGGAACAGCGGGCGATCCGGTGAATTCCTGGCGCGGCTTTCCATGCTCAATCCTCCGACCAGTTTCCCGCCAGCGCGCCCTTGCTGCTGAACGTGCGCGATTTGCGCGAGTTGTAGACGCTGATGAAGTAAGTGCAGCGCTTGCAGACGTCGGGATAGTCGCCGCGCTGGTGGCGGTCGATCAGATCAGTGATCGCCTCGCCGCCCCAGATCTTCGACAGGGGCGCGTCATGCACGTTGCCGACGATCAGCTCGGCCTCGACGTCGCGGCAGGCGCAAGCGTTGACCCGGCCGTCGGCGAGCACCACCGGCTTGGTGAACAGCAGCTCGCAGGCTCCACGTTTGTAGGGCATCACACGCGGTTTCAGCCCGACGGCGGCCAGGGCCTCGGGCGTGATCATGCCTGCCCAGGAGTCGTAATCCTCCATCGGCGCGATCTCGACCAGACCGCGTTTCGCACAGGCCTCGATGTGCTTCTGCAGCTCGTTCTTGACCGGCGGATTGGGGCAGCGCAGCGCCAGGGTGAACGGAATCGACGAGCCCCGGCGCTCCTTGATCTCGAGGAAGGCCAGCACCGCGTCGCGCGCCTTGTCGAACTTGTTGACGCCCATGATCGTGTTCCAGGTCGGCTCGTCGTAGCCGCCCCAGGAGACGTGGACGTGGAGCTTGGAGGCGTAGTCCAGCAGGCGCTCGCACTTGTCGGCGCTCATCAGGATCGCGTTCGTATAAAAGGAGATGCCGCGCACCTCCGGCAGGGCCATCAAGAAGTCGAGGCGCTCGAACAGGAAGCGGTCGACGAAGGGGTCGCCGACGATCGGCGTCAGCGACACGTGGTGGCCGCCCATCGCGAGGTAGTCGCGGACCACGCGCTCGAAGAGCTCCTGGGACATGACCTGCTTCTTGCGCTCCATCTGCGGATAGGCGCAGAAGACGCACTCGGCGTTGCAGGTGTTCGTGCCCTCGACGTGCAGACCGCGCGGAATGTGGCGCAGATGCTCCAGCTCGGCCCGGATCGACTTGCGCGAGGTGCGGAAATGCCACTCCGTGTCGACCACGTCCAGCCAGTGGCGGGCGCGCTGGCGGTATCTCTCGGGCAGGGCGCGCCGGGCGAGGGCCTTCAAGGCATGGGGGAGCGACATCGAGAGTTCGCTCCAGTCTACCCCGCGAGCGGGGGCGACTCCTCGGCCGCGCCGATCGGTGGCCGCGCGCTATTTTCCGCCGCGAGCCGGCTTGGCTTCCGGCGGCTTGGCCGCGCTGGGCAAGGCCTTGGCCTGCATCCAACGCGCCAGGTCCATGGGCAGCTTGGTGTCGCCGAGCAGCTCCGCCGCGCCGACTTTCAACACGTTGGCCATGACCTCGGACTCTTCCGTCGATCCGCGCGTGGCCGCTTCGGTGACGCTCTTGGCCGTCGCGGCTTCGTCCTTGCTGACGGCGACGTAGATCGGAAGACCCGACAGCTCGGCCAGGTCTTTCATCAGCGAGGATCCGAGCTGTTCCGTCACTGGCGAGAGCAGCACGATGTCGCGCACCTTCTCGTCGCGGGTCGCATGCCGCGCAACGAGCGTGCAGCCCGCGCCGTAGCCGACCAGGCTGACGGTCATCGTGTGCACGCCGCTCTGGCTGGTCAGGTACTCGACGCCGGCTTTCACGTCGCGCGACATGAACGCCCAGTTACGGGTCTGAGCTTCCTTGTCGAGCTTCTTCCAGTCGAGCTCGACCGTGGCGCTCTCGCCATGACCGCGCAGATCGAGGGCGAGGACCGCGAAGCCCGCTTTCTGCAGGCGCAGGGCCAGGGGTTGGAGATCGGCCCGCGTTCCGCCCGCTCCGTGCACGAGCAGCGCGCCAGGCGCTTTCTGCTTCGATTCGCGCGGCGCGAAATAGGTCGCGCTCAGGCTCAATTTGTCCTCGGTGTGCAGGGTCACCTTCGCCGGCTCGGGATCCGACGGTGACAGCGCTGTGGCGGGTCCCGCGAGAGGGCCAGCGAGCATCGAGCTGAACCCGAGGACGATCGCGGCGCACAGGGGCAATCGGCCTTTTCGAAGAAACGAGCTGTGCTTCTGCATGCGTCGGCGTGGGATGCGAAGTGGGTCGAGTCCAGGCCCAGGCGCTGGCCGACGGAGGATGGCTTGCTTTTCAGGTCCTATGGTGGACACCGTGCTCGCCAGCAACCTAGTAATCCTCCGTAGATCGACTACCGAGTTTCTGGCCGCGCGGGCCAAGTTCACGTCACCAACGACGCGCGCCGCGGTAGACGTTCCGTGAGGCGGTCTCGCACCGCTCTCCGCGGCCCGCGCCAGCGAAGCGGCTCGGTCCGCGCGGGATAGACGAAACTCAAAGCCAGCGCTACCTTGGCTCGCCCTCGACTGCCCGGGGGCGCTCGGAGATCCGTCCCCCCTCGCCCCAAGCGCCTTCGAACTCACCAGCATGGCACAGTTCAACCCGGTTCAATTCCTGCGCAATGCTGCCCGCAACTCGCCGTGGCTGGTGATCGCCGTTGCGCTGCACGCGGTGATCATCGCCGTCATGAGCGTGATCTACCTGGCGGGCGGCCGCGAGAAGGCGGACACCACGGCGACCAACGTGACCCTGGCCACGAAGCGCGAGGAGATCGTCCAGCCGCCCGAGGAGATCGTGCGCAAGGCTCCCCCGAAGAACGCGGAGGAGGAGATCGTCGATCCCGAGCACCAGCTGGAGTACAAGCCGGCCCAGGAGAACGAGGACCTCTCGATGGAAGCCGGCGACCCGAACGCCGAGACCGCGGGAGCTCCACCCGGTGGAACATCCATCGGCGCAGGCAATGCCCCGGGACATTTCGGGGCAGGCACCAGCACGCTTTCTTCCATTCGGGCAGGTAAGGGGGGCGGGAAGGGACGGGGCGGTCCGACACAGGTCACGGAGACGGCGGTTCGATACGGTTTGATCTGGCTGATCCGACACCAGCAAGCCGATGGCTCCTGGGACGCTCAAGCCCTGCCCGGCTGCTGTGTCAACGACAAGAAGTGCGTCGGCCCGAACGAGAAGTACCCCGAGTTCTGGCGCCAGGGGCTGACCGGGCTCTCACTGCTCGCCTTCCTCGGTGGTGGCTACAACTTCGACTCGAAGCAGACCATCGTCGACGTCGTCCAGGCGAAGAAATACCGCATCGGCGACGTGATCAAGAACGGCCTGATGTGGTTGAAGAACAGCCAGCAGCCCGACGGCTCCTTCGGCCCCGAGCAGCACGTTTACAACCAGGCCATCTGCGCCTTGGCATTGACCGAGGCTTACGGCCTTTCCAAGAACCCGACTTGGAAGAAGCCGGCACAGCTCGCGATCGACTGGCTGGTCGCGGCCGAGAAGACCAATCCCGACAACAGCGGGAACCTGTGGGGCTGGCGCTACCACTCGCGCGTCGCGGTGCAGGCTCTCAAGGACCAATACGACGCCCGCAAGAAAGCGGTCGACGAGAAACGGGCTCCTTTCGAGGCCAAGAAAGCGGAGATCGAAGCCCAGCGCGCGGATCTGGAAGCGCAGAAGGACAAGCTCAAGCCCGAGGAACTCGAAGCGGGCCTCGCGAAGCTGCGCGAGCAGATGAAGGAGGTCGACCTGGCCCTCAAGCAGTTCGATCCCGAGATCAACGAGATCGCCGCTGGCCTGCGCGGTGTCATCCCCGAGCTCTACGACTCCGACCTGTCGGTGACGACCTGGGTCTTGATGGCCTTCAAGTCCGCGGAGGCCTCGGGCCTCAAGGTGCCCCACGAAGCGTTCGAGGGCGGCAAGAACTTCGTCCTCTCGGTTTCGCAGGACGACGGACTCGCCGGGTACACCAGTCGCGCGGGAGCCGGACGTCCGGTCGGCGGCAAGGGCGACAATTTCCGCTACCACGTCGGCACGATGAGCGCGCTCTCGATGCTCTGCCGCACGTTCGTCGACCACAACATCGACGACCCCTTCCTCGAGAAGGCTGCGCAGGCATTGATCAAGGACGTGCCAGAGGTCTCCAAGGACAAGCTCTCGATCGACTACTACTACTGGTACTACGCCAGCCTGGCCTTGAATCAGTACGACGGACCGGACAGTCCGCGCAAGGGCAGCCGCTACTGGGACCAGTGGAACCGGGCGATGAACGAGTCGATCCTGGCCACGCAGGACGAGAAGGAAAAAGCCTGCACCAAGGGCGGCTGGGTGATCCCGGATCGATGGGCGATGTCCGGCGGACCGATCTACGCCACCGCCATGAACGTGCTGACCCTCGAGGTCTACTACCGCTATCCGAACGCGTTCGGCTCTGCGGAGCGCTTCGCGCCGGTCAAGAAGGCCGAGAAGAAGCCTGCGCCGGAACAGCCCGCGCCGGAACAGCCCGCGCCCGACAAGCCGCCGGGCGAGAATCCTGAGAAGGGCGACAAGTAGCGGCACCCGCGATGCAAATGGACGTGATGAAACGCCTGGCTTTTGTCGGCGCATTGGTCTTCGCTACTCCCGCGATCGCGCTCGCGCAGAGCTCGGCGATCCTCGGGCGCGACGACGGAGCCTTCGCTCGTCAGCTCTACGAGCGTGGCTGGACCGATCTCGCCGAGGGCGTGATCAAGGCCTACGAGAAGCTTGATGCGGAAGGCAAGGCCGATCCTCTGGCCGTGCTCGATATGCAGGCGATCGGGCTCGATCTCAGGCTCGATGTCGCGCGCCGCGATTCCGACCTGGTCCGGCGCAAGCAGGTGATCACCGAGGTAATCGCCGCCAAGGAGAAGCTGGTCTCCGAGCACCCGCGCACCCAGGTCGGCCGCGACACGCGCGACAACCTGCCGGACGCCTATCGAATGCTCGGTGAATCGCTGACCGCGGCCCTGGCCAAGGAAAGCGATCCGGCGAAGGTCACCACGCTGCGCGAGGAAGGCGAAGCAGCCTTTGCACGCGCCGAGACTGGGCTGAAGGAACGCCTCGCGACTCTGAAAGAGCTGCGCATCGAGGAGAACCAGGCTGCCGCCGACGTGCAGTACATGAACGCCCTCTTCAATCTGGGGCGCACCCACTATTTCCACTCGCGCTTCTATCCGGCCGCGGATCCGAAGCGCGGTCAGCTGCTCGCCAGCGCGATCAGCACGTTCGAGGATTTCAGTCTCGACTACGGCGACAGGTTGCTGAACGTCGAGGGCATGTACTACATCGGCCTCTGCTACAAGTCGATGAGCCAGTACGACGACGCGTTCGAGAGGTGGGACTACGTGATCTCGGTGCGCGAGGGCTACGAGCAGGACGCGCAGGGCCGCTACGATGTGATGCCCGAGGTCGCCGACCTGATTTCGCGCAGCGCGCTGCAGAAAGTGCTGCTGCTCACGGAGACCGGCAAGCCGCAGGAAGCGATCGAGGCCGCTGACGACTTCTGGACGAAGATCCCCGATCCGGCGACGGCGGGATCCGGTCTCGCCGTGCTCGCCGCCAAGGCCGATGCCCAGCTCGCGGCGAACGATGCCGGCTCGGCCGGCGACACTGCCCGGCAACTGATCGCTCTGGATCCCTCCGGTCCTTGGGGGAGCCGAGGCCGCGAAGTCCTCGGCCGCATGATCGGCGGCGCGAGCGGGGCCTCGATCGGGCCCGAGGAAATCCTGCGCGTCGCGCAAACCGATTTCGGCCAGGGCAAGTTCGACCAGACCCTCGACGACGTGCAGCATGTGCTGCAGGCCGCGAAGGGCGACGCCAAGGAACAGGACTACGGTTCCTCGGCCCTGTACCTGATGGGCCAGGTCTATGCGAAGCGCGGCTGGTTCCACGAAGCCTCGCTCGTGTTCGACACGGCCTTCGAGCTCTACCCGCGCGGCGCCGACGCGCCGAACGCGATCGCGGCCGCGATGGATTGCTACGCGCGCTTGAACCGCGACGAGAAGCGGCCCTTCTACAAGTCGCGGCAGAAAGAGCGCGGCCAGAGTCTGACCGCCAAGTACCCGACGCATCCGGCCGCGGCGTCCGTGCAACTCGGCGAAGCTCGCGAGCTGGTCGCCGACGGCAAGTTCGTCGAAGCGGCCAAGCTCTTCCAGGGCGTTCCGCCGGGCGCGGTCGGCTACGAGGAAGCGGAAGTCGGCGCAGGCAATGCGCTGTACCGCCAGGGCATCGCCCTGGCCGCGGACAAGAAGCCGGCCGAGGCCAAGGCCGCCTTCACCCAGGCCGAGACCACGCTCAAGAAGGCGATGGCTGACCTCGCGACGGCCAAGAGCAAGTCGCTCGACCCCGCGGTGCTCGCGCGCTACTCCGGCGCGGAATACACGGCGCTGATGACCCTCGCCTCGATCTACGTCCAGGACGCCGTCGGCCGGCCCGAGGACGTCTTGAAGACCCTCGAAGGAGCGGACGAGCGCTTCGCCAACGATTCCAAGGGAATCGAAGGCATCTGGACCCTGCGCATCCGCGCGCAGGAGAAGCTCGGCAAGCTCGAGGAAGCGATCACGCAGTTCGACGCCCTGCTGGTCAAGCAGAGCGATCACACCGGCCTCGCCGGCGCGGCCGGCGTGCTCGCGCGCGCCCTCGACCAGCGCGCCCTCGACATCCTCAAGGCCGACGCTTCGAAGACCGAGGCCGCCGACAGTTCCTGGCACAAGGCGGTCGGCTATTACCTGCTCTCGGTCCAGCCCCAGCTCGACACCCGCGCCAACGCGAAGTTCGCCGAGCTCGAGGCCGTCGCCAAGCGCCTGCTCGAGATCGGCATGCGCTTCAACGGCGTCGCCGAGGAATCGAACAGCTTCGTCGGCTGGCGCTCCGAGAAGACCGCGGACACCCAGGCCTGGGAGAAGGCGGCGCAGCTCTACGAAGTCGTGGTCGAGCTCGATCCCGCGAACTACCGCGCGCGCATCGGATACGGCCGCGCCCTCGGTTTCCTCGCGCGCTGGAAGGACGCCGCGGCGGCCTACGCGTCGCTGTTCGACCAGGAAAAGCTGCTCAAGCCCGACAAGTCCGGATTCAACCCGGAGGTCGTCAGCAACCGGCCCGAGCTGGTCAACGCCTACCTCGAATGGGGCGTGTGCGAAGCCGAGACCGGCCTCTTGGAGAAGTCCGCGGACCGCCAGGCGCGGGCGTCGGAGATCTTCGACAAACTGGTGGCCAACACCCTGAACAAGAGCCCGCTGTGGTGGAACGCGAAGTACCACCAGATCCGCACGCTGTACGAGCGCGGCATGTACGAGCCCGCCGACGTCGGCATCGGCACGCTCGAGCGCGTCACCGCCAAGGACTTCGCCGACGCTCCGACGGGTCTCAAGGCTCTGCTGATTGCCCTGCGCACCGACATCTCCAAGAAAGTCGTCAAACGCTGATGACCCTTTCGACCTCGACCATGGTGAAGAATCGCCTGCTCCTCGCATCGTTTTCCGTCGTGGGCGCGATCGCGTGCCTCGGCCTCGGCGTGCCGTCGGCTTCCGCCCAGACCAAGGAAGACAAGGACGTCGTGCAATTGCGCGATGGGAAGTCCGCGTCGCTCTCGATCGAATCGGAAAACTGGGATGCGATCGTGGGCAAGGGCTCGCCGCCGATCTCCTGGGACAACGTGCAGGCGATCAGCTACGCGAATGCTCCGGAGTTCACCAAGGCGATCGATGCCTTCAACGCCGGCAACTACGACTCGGCCTTGACGCAATTCGAGGCGCTGAAGGAAGACGCGAAGCTGCGCAAGGTCTTCAAGCAGCAGATCGCCTTCGACACGGCCCTGGCCCTCGCGGAAAACGACAAGGTCGACGAAGCGATCGCGGCCTACCAGGACGTGCTCAAGACCTACCCGAAGGGTCGCTACCACGTGCGCGCGGTTGACGGCATCGCCAACGGCCTGATCGCCAAGAACGACACCGCGGGTGCGATGAAGGCCGTCGACGCCGCGACCGCCGATGCGGGAGATCCCGCGCTCGCCACCGCGATCGGGCTGGTCAAGGCGCGGCTCCTGGTCGCGCAGAACAAGTACGCCGAGGCCAAGCCGCTGTTCGTCGCTGCATCCTCCGCCCAGGGCGCGCCGGCATCCGTCGGCTTCGAGGGCCAGCTCGGCCAGGCGACCTGTCTGTTCCAGGAAGGCAACGCGGCCGGCGCCGAGACGGCTTTCCGCAGCTTGACCAAGGTCGACGCTCCCAAGCACGTGCTCGCCGGCGCGTGGAACGGACTGGGCGACATCCTTTCCGACCAGGGCCGCAAGAAGAAGGACATCGATCAATTGCTCGATGCCCTGTACTGCTACCTGCGTGGCACGACCGTGTACGCGCCGCTCGCGGGCGAGTCCGGCCTGCAGTACGAGCGCGCCCTCGCCGGCTCCGCGCTGTGCTTCGGCTACGTCTCGGACCTCGAACCCAACAAGGACAGGAAGAAGCTCTACAGCGACCGCGCGAACGAGCGGAAGGAACTGCTCAAGAAGGAGTTCCCGACTTCGCCTTTCCTCAAGTTACTACGCTGATCCCACACCCATCCCCCAGCTCACGCCCCCGAAGTCTGATGAAAAACCTGCGCAATCTGTTGATTCCGGCCCTGACCGCCGGATTCATCTTCATGAGCGACGTCCTGGCCTTCGCCCAGGAAAAAGCGGGTCACCAGTCGAAGTCGATGCTCGACCTGTTCGAGACCACCGGCCCGGTCGGTTACCTGATCGTGGGCTGCTCGATCGCGGGAACGGCCCTGGTGATCGAGCACTTGTTCAACCTGCGGCGCGAGAAGCTCGCGCCTCCGGACTTCACCGGCGAGGTCGAGGCCCTGATCAACGAGGAGAAGTTCGACGAGGCCGTCGAGCTGTGCGACGAGGAAGACGGCTACATGGCCAACCTGGTCAGCGCCGCGCTGCGCATGCGCCACGCCGGCTACGAGCACATGATCGACGGTCTGGAGCAGGCCGCGGTGGAGGAGTCGTTCAAGCTCAACGCGAAGATCTCCTACCTTTCGCTGATCGGAAACGTCGCGCCCCTGCTCGGGCTGCTCGGCACGGTGACCGGAATGATCTCCTCGTTCCAGGAAATCGAGCGCCTGAAGTCGCCCACCCCCGGCGACCTCGCCAAGGGCGTGTACGAATCGCTGGTCAACACGACCATGGGACTGTTCGTCGCGATCATCTTCCTGACGATCTATTTCCTGTTCAAGAACAAGGTCACGAAGATGACCCTGTCCATGAACCTGCAGGCGGTGGACATGCTCAAGAATCTCGCCACCGGCCAGCGGCACTGAGAGCCGCGCCCAGGATCTAATCAGCCATGGCACGCAAGCACGGACCGACGGTGAAGGAAGACGTCACCGCGAACCTGATCCCGATGATCGACATCATGTTCCTGCTGCTCTTGTTCTTCATGCTGGGAGCGGACATGAGCCAGAGAGAACTGGCGGAGCTCGTGCTGCCCATGGCGGACACGGTGGTCGAGGAGAAGAAGGAAAAGAGCGACGACGACGAGTTCCGGACCACGGTCAACGTCTGCCATCGCTCGGATTCCGCGACCTTCAACTGCCCGGTCAACGCCAAGAACCTGGTCTGCCGCCAGATGGATCACTGGCAGATCGTGATCCGCTCCGAGGAATTCGACCTGGAGACCGTCAAGGAGCAGATCGAGACCCTGGCGGGGCGTGATGGCGATCCGGATTCGGCGCGCGAGCCGGACATCGACCCGATCGCTCGGCGCAAGATGTCGCGGCGCAAGATCTCCATCCGCGCGGACAAATTCGCGCCGTACGGGCACGTGCAGCAGCTGATCACGCTGTGCGGGCTCGCGGGCATCTACAAGGTCGAAGTCGGAGCCGCCAAGCCTCCGATCGAGAAAAAGGTCTGAGGGCAACATGAACGGGAGCCTGTCATGGCCGGCGTAAGCGTAGGCGAAAGCGACGAGAACCCCGTGGCGATCAACGTCACGGCGATGGTGGACATCATTTTCTGCCTGTGCGTGTTCTACATGTGCTCCTTCAAGTTCAAGCAGCTCGAAGGCAAGTTCGATTCGTGGCTGCCGAAGGACAAGGGCACGGGCGGAGTGGGCGACACCACCGCGCTGATCCAGGAGATCCGCGTCGCCTTGTTCTGGGACGACGCGGGGCAGAAGACGATTCGCCGGTTCCTGTCCCGCGAGGTGACCTCGGACGTCGAGCTGCAGCAGTTCATCCACGACCAGCACGCGGACAACCTGCGCCTGGGCAAGACGGACGTGCCGGTGATCGTCGACGCCGAAGCCAGGGTGCCGTGGACCGAGGTCATCACGGTGATCAACCTCGCCAAGCGCGAAGGCATCGCGAACATCGAGTTCGCCCTGGGTCTGCCGCTGCAGGCCAAGTGAGCGGGGGGAGACCACGCTCTTCGGCGCCATGAACGACGCGCCTTCAAAGCCGGAGCTTCCGCGCCGCTCCTTCCTCGAGGCGCCGCCGCAGACTTCCTTCCTGAAGTCGCCGGAGGGCAAGCGCCTCTTGTTCTTCGGCCTGCTCTTCGCGGTCGCGGGCGTGCTGCTCTACTTCCAGTACAAGCGCACCGAGGCCAGGATCGAGCTGGCCGCAGCGGAGCGCGGCGCGGCGGAAGCGGCGGCGAAGAGCGCGATCCCGGAAGCGGAACTGCTCGCGAAGAAGCGCGCGCTGCTGCCGACCCTGTTCGAGGGCGCGCTGATCGATGCCGCGGACGGCGAGGATTTCCAGGAGACCGCCGGCTACCACACGCTGCTCGAGATGCTCGCCGGCTACACGCCAGCCGAGGTCACGCAGAAAGCCGTGGATCCGCTCGACCGCGCCACCGCGCTGCGAGAGCCCGACCTGTCGCGCGGTGAATTCGTGCGCGTGCGCGGCCTGCTGGCGGGGATCTTCGCCGTGAAGCTCGCGCGTCCCGCGCAGGGCGTCAGCGACGTCTGGCGCGGAAGCCTCACCGACACCGACGGCAACGAGGGCATCGTGTTCGACCTGATCGGCGATCCTCCGCCCGTCGAGCCGCAGCGCTCGCTGGTCGAGATCGACGGCATGATGTACCGCACGGTCGGATACGACGCCAAGCGGGGCAGTGTGCCTAAGCTGGCTCCCTACGTGCTCGCTCGCAACCTGCGCGTGATCGACCCCGCTCCCCCGAGCGGAAGTTCGACCAAGTACCTGGTCATCGGCCTGGGTATAGCAGTCATCATCGCGTATCTGATGCTTCGTTCCTCGATGAAGACGAAGCGGCGGCAAGCACCGCAGAAGGCCCGATTCAAAGAAATGTTCGAGCAGCGGCGTCGCGCCGAGCGCGCCGAGCCGCGGCCCTGAGATCCCACACGACCCAACGGACCAACCATGTCAGTTTGCGAGAATTGCGGAACGAAGTTCGAGCCCCGTGACAACGCGCTGGTGACGACCACGCGAGTGCTCTGCTCTCCCTGCACCGTGGCGCGCGCCGCCGAGAAGCAGCGCGCCAAGGCCCTGGCGGGTGTGCCCGCCGCCGCGGTGCCCGTGCCCGCGGCCTCATTGCAGAAGCGCGCCGCTCCGCCGCCCACACCGGCTCCCGCGAAACCCGCTCCTCCGCCGCCCGCCAAGCCCGCTCCCAAGCCCGTCAAGCGCGCCGCGGCGAAGGACGAGGACGACGAGGAGGACAGCGAGGAATCGCGCCGCCCGCGGGTCGCGCCCAAGGAGCGCGAGAGCAAGACCGCGATGCTGGCCTGGATCGCCGCCGCGGTCATGGCCGTCGGCGCGGGCGCGGTGGTGTTCGTGATCTACAAGAACAAGCAGGCCCAGAACGTGCAGATCGCCGCGATCCTCTCCCAGCAGAAGACCGTGTACGACAAGATCGTGGCCCTGGCCGCGCTCGACACGGAGACGGCGGCCACGGAGCTATTGACCTACTCCGAGCAGAACAAGGTGACCTGGCAGGCCAGCGACAACGCGGCGGAGATCACCAACCTGATCGCCAAGGCCAAGGGCCGGATCGAGCGCGAGAACCAGCGCAAGGCCACGCTGGCCGCGATGGACAAGGTCGAATCCGGCGTCGAGGGCATCGCACAGCTCACGCCCTCGCAGATCGCCGAACTGCGCCGTCTGCTCGGCGAGATCGAGCCGAAGGCCGAGCTCGTGGGCGCCGACTTCCTGGCGCGCGTCGGCGTGGCGCGCAAGACCTTGGATCAGACCTACGTCAGAGCCCTGCACGAGGACGCCAAGGCCTTCGCCGCGGCGAATCCCGACAAGGATCGGCTCGCCCTGCAGCGCTTCACGGTCGCGGAAGACGAGGTCCAGAAGCTGCTCGACGACTCGATCCGCGTCAAGAACCGCGAGAACGAGAAATTCTTCACGCCCCACTACCAGGAGATCATCGAGGAGTCCGACAAGCTGGTGGAGGAAGCCTTCCCGCTCGACTCGCTCGACAAGCTGCCGTGGGTGGATCTGCTCCGCGGCGATCAGGTGACGCACTGGGTCCCGGCCGAGGTCAAGGGCTTCTCGCACCGGATCGACGACGGCGTGATGACCATGATCGGTCCCGACGCCGACGCGGGCTACCAGGGTCTGATCTCGATCGGCGACCGTGAGCAGTGGCGCGACTTCGAGGTCGAGATGACGTTCACGCTCGATAGCGGCGACTTCGACTTGTACTTCCGCCTCGGCAAGAAGCCCGACAACAGCGTGACCAAGGTCAACATCTCCGCGGGAGAAGAGGGCCTCGTCGCCGGAAAGGAGTACACGATCACGGCGCGGCTGATCGGTTCCAACTTGACGATGACCTACTACCCCGAGGATCTGCAGCAGGATCCGGCGCGAATCAACTGGACCAAGACGCGCAAGGGCGGTCTGGCCTTCGGCCTGCAAGCCGGGACGCGGATGAAGATCACGAAGATGCGCGTGCACGAGCTGCGCGCTTCGAACAAGCAGTAGCGCTCGGAGAATCAGCGCTCGCAACCGCAGCGCTCGGGCGCGACTCCTCGCGGCCCGAGCCCGCGCGGCGAGTGCTCAGCCCTTGGTCTTCACCGGCAGCGACTTCTCGAGCATCCACTTCGAGACGTCGCCATACATGGACTTGTCGGTCATGATCGCCGAGGCATCCTGCTTCGAGGTCCGCACCTCGATCCAATCCGGACTGCCCGCGGACTTGGCGGAGGCTTCGATCAAGCGCTTGCCCGTGTTCTGATCGTCCTTGCCGACCACGATCAAGGTCGGCAATCCGCCGAGCTGCTCGAGGTCCTTGACGATCGAGTTCCCGTGCACCTCCGGCTTGGGATCGATCAGGACCAGGTCGCGGACCCGCTCGTCGCGCACGGCGTGGCGCACCGCCAGCATCGCGGAGTTGCCTTGAGCGAGCAGGCTGACGCGCGACGGCTGGACTCCGGTCTGCGTGGTCAGGAAAGCCACCGCCGCTTTCATGTCGCCCTGCATCGCCGTCCAGGCGCGCAGCTGGCCCTCGCTGTCGAGAGCCTTCCAGGAAAGCTCGGCCGTCGCGCTTTCGCCGTGGCCGCGCAGATCGATCGCGAGCACCGCGAATCCCGTCTTCTGCAGGCGCTTGGCCAGGGCCAGGACGTCGGCGCGAGATCCGCCCGTGTCGTGCAGGAGCAGCGCCGCGGATGCTTTCTGCTTCGTGTCGCAAGGCGCGAAGTAGGTCCCGACCAGAGTCAGCTTGTCCTCGGCCGAGAGCGTGACCCGCGCCGGCTCAGGGTCGGCGGCCAGGGCCGCGGCGCACAGCGGCGGGGCGGGGTGAACCAGGAACGCAGCGAACCCGAGTGAAAAAGGGAGGACGAAAGGGAGGCAGAGGCGGAGTTGGAGCATCGTGGGGGGCTGATGGATCGCGGCTCTGGTGCTCGAACGTCGCGGATAACGCGCTCGCCGGCCGCAGCGCGTCCGCCGTCTCGAGGCGGGGCGATGTGTCCGGCGAGTGTGGAGCGCTCGATTCGGGGCGGAGGAGGTAACCGAGGCTAGCGGAGGGGACGAACGCGAGCCGACTTCAATGTACGGGAAGCGTTGTCAGCGTCAACCCGCCGGCCAGGCCAATTTTTCGGCCACTACGCAGCTCCCTGGAACTGCCGAGCGGCTCAGCCGAGCTGCAATTGCGCCCGTGCATCCATTTCGTCACGGTTGACCATCGCCAGGGCGTTGTCGAGCGTCTCGACGAGATCCCAACTTGGGTCGATCGCTCGCCTTACCTGGCGCACGAACTGCAGCGCCATGCGCAGGGTCCGGACCACGTCGCCGGGCAGCACCTCGGTCAGGTCGGCCAGGTCCTCCATGGTGGCACCCTCGCACCAGGCGAGCACCGCGGGACTCAGGCCCCAGTCGGCGACTTTCATCGGTTCGGGGATCCCGACGCGCAGCTCGCTCTGCACCAGGGAGCGCAGGATCAGGTCGACCTGCTTGCGCAGCGCGCCGAACATCTTGTGCGGCAGGTAGGGGCCGCCGCCGCGCCGCCGCTCCTCGTAGACCAGGGCGGCGAAGATCATCGCCACCGCGCGCGGCGGCAGATTTTCCAGCGCGCCGCGGAAGAGCAGCTCGGTCAGTTGGATCTCGTAGCCGTTGAGCACCCGGGCGACCTTGCCCTTGGGCGTCAGCTGATCCTGCTTGTCGATGTAGTTGTTCTCGGCCAGGAACTCGAGGTGGGCCTCGAGCAGGGCGCGCTGCTGCGCGCGCAGCTTGAGCTGGGCCTTCTCGGTTCCAGCGCGGTGCTGGAAGTGGTGGAAGGACTTCTCCCAGGCTTCGAACAGCCGCTCGCGGCCGAGGCTGACCAAGAGGTGCAGGATCGTCGAGTAGGACAGCTTGAAGCGGCTCATCACCGACTCCGGCGTGCCCGAGAGGATGCGCTCGAGCGGCGCCTCGGTCAGGGCCGTGTCGTCGAGCACCGAGAAGACCAGTCCTTCGCGGTCGATGCCCTGGCGACCGGCGCGGCCGGCCATCTGCATGTACTCGCGCGTGCGCAGCCAGTCGACGCTGACGCCGTCGAACTTGCGCAGCGAATTGAACACCACGCTGCGCGCGGGCATGTTGATGCCGAGGGCGAAGGTCTCGGTCGTGAACAAGAGCTTCAACAGGCCGCTGGTGAACATGCGCTCGACCAGCTCCTTGTCGATCGGCAGCATCCCGGCGTGGTGGTAGCCGATGCCGCGGCGCGCAAGCGACATGATCTCGCCGTCCAGGGTCGTCTCCGGCAGCCGGAACAAGAGCACCAGCTCGGCCTGGAGCTTGGCCATCCGCTCGCGATCCTCGCGCGTCAACAGCTCGCGGCCCCCGTTGCGCCGCGCGTGGCGCTCGCAATCCTTGCGGCTGAAGGAGAAGACCAGGGCGGGCAGGGCTCCGACCTGCTCCAGCTCGTCGAGCAGGCGGTCGGGATCCGGCTGCAGGGCGCGCGGCGGCCGGCCTTGATCGCGGCCGCGCCGGTCGGGACGCCCGCGTCGCGCGCCATGGGCAGCCTCGGAGCCGAAAGCCAGGGCCTTGCGCCGCATCGCGGGGATGTCCGACAGGTCGAAGACGCCCGTGCGCGGGTTCCACAGTCGATGGGTCAGCGGCACCGGCCGCCAGTGGGACTCGATCACCTCCAGGGGCTGGCTGCGGATCTCGCGGATCCATTTGCCGAGCTCGTGGATGTTGGCGACGGTCGCCGAGAGGCAGATGAAGCGCACGCTCGCCGGCGCGAAGATCAGCGATTCTTCCCAGACCGTGCCGCGCTCGGCGTCGTCAAGGAAGTGGACCTCGTCGAAGACCACGTACTCGACGTCCGAGAGCTGCCTGGGATTCTCCAGGATCGCGTTGCGCAGGATCTCGGTGGTCATGATCAGGACCTGAGCCGAGGGATTGAGCGTCACGTCGCCGGTCATCAACCCGACCTCGACGCGCGGATCGTCGCGGAAGTCGCGGTACTTCTGGTTGGAGAGGGCCTTGATCGGCGAGGTGTAGATGCAGCGGCGCTTGCGCAGGATCGCGTCCTCGATCGCGTACTCGGCGACCAGGGTCTTGCCGGCGCCGGTCGGAGCTCCGACCAGGACGTTCTTGCCGGCCGCGACCGCGTCGAGGGCCTGGACCTGGAAATCCGAGAGGGTCAAGCCGCGCCAGACCCGCGGCGTCAGTCCCGCAGGCCGCGGAGGGCTCGGGATCGGCGGCGGGGCGTTGGCGATCAGCTGCGCCAGGCGCGACTGACGGCGAGCGGGCTCGGCCTGACGTCCATGGCCCACCGGCGGCGTGCCGCTACGGCGCTTGCGCTTGCCGCCGGGATGCGGCTCATCCTCGGGATGGCGCGGACGCTCGCGCGAGCCCGAGGAAGCCGGGGGATGCTCGAGCCCGGAGCCAAACGGCACTTCCTCGGGAGCGGCTCGCGGCGCTTCGCGGGGCAGGCGCGAAGTCTCGTCCTCGCGAGGGGCGGCTCGAGCTTCGTCGGCGCGCGCGGGCCGCGCTCTCCTCGGTCGATTCGTGTTGCTCTCGCTCTCGCGGCGACCCCGGGGCTCGTCGTTCGGGCCGGAGCGGCGATTCACGATGTCATTCTCCGCGCTTGGAATCGCCTTGCCATCGATGTATCTAAACAAACGTCGGACGGGATCGGCAAGCAATGCTCGAAGCGACGCGCGCGCGAACGGCTCTGCAGTCCATCCTTCGATCGCCGCGTGCGTGTTTCGCTCCGACGCCCTTGTTTTTCTCTTCCGTTTCGCACGACGCCTTTCGAGGTCCATCATGGAACCGCTGTCGACCAACCCCAAGTCCACGCAACAATTGCAGCGCCAGCTCGCCACGCTCAAGGTCGTTTCGCGCCTTTTGAGCCATGAATTGCATGTCCAATCGAGCTCCAAGACCGTCACGCTTTCGCGCGACGAGGTCTACGAGCTGCAGACCTGCATCGATCTTTTCATCGAGGATGCCGCGCGCCGGCTCTCGCCCTCGGGCCAGAACAACGTGGTGGCGACGGACGCGCCGCTGGTCGGCTCGCGGAATTGATCGCGATGCGCTGACCGTTCGCGCTTTCGCGCGATGAATCCGAGCCTGCATCGCTTCCAGATGATTCTCGAGACACGCAACCAAGCCAGGGAACGCCGAGGCGGCGTTCTGACCAGCCTGACCTTCGCCCTGGCGATGATCGCCCTGGCGTGGTTCGTGTGGGTGCTCGAAAGCGACGTCGACGCCGCGGAATTCACGCGGGTCGAGACTTCCAACTTGCGGCTGGACACCGGCGCGGCCAGTGTCGATGCGCGCTGGGAAGCGATGCTGCGCGAGCGCATCGCGCGGATCGCGCCCTTCGCCTGCGACGATCCAGCGAGCCAGGATCGCGTGCTGCGCGAGCTGCGCGCCCTGCCCTTCGTGCGCTCCGCTGACGAGGCCGAAGTGCTATGGCCCGACGGCCTGCGCGTGCCGATCGTCTTGCGCATGCCGATCGCCTGCGTGCGGGTCGGCCGCGAGGTGCTGCCGATCGCGAACGACGGCATGCTGCTGCCGGGCGCCTGGCCCTCGCCTCCGGCTTTTGGCCAGGGATACCTGCCCGAGATCGCCCTCGACGGAGTGTCCGCGCGCAAGCTGCGGCCCGGCGAGGTGCTCTGGAACGACGGGGTCGCGGACGCCCTGTCGGTCGCCTCGTCGATGTGGGCCGAGCTCGAGGGCGAGGACCTCGCGCGCCTGGGGCCTTCGATCATCGACGCGCGGCGCGCGCGCGCGACCAGCGTCGAGGATCCCGGCACCGTGATCTACCTCGGGCAATCGCGCCGCGTGCTCTTCGGCCGCGCTCCGTCGACCCAGGAACCGGGCGAACTGCCGGTGGAAACCAAGTGGTTGCATCTGGCGAATGCATTGCTTTGCCTGCCCGCCGGCCCGCCCCTGGAGCCCGGCGGTCCGCCGACGGCGCGGCCTGGGGAGGTCGATTGGGAGCTGGTCGAGGTGCGCTGGGACCACCCCGCGATGCTGCCGCGCGGCGCGAAGACCGACGCACGCGTGCCGGTCAAGGCCGTGAAGACGCAGAAGCCCAAGAGTCCACCGGCGAAGAGTGACGCTCCGCCCGCGAAGTCGGACGCGGGCGCGAAGACCGGACGCGTTCACTAAAGTCTGCGGGATGGGCCCCGCCGCTCTGGTCCTCGCCTGGTGCCTGTCGCTCATGCCGCTGCTCCTGGAGCGCGGCGGCTCGCTCGATCTCGGCGCTGCGGATGCTTCGCCGCGCGTGGCCTTGATCGGCCTGGTCTGGATCGCGCTTGCGGGCATGCCGCGCGCGGCCGTTGGAATCTGGGATCCCCGCGCCTGGTGGGTCAGCACCATGGTCGCGCTGCCCGTGCTCGTGCTCGGGTTTGCCCTCGATCAGGCGAGCGGGTCCGCCGGTCCGCATCCCGAGGTCCATGGGCTCGCCGTGCTCGGCTTCGTGGCCCTCGCCGCCCTGGCCGCGGATCTCGCGCGTCGCCGTCCGCGAGCTCACGCCGTGCACGCGGCCCTGTGGTTCGCGTGCGTCGCCGGCGTGCCGCTCTTCGCGGCGGCTCTGGGCTGGGGCGCGCGAGAGGTCGGATCGCTCGCGCCGGCCTGGACGCGATCCGTCGCGAGCTTCAGCCCGCTGCAGTGGTCGATGGACTCGCTGCTCGGAAGGGCTCCGCCATCGGCCGTCTTCGCGGCCCTCGCCGGATCCGTCGCGCTGTGCGCGATCGCGGCCTTGACCAGCCGCGGAGAATCGGCGTGATCGCAATTTGCCTGCTGCTCCTGGCCCAGCTCGACGCCGCGCGCGTCAGCCTGGCCCGCGTCGAGATCACCGGCCCCTGCGAGCAGCTCGCGGTCGAAGTCCAAGGCGCCGGAAGCATCGAATTGACCTTTCCCAAGGCGCTGGAAGCCGGGGAAAAGCGGACGATTTCGCTCGCCGTGCCACTTCCGGCGGTCGCCATGCCTCACGACGTCTGGTCGCGCGCCCTGCGCGAGGCTCTGGCTGCGAGCGACCACGCGCGTTTGGTCGAGCTCGAGCCCGCGGCCGAGCTGACTGGTGTCGATTCCGAGCTGCTCGCGCGGCCCAAGCCGGTGCTCGCGTCCCGCGGAGCACGCTTGCCCTGGTCCGCGCTCTTCGTGCTCGGAGCATCCCTTGCGATCTGCCTCGCCCAGCGGCGCAAGCTCTGGATCGTGACCCTGATCGCGGCGCTTTCCGCCGCTTCGATCCTGCTCCTGCTGCGCGGCGTGCGCAGCGAAGTGATCTCCGCGGTGCGAATCCTCGAGTCGCGCCTCGGTGCATCGGCCGGCGAGCCTTTGCTCGCCGTCGAGCTGCGCCGCGAGAGCCTCGCGCTCGCCGACCTCTCCCGCGCGCGCATCCAGGTGCTCCCGCCGCAGCGACAGGTCGAGTGCCGCTCGCAGCCCGAGCCTCCTGGCTTCACCCTGCGCTCGAAAGGCGCGACCTTCATCCGACTCTCCTGCGTCGACCCCGGCCCGCGGCGTCTGACACGCGAGGTCAATGCCTTCGCGCGCTTCGAGGCGACCTGGCTGCGCGAATCCGACGGCTCGTGGCGCTCGCTCGGCCCCTGGAACCTGGGCGATCCGTTACCCGAAGGCAGCCCCGGCGAACCTCCGGGCTGGCTGGTGCCCGCCCTGCCGATGGGCACCTCGATTTTTCTCGGACGACTCGCGAAGGGGGAGTTTTCCCAGGCCTTCGAGGGCGAGCGCGGCCCTCCGATCTGGATGCGCGGCCTCGGCCTCTGACCCTCGCCCCGGCGCGCGGGTATCGCGCAGGTTCAAAATGGCGGTGGAATACCGGGTACGGGCATTGATGGGCGGGCCTCGGGCCGCTACTCTTTTCGACCCTTATGAAGAGCACTTTCGTCCGATCCGCCGATGCCGAGGAGCGCTGGCTCCTGTACGACGCCTCCGAGCAGAACCTCGGGCGCATGGCGAGTGAGATCGCCATGTCGCTGATGGGCAAGGACCGCCCCTCCTACACGCCCAGCCAGCTGACCGGCGCCTTCGTGGTCGTCACGAACTCGGCGAAGTCCAAGCTGTCGGGCTCCAAGGACGACAGCAAGCTCTACGTCCACTACACCAAGTACCACGACGGTCAGAAGAAGGTCGCCCTCTCGCGCGTGCGCACCGACCGACCGAACGACATCGTCAAGCTCGCCGTGCGGCGCATGCTTCCGAAGACCAAGCTGGGCCACGACATGTTGCGCCGGCTGAAGGTCTACGAGGGCGCGGACCATCCGCACAGCGCGCAACAACCGACCAAGATCACCCCGGCCGTCTAGAGACCGACGCTCCATGACCAACGCAACTACTTTCACCTGGGGCCTCGGCCGCCGCAAATCCGCCGTGGCTCGCGTGCGCATCACGCCGGGGCAGGGCGGATTCCTGGTCAACGGCCGCGCGATGAACGAGTACTTCCCGACGATCCAGATGCAGCTCGACGCGCGCTCGCCGCTCAAGCTCACCGAGAACGAAGCGGCTTACGACGTGTTCTGCAACGTCGACGGCGGCGGTCCGAACGGACAGGCCGGCGCGGTCCGCATGGGACTCGCGCGCGCGCTCAAGGAAGTCAATCCGGCGCTGGAAGTGCCTCTGCGCGACGCAGGTCACCTGACCCGCGACAGCCGCATGAAGGAACGCAAGAAGTACGGCCGTCGCGGCGCCCGCCGCGGTTTCCAGTTCTCCAAGCGCTAGAGCGCAGCACGACGTCGGCGATACTTCGCGACGCAGCCTGATCCCTCGCGGCTGCCGCGTCGCCCGACCTCCCGACCCACGCCACGCCCATGGCCGGCCACTCACACTCGTCGAACATCGCGGCCCGCAAGGGAGCCGTCGACGCCAAGCGCGGCAAGATCTTCTCGAAGCTCGTGCGCGCGATCATCTCCTCCGCGCGCGCCGGCGGACCTGATCCGGACGCGAACCTCAAGCTGCGCTACGCGATCGAGAAGGCCAAGGCGGCCAACGTCCCCAAGGAGACGATCTCGCGCGCTGTAATGAAAGGCTCGGCGTCCAAGGACGGCGATCAGTGGGAAGAGCTCGCCTATGAGGGCTACGGTCCCGCGGGCGTGGCCTTGATGATCACCTGCCTGACTGACAACCGGCACAGGACCTCGCCGGACATCAAGCACCTGTTCGAGCGCGGCAACGGCAACCTGGGCTCGCCCGGATCGGTGTCCTTCCTGTTCGAGATGCGCTCGGTGTTCGTCATCGAGCGCAAGGAGCGCGACGAGGACGCGTTGACCGAGCTCGCCCTCGACGTGGGAGCCGACGACGTCGAGCTCGACGGCGAGGCCGCGATCCTCTACGCCAAGGCGACCGAGTTCCTGCCGATGAAAGGCGTCCTGGAAAAGAAGGGCGAGACCTTCCTGTCGGCCGAGATCGGCTACGTGCCGCTCAACCGCGTGAAGATCGCCGACAAGGAGGACGCGCGCCGGATCCTGAAGCTGATCGCCTCGCTCGACGACAACGAGGACGTGCAGAACGTCTACGCGAACTACGACATGCCCGCGGAGTGGATCGAGGAGCTTTCGGAGGGCGCGTAGGCGCCTGCGCGGCCTGAATCGGCGCCGTTTTCTCGCGGCCCTTGACTCGCGGGGACCCATGTCCGACCCTGCCTGCGACCCTTCCCCGCTTACGGACAGGAAGATTCCCATGGGCGACGGCCTCCGCACACTCCGACTGGTGACCAACGACGAGTCGCTGCTCGCTTCGACGCGCGCGGCGGCGGCGGCGCTCGAGGGCTTCGAGTTCCAGACCGCGCGCTCGGTCGACGAGCTGATGACCAAGCCGCCGAACTCGGGCGACGTGATCCTGCTCGACAACGCGCTGCGCAGCTCGAACGTCTACGAAGCCTGCCGCGCGCTGACCGGCAAGACGCGCTGTCGCACGTTCATCGTGGTCCAGAAGGGCAACACGACCGCCGAGAGCATCGCGCACTTCTGCGGCGCGACCGGCGTGCTCGAGCGGCCGCTCAATGGAGCGGATCTGCGCAAGGCGATCGAAACCAATGCGGCGCCTCGCGCGCCCCTGGCAGCGACTTCGCGCGAGAAGAAAGCAGCGCCGGTGTTTCCCGAGGCGATGTTCACGAATGCGGCGGGGGATCCCGATGCGCAGATGCGCGACATCCTGACCGACCCGGACACGGGCCTGTTCAATTTCGCCTACCTCAAGATCAAGCTCGACGAGGAGTACAAGCGCTCGGCGCGCTTCGGCCATCCGCTGTCCTGCGTGATGCTCGGATTCGACGGGCAATTGTCGGATCTCGTGCTGCGCGAGCTGGCGAGCATTTTCCTCGATACGTCGCGCGACACCGACGTGCTCGGCCGCTTCGACGAGAATTCGTTCCTGTTCCTCCTGCCGCACACGGGCCCCGATGGCGCGCAGGTCATGGCCAAGCGCGTGCAGCAGATGGCCCAGGAAAAGGGCCTGTGCGACGTGGTCGGCGACCGTCTCGAGATCTCGGTCGGAATCGCTTTCTATCCCCACGCCAAGGTCCAGCGTCGTGAAGATCTGTATTCGCGCACGCGCCAGGCTTTCCTCGAAGCCCAGGCCAAGGGCGGCGCGGTCGTCACCGGCCTCTGAGCGAAGCGTCCGAACGCGCCGCGGCGAAATGGAAGGCCGCAGGGCGCGCAACGAAGTCCCCGGCTTTTTTCACGCGCCGGCCATGCGCCGCTTGTTGCCCGCCTTTGTCCAGCGCCGACTGTTGTTGTCCGCCGCGCGCCGTGCTCTGAGCGCGGGCCGTCCTGGAGCAGCGCTCGAAATCCTGCGCGACGAATTGCTCGCCAGCGATCCGCGGGCGGAAAGTCTGCGCACGCTCGTCATCCCGCTGGTTCCCTCCCCGCCGGCGCCGCCGAAGCTCGAGCCGGCGCGGGCGGCGGCGAATCCGAGCGGGCGCGAGGACATGCGCGAGCTCCTGAAGCAGATGCGCGCGGCGCGCGGATTGGACGGTGGGCCTCCCGCGGGCCCTCGAGTCGAGCTGGGCGCGAATTCCGCGTCGGCGGTGCTTCGTGCGGCGCCGCGAGTTCCGCCGGCGCGGCTGCGCATGGCCCTCGACGACGCGGGGAGCTTCCTGGTCTGCGCCGGCGATCAAGCCGTGGTCGGCCATTCGCGCGCCGGCGAAGCGGACGTGCCGATCCTGGCCGATCTCCTGCCGCGCCACGCGCGTTTCGTCCTGGAAACCGGCTCGTTCCACGCCGGGTCGGGCTGGCGCGTCGAGCCGATCGGCGCGGCGCGCGTGCAGGTCGGATCGATCCTGGTCGGGCCGTCCGGCGCCGAGCTCGCGCCGGGACTGTCCGTGCGCCTTGGCGATCACCTCTCGCTCGGCTTCGAGCAACCCGACAGCGCGAGCCTGTCCTGCACGCTCGAGCTCGAAGCCGGTGTCGAGGCGGCCGGCGCCCAGCGCGTGCTGCTCTTCGCGCCCGGTCCGGCGGGCCGCATGCGCATCGGCGCGCGAGGTTCGCGCCATGTTCAGGCGGCGCTCGGAGGCGTGGAGCTCGAGCTGGTCCACGACGGAGTCAGGCTGCGCATCCTGTGCGCGAGCGGGATGATTCCCGATGAAGAACAGGGCAGTCCGCCGCGTACGGAGTTCGAGCTTCCGCTGCGCCTCGAGCGGCCGCTGCACCTGCGACTGTGCATGCCGACGACTTCCGAGCGGCCGCGCTGGATCTCCTTTTCCCCTCTGGAGGATGCATGATCGCCCCGGTTTCCTCCGCTGCCCGCCTTCTCCGTACGATGTGGGCCTTCCGCGCCGCGCGGACTGACTGAATGGACTGGGAACTTTTCTACTCCTCGTTCCGCAAGCCGGATTTCATCCCCGGCTACGAGATCCAGAATCGCCTGGGCGGCGGCGCGTTCGGCGATGTCTACAAGGCGCGCAAAGTCTCGATCGACAAGGCCTACGCGATCAAGTTCCTGAAGATCGACGAGGCCACGTCGCGCGCGGCGATCGAGCGCGAGCTCGAGCAGGTGCGGCACTTCTCGGCGATCGACCATCCGAACCTGGTGACGATCGAGGACATGGGCGTGGCCTTGAACGTGCCTTTCCTGGTCATGGGCTACGCGGGCGAGGACACGCTGGCGCGGCGGCTGAAACGCGAGCGTTTGAGCCAGGCCCATGCCCTGTCTTTCTTCGTGCAGACCTGCCGCGGAGTCGCGGCGTTGCACGAGCGGCGTCTCGCGCACTTCGACCTCAAGCCGTCGAACGTCTTCCTCAAGGGCGATGCGGCGCGAGTCGGCGATTACGGGCTGGCGAAGCTCTTGATCGACGGTCGCCAGACGCTCTCGTTCGGCCGCGGAACGCCGCACTACATGGCGCCCGAGATGCTCAAGAACCGCGCGGACCAGCGCGCGGACATCTATTCGCTCGGCGTGATTCTTTACGAGCTGTACAGCGGCCATCTGCCCTTCGAGACCAGCGCGGACGCGGGGGTGGTGCTGCGCGAGGACGATACGCCGCCGAATTTCCCCGACGATTTTCCGCCGCGTCTGCGCGCGGTCGTCGAGTGCTGCTTGCGAATCGATCCGGGGAATCGATTCCCGGGGGTTCCGCATCTGTTGATCGCTCTCGGCCAGACCGCGCGGCCTGGCGATCCGCTGGTCGCGATCGAATCGCTACCGCCGGACATTCCGGCGCTGATCGTGCCCTCCGCCTCGGCGATCTCGCCGCAGCCCGCGCCTTCGACCGCGCGCAAGCCGCAGCTGCGCTCGACGGCGACCGATTTGACGCGCGGAGCCGTCGAGGTCGCGCGCGGAGTCTGGGAGGGTCTGAAGAATCCGCGAGGCGAGACGAGCGCGCCGCTGACACCGCCGCCGGTTCCGCGCGCGGAAACTCCGACGCCGAGAGCGAGCGCGACTCCGCCGCCAATTCCTCGCGTTCCCGCGGTCCCGGTGGCGCCGATGGAACCGCTCGACGACGTGCTCTCGATCCAGACTCTCGAGGAAGCCGCGGAGCAGTCGCGCTTGGTGCGCAGCCGTCAGCCCGCCGTGGCGCCTGCGAGTCCTGCGAAGGAATCGCAGCGCTCACCGCCGTCCGTCAACTGGTCGGGGACAGCGACGGCCGCCGTGCCCGTGCCTCCGCGCTCGACGCGCGGCGTGTTCGGCGCCCTGCGCGCGACGGCCGAGCTCGGACTGGAAGTCCTGATGGCCTTGATCTCGGGCCCCGTCAAGAAGTCGATCGGCGGCGTCGGGCGCGCCGGCGGCGAGCTGGTGTCGGGCGGGCGCGGCTGGTTCCTCGCCGCCCTGCGGCTGTGCCTGTTCTTGGCGGGGATGCTGGTGCTCGGAGCAGCGCTGATGTATCTGCTGTTCCTGTTCCTGAAGCAACCCTGAGCTTTCCCTTGGCCGAAAAACTCCCCGACATCGCGCTGCTCCAGGCCTACGACGACGGCGAGTGGCTGAGCCTCGAGCGCGAGTATTCCGGTCGCTTGCTCGCGTACATCGCCAAGCGCATCAAGGACACCCAGGCGCGCGAGGACGTCCTGCAAGAGACGATGCTCGGCGCCGTGCGCGGGATCGCGACCTACGATCCGATCTACAGCTTCGAGCAGTACCTGTTCGGCATCTGCCACAACCGCACGATCGACCACATGCGGCGGCGCAAGCTCTCGACCCTCGATTACGAGGAAGGCGAGAGCGCGCGCTTCGGCATCGAAGCCCGCGCGCGCAACGAGGAGACGCCGAGCCGCATCGTGCGCGGCATGGACCTCGAGTCGGCGGCGCGCGGCATGCTCTCGCAGATCCTGCGCGCCTGGGTCCAGGAGACCTGGGCCGAGGGCGAGTTCACGCGCCTGATGGTGATCGAAGCCCTGCTGCACGGAGGCTGGCGCAACAAGGACACCTGGCAGCGCTTCGGCCTGCGCGACGAGACCACGGTCGCGGGGATCAAGTTCCGCGCGATCGCGCGCTTGCGCGAGCTGGCTCTCGAGCGCGACGCATCGGGCAAGCTGCTCGAGGCTATCGCCCAGGGCGCGCAGTCCGGCGAGGCCAACCTGGATTTTTCCCTGGAGAGCGCGTGGCGCGACGCGCGCGTTTCCTGCCCGGCGCGGCACTGGCTGGCGCGCTCGCTGGTCCATTCGCTCGAGCCGGGCCCGCAGGAGTACGTGCGCTTCCACATCGAGGAGATGCGCTGCCCCTGGTGCGCGGCCAACCTCGAGGATCTGCGCGCGCTGGAGTCGGCCAGTGACATCGCGGCCATGGTCGAGCGCGTCCAGGCCTCGACCCTGCGCTACCTGCGCTCGCGGACTCGGGAGTAGGAGCCCAGGCCCGCCGGCGACCGCGGCGATCCTCCAGGGTCCGCGCGAGCGTTGCGAGAGCGCGAGCAACACAGTTCGAACACGACTGGCGAAGTGTTCACTGCGCCCTGAGGGGACTGCGCGTATCTTGAGCGTCCCCACTCGCGTTCCCTCGCCACCGCGAGACTCATTGTCCCAACGCGCAACTCGTGATCATGATCCAAGCTTCCCGCCGAATTTTCGCCTTCGTTGTTTTCTTCGCGCTGCTCTCCGGCCTGTGTCCCGCACAGCCGACGGCGAGCTCGGGGCTCGATCGCGCCCTCGATTCGATCAAGGCCGAGAACATCAAGGCCGACATCTTCTTCATCGCCAGCGACGAGCTCGGCGGTCGCGACACGCCGAGCAATGGCCAGCGCGTCGCCGCGAGATTCATCCGCGCGCGTTTGCAGCGCCTGGGAGTCCTGCCCGGAACCTCGGAGGGCTATTTCTATCCCTACAAGCTCTACCGTCGCGAGCTGGACCTCGGCGCGACGAAAGCCCAGGCCGTGAAGTCGGGAGCGACGATCGAGTTCAACTTCGGCTCCGACTATTCGTTCTACGCCAACGGCATCAACACGGCGGTCACCTCCGGCAACGTGGTCTGGTGCGGCGATGCGACCGTCGAGCAGATGGGCAGCTTCGATCTCGCCGGCAAGTGGGCGCTGTGCGAGGACAACGGCTTGATGGGCGAGGAGCGGCGCAAGGTCGCGCAGAAGGCCGCGGCGATCGGCGTGCTGCTCGCGCCGGGTCCGAAGGCCACGGATGAGAAGGTGGCCAAACGCATCCGCGATTCAGCGGGGCTCGTGATGCGGCCGGGCGTGCAGAACTCGCCGCCGAAATCCGCCGAGCGCGAATTCTTTCCGTCGATGTCGGTCTCCGGCGCGGCGGTGACGAGGTTGCTGGCCCTTGCCGGGAATTTCGACCGCGCCAACTCCCGCCCGCCGATGGGCACGGACCTCGGGATCGTGTTCACGGACACGCGCAAGGACAACGGCCCGGACGGAACGGTGATGGCCGAGGACGTCTGCGGCTTCTTCCCCGGCAGCGATCCGGTGCTCGGGAAGGAAGTGATCATCATCAGCGCCCACTACGACCACATCGGCACCGAGGCCGACGGGACGGTGAACAACGGCGCGGACGACAACGGCTCGGGGACCACCGGTCTCTTGCAGCTCGCCGAAGCCTTGACGATCAACGGACCGATGCGGCGCTCGGTGTTCCTGATCTGGGTCTCCGGCGAGGAGAAGGGATTGTGGGGCTCGAAGGCCTGGTGCTCCGCGCCTTCGCTGCCCCAGGGCTACCGGCCGATCTGCGACTTGAACATCGACATGATCGGGCGCAACGCGCCGGACATGCTGCTGATCACGCCGACCAAGGCGCGCAAGGACGACTACAACGGTCTGACGCGCCTCGCTGAAAAATTCGGGCCGCTCGAGGGCTTCCCGGTGCTCGGCAGCGCGGACGAATACTGGACGCGCTCGGATCACTTCAATTTCGCCAAGCTGCAGATCCCGGTCGCCTTCCTGTTCTCCGACGTGCACGAGGACTACCACCGGCCGACCGACGACCCGGAGAAGATCGACTGCGACAAGATCCGCCGCGTCACGCGCATGGTCCTGCGCATGATCGACGGGCTGCAGGGCGACAAGCTCGATCTCTGACGAGCGGCCGGCGCGAGGGCGACGGCGTCGCGCGCGGGGGCTCGCTCAGGGCGAGGGAGCGTCGAGGAAGCGGTCGATCTTCCACACGCGCTCGACGCGAACGATGGTCAGGCTCGAGAGCTCCAAGCCCTGCAGGTCTTCCTCGGGGATCTGCAGATTGACCTGGAGAGTCTTCAGCGGGACGCGCTCCCCAGCCGGGTCGACGGTGACAGTTTCGCCAACCTGGACCGCACGCTCGAAGTCCAGGGGACCATCTGCAAGGAAAACAGCGCCTGAATAGATCTGGAACCCGTCCTCGCGCACCAGCTCGACGCCGAATCGCCGACCCGCCGCCTGGACCACCAGCCTATGCCTGCCCTCAGAAACAACCGATCCTTCGACGACCTCTGCATTGGCCAGCAGCTTGAGGTAGGGCTTGTCGTCGATCAGCTTCTGGCGAGCGACCCGGTAGGTGGAGTAGGAGATCCGGTTCTCCTCGCGGAAGGCCCGCGAAAAGCTCCTGAACTCCAGCTCGGGCAGGTCGGCCGCGAAGCCGGCGCGGAAGGTCTCGAAGGCCGCCTCGGGCGTGCGCCAGCCGTTGTTTCCGGCCTCGACCAGGGTTTTCCCGTCGATCGGCCGCACCAGGCAGCATCCAGGTGCCAGGTACAGCGCAAGCAGGGCGAGCACCGCTCCCGCGCCAGCCTTAGCCCTGAAATCGCGCCCTGCGCGCCCGCAGGCCAGCCAGGAGCGCTTGTCCATGGCGGCGGATCCTACGCCGCGCCATCCCCCGTGCAACCGCCTCGTTCGGCGAGCGGTCCCGTGTCCATCCCGCCCCGTCTGCTTTGGACGGAGCGGAAATCCGCCGTACACTGCTAGTTCCTTCTTCGGAGATCCATCCACCATGAAATCGTCTCTTCTCTGGCCGCGTCTCGCGAGCCTGGCCCTGGTGCTACTCGCCTCGGCCGCCTACGCCGCTCAAACCCCGGCGCCCGTCAAGCCGGCCCCTCAACCCGCCGGCCAGACGCCCGTGACCAGCACGCCGGTCCCGAAGCCGACCACCCAGACCCCGGCCCCGACTCCCCCGAGCGGCCAGACTCCGGGCACGACCATCGGCCCCGGTGGCACGACTCAGACGGGAGGCATCACCCAGACGCCGGTGCCCGTGCCCGTCCCCGGTGGTCCCCAGACTCAACCGGGCGCGCCCGTGATCCCCGCGGGGCCTCCCGGCAAGCTCGACTGTCCGGTCGTCGATCACGACTTCGGCGCCATGATCGAAGGCGAGATCGCGCGCCACACCTTCGACATGTCGAGCACCGGCGAGAATCCCCTGATCATCGCCTCGGCCAAGCCCTCCTGCGGTTGCACGATCAGCCATGTCAAGGTCGAGGGCGAGGCGGGAGCCTTCGTCGACTACACCTACGGATTGCCGATCGCGCCGGGCAAGCGGGTGCAGCTCGAGGCCGAGCTCAACACCAAGAACAAGCACAACCAGGCCCAGTCGAAGATCAACATCCAGTGCAACGACCCGCGCCAGATCGTGACGCTCGGTCTGACCGCGATGGTCGACACGTACTTCGCCTCGACGCCGGCGCAACTCGACTTCGGCGAGATGTCGACGACCGACAGCCGCGAGCAGACCGCGATGATCAGCGCCAAGCGCGGCGGCAAGTTCAAGCTGCACCAGGAAATGATGGGCGCGATCCCGGGCTTCAAGGTCGACATCAAGCCGACGAATCCCGATGAAACCGGCGCGGCCGAGCGTTGGGAAGTCAAGGTCACCATGGGGCCGGATTGCCGCGAAGGCAACCAGGGCTACCCGGTGCAATTGCGCTCGGACCAGCTGGTCCCCGGCGCTCCGGTCGGCCCCGACGGCCAGGCTCCCGCTTACGGAGCCCAGGTCATGGTGCAAGGTCGCGTCCGCGGCTTGATCTCCTTCGAGCCTCAGTACCTGTCCTTCGGCCTGGTGCGCCCTGGCCAGGAGCTGACCCGCACGCTCAAGATCTCCTGCTTCGACGACAAGTTCCAGCTGGCGCAGCCGAAGTCGATGAAGCTCGTCGGCCAGAGCGACGCCGTGCCGGATTTCCGCTGGGCGGAAAACTTCGAAGTCACCGCGAAGCCCGCGGCCGACGGCAAGACCATGGACATCGACGTCACGCTCAAGGGCATGCCGGCGGGTTCGGACACGGCCTTCCAAGGCCGCGTGCTGATCGAGACCGGCCACCCGGCGCGTCCGACGATCGCCGTCCTGTTCTCGGGCGTCTGCCGCGCCAACGCGCCGGTGGCTCCGACTCCGGTTCCCGCTCCGACGCCGCCCGCGCCCGTGCCGGCTCCGGTCAAGGGCAATTGAACGGAACGCGCCGCGGCGAGCGGCGCTGAATCCAGAAAGCACCGCCCGCGGGCGCCCAACTCGGCGCTCGCGGGCGGTGTGCCTTGATAGACTCCCCAACGGTCCCCGGCGCATCGAGCACGACTAGAAGTCCCAAGCGTGTCCCAATCCCTAGCCGAGCTGCTGGTGCTCCAAGGCCTGCTGAACCAGGCGCAGGTCCGCGAAGCCCAGGCCATGCAGCGCGGGGGCACCCTGCGCTTCGAGGAGGCGATCCTGCGGCTCGGCCTCCTGGACGAAGCCAGGCTGTACCGGGCCTACGCCAGCAGCGAAAAGCTGCCCTTCGTCGACCTCGCCACGGGCAAGAAAGTGCCCGCGGCCCTGCTCGAGCGCATCCCCGCCGACTTCGCGCGCGAGCAGCAGGTCCTGCCGGTGGCCGAGAAGATGGGCAAGCTGATCGTCGCGATCGACGACCCGCTCAAGCGCATCGTGGTCGACCAGCTCGCCTTCCAGGTCGGCGGCGAAGTCGGCTGCGCCATGGCGGCGCCGACGGCCCTGCGCCGCGCGATCGCGGAGTTCTACGGCGAGGCCGCGGAAGCCGACGTGGCGCGCTCGATGGGCGCGCAGGTGGGCAGCGGCGACGAAGGCGACGACGCGCCGATCGTGCGCCTGGTGACGCGCATGTTCAACGACGCGATGACCATGCGCGCTTCCGACATCCACATCGAGCCTTCGAATTCGCGGGTGCGCGTGCGCTACCGCATCGACGGTTTGCTGCGCGACATCGCCGACCATCCGCCGCATCTCGCCGCGCCCTTGCTCTCGCGCTTGAAGATCATGGCCTCGATGGACATCGCGGAGAAACGCAAGCCGCAGGACGGTCGCATCGAATTGGAAATGAAGGGCAAGCCGGTCGACGTGCGCTGCTCGATCCTGCCTTCGTCGCACGGCGAGTCGATCGTCATGCGTCTGCTCGACCGCAGCTCGAGCCTGGTCTCGCTCAAGCAGCTGGGCTTCGAGGGCGAGGACTACACCTGGTTCAAGCGCCTGATCTCGCGGCCCAACGGGATCGTGCTGGTCACCGGCCCGACCGGATCGGGCAAGACCACGACGCTGTACGCGGCGCTGGGCGAGCTCAATCGGCCCGACGTCAAGATCATCACCGTCGAGGACCCGGTCGAGTACCACATCACGGGCCTGAACCAGGTGCAGGTGCAGCCGAAGATCGGCTTGAGCTTCGCGCGCGTGCTCAAGGCCATGCTGCGCGCGGCGCCCAACATCATCCTGGTCGGCGAAATCCGCGACCTGGAGACGGCCGAGATCGCGGTCCAGGCATCGCTGACCGGACACCTGGTTTTTTCCACGCTGCACACCAACGACGCGCCCAGCGCGCTGACGCGCTTGATCGACATGGGCGTCAAGCCCTTCCTGGTCAGCGCTTCGGTGCAGGGCATCATGGCCCAGCGCCTGGTGCGCAAGCTGTGCGTCGACTGCGCGCAGAAGCGGCGCATCACGTATCCTGAGCTGCGCGCCCTCGGCCTCGACGAGCGCGTCCACGGCGAGGCGCAGATCGGCGAGCCCAAGGGCTGTCGGACCTGCGAAGGCACCGGGTACCGCGGCCGGCTCGGCCTCTTCGAGGTGCTCGAGCTCGACGACAACCTGCGCGAGATGACCTTCCGCAACGCGAGCCTCGACAAGCTGCGCGCCAGCGCCCTGGCGACCGGCCGCCTGCGGCCGTTGATCCTCGACGGAGCGCGCAAGGTGCTCGAGGGCCGCACGACGGTCACGGAAATCCTGCGCGTCGCGCGCTCGGCCGAGGCTGCGAGCCGTGAACTGAATCAGGCGGCTTCTTGATGGATTCGCCCATGGACATCCAGCAACTGATGGGGCGCGTGATCGAGCGCGGCGCCAGCGACCTGCACCTCAACCCCGGCCGGCCGCCGGTCGGGCGGATCAACGGAGCCCTGGTCAACCTGGAGACGGGGATCCTCTCCGACGCCGCGGCCGAGACGCTCTGCAAGTCGATCGCGCCGGCCCTGAACTGGCGCGAGGTCGAGGAGCGCGGCACCACCGACTTCGGCTACGCCCATTCCAGCGGCAATCGCTTCCGGATCAGCGTCATGCGCCAGCGCGGCCGGATTTCTGGCGTGATGCGTTTGATCCCGAACCGCCTGCTCAGCTTCGAGCAGATCGGCCTGCCCGAGCAGGTGCGCGAGCTGTGCAAGCGGCCGCGCGGACTGGTGCTCGTCACCGGGCCGACGGGCTCGGGCAAGACCACGACCCTGGCGACGATGATCGACTGGATCAACACCAACCAGGATCGCCACATCGTCACGATCGAGGACCCGATCGAGTACTACCACTCGCACAAGAAGGGCCTGGTGACCCAGCGCGAAGTCGGCGCCGACGTGCCCGATTTCGTCGAGGCGATGCGCCGCGTGCTGCGCCAGGACCCCGACGTGATCCTGCTCGGTGAAATGCGCGACCTGGCGACGATCTCCGCCGCGATCACGGCGGCCGAGACCGGCCACCTCGTGTTCGGCACGCTGCACACCACCGGCAGCGCGCGCACGGTCGATCGCATCATCGACGCCTACCCGACCAACCAGCAGGAGCAGGTGCGCGCCCAGCTCTCGGTCTCGATCCAGGGCGTGATCAGCCAGGTGCTCATGCCGCGCAAGGACGGCAAGGGCCGCGTCGCCGCCTTCGAAGTCATGCTCATGACGCCCGCGGTCGCCAACCTGATCCGCAAGGCCGAGACCAACAAGATCCAGTCGACGATCCAGACCTCGCGCCGCATGGGCATGGTCACGCTCGACGACTTCCTGATGGAGCTGGTGAAGAAGGGCGCGATCGAGCGCGAAGTCGCCCTCGACGCGGCCCAGGATCCGCGCGATCTGGAGACACGGCTTTGAGCCCGAGCCCCGCATCTCCCCAGGGCCGGCGTCCGCTGGGTCAGATCCTCAAGGCGCGTGGCGTCGTCAAGGAATCGCAGATCCAGGAAGCCCTGGGCAACCAGCGCAAACGCGGCGGCTTGATCGGCCAGATCCTGATCGAGATGGGCGCGGCGAAGAGCGGCGACGTCGCTCTCGCCCTGGCCGAGCAATCCGGCCTGGAGACGGTGGACCTGACGCGCATCCGTCCCTCGCGCGACGCCCTGGCCCTGGTCGACGGCAACACCGCCCACGCGTTCGGCGTGCTGCCGCTCTCCGTCGAAGGCCGCACCCTGGTGGTCGCGATCGCCGATCCGCTGAACACCAGCGTGCTCGAGGACCTGCGCTTCACCACTGGCCTCGACGTGCGCGGCAAGGTCGGCGACGGCGAGAAGATCCGCGAGCTGGTGCGCTCGTGCTACGGCGAGGAAGCCTCGCTGGCCGACGCGATCAAGCAGGCGGCGAGCGCCTCCAAGTCCGGCGACGTGCAATCGGCGGCCCAGTCCATGCCGGTGGTGCGCCTGCTCAACTCGATCCTGCACCAGGCGATCAAGGACCGCGCGAGCGACGTGCACTTCGAGCTGTACGACGACGCCTTCCGCATCCGCTACCGCGTCGACGGCTCGCTCTACGAGGTCGAGTCGCCGCCGATGCACCTCGCCGTCCCGCTGGTCGCGCGCATCAAGGTCATGGCCGATCTCGACATCGCCGAGACGCGCATGCCCCAGGACGGCCGCATCGAGCTGTCGATCGACGGCCGGCCGGTCGACCTGCGCGTGGCGACCATTCCGGGAATCTCGGGCGAGAGCTGCGTGCTGCGCGTGCTCGACCGCAGCGCGGTGCAATTGTCGCTGGCCGTGCTTGGGCTCAAGCGCGAGGACGAGGACCTGCTGCGCGAGCTGACCGCCCTGCCCCACGGCATCGTGCTGATCACCGGGCCGACGGGCTCGGGCAAGACCACCACGCTCTACGCGATGCTGCAGGAAACCAACCGTCCCGACATCAAGATCATCACCGCCGAGGACCCGGTCGAGTACGACATCGACGGCATCGTGCAGATCCCGATCAACGAGGAGATCGGCGTCACCTACGCGCGCGTCCTGCGCACCGTGCTGCGCCAGGATCCCGACAAGATCCTGATCGGGGAGATCCGCGACGGCGAGACGGCCTCGGTGGCGGTCGAGGCTTCGCTGACCGGCCACACGGTGTTCTCCACGCTGCACACCAACGACGCGCCGAGCGCCGTGACCCGCCTGGTCGACATCGGCGTCGAGCCCTTCATGATCACCGCGACTGTCGAAGCCGTGATCGCGCAGCGGCTGGTGCGCAAGGTCTGCGACAACTGCAAGACCAGCTATCAGCCCGAGGAAGCGATGCTTGCCGAGCTCGGCGCGGACGCGGAACACCTCTCCGGCGCGACTTTCTACTTCGGCAAGGGCTGCGACATCTGCCACCACACCGGCTACCGCGGCCGCAGCGGCCTGTTCGAGGTCCTGCGCTTCGACGACGCGGTGCGCGCCGCGGTGCTCGCCGGCGCTTCGACCACCGAGATCAGGGCCTGCGCGATGCGCACGGGCATGCAGTCGCTGCGCGCGGCGGGACTCCTGGCCTTGACCGAGGGCCGCACCACGCTCGAGGAAGTCCTGCGCGAAACTTTCTAGGACGCTATCGTCTCCAAGCCTCGAACTCATGGCCAAGAAGCTCCAACGCAGTGCTCCGGCGGCGAGCACCGCTCGCACCCAAGGCCCCAGCGGTCCCGCGCCGGAGGCGGTGCGCAAGAAAGGCGGACGCGTTCCGCGCGACCTGGTGACCGAGTTCACGGTGCAGCTCGCGACGCTCTCGGAAGCCGGCATCCCGATCGTCAAGGCCCTCTCGATCCTCGAGGGTCAGACCCGCGCCGGCCCGTTCAAAAACGTCTTGGCCGAGATCGGCGAGGACGTCGCCGCGGGCACGCCGCTGTCGGAGGGCATGGCCAAGCACCGCTGCTTCGACCGCCTGTACACGAGCATGGTGCGCGCCGGCGAAGTCGCGGGCGTGCTCGACAAGATCTTGAATCGCCTCGCGGTGTTCCGCGAGAAGTCCGCGGCGATCCGCTCGAAGGTCATCGGCGCGATGATCTATCCGATCATCGTCACGCTGGTCGCGACAGGCGTGGTGTCGGCCGCGATCCTGTTCGTGATCCCGAAGTTCAAGGAGATCTTCGAGAGCTTCGACACCGAGCTGCCGGGCATCACGAAGATGCTCCTGAACTCCAGCGCCATCGGCGTGAAGTACTGGTACCTGATCTTCGGCCTGCCGATCCTGTTGATCTTCGCGCACACGGTCGCGATGCGCCAGCCGGGCAAATACCGTTTCGCGGTGCACGGGATCATGCTGCGCATCCCGTACTTCGGCGCCTTGATGTCCAAGGTGCAGATCGCGAACTTCTCGCGCACCTTCGGCACCCTGATCGAGTCGGGCGTGCCGCACCTCGATGCCCTGGCGATCGTGCGCGACACGACTTCCAACGACGTGATCGCCGACGCGGTCGAGAGCGTGCGCCGCACCGTCCGCGAGGGCGAGGGCATCGCGCGGCCGATGGGGGAGACGGGCATGTTCGACGACCTGGTGGTCAACATGGTCGACGTCGGCGAGGCCACGGGCGAGCTCGACCGCATGCTGCTCAAGGTGGCGAACGCCTACGAGGCCCAGGTCGACCGGCGCATCGAGGCCTTGTTCAAGATCGTGGAACCGGTGCTCCTGATCGTCATGGCGGTCGTCGTGGGCTTCATCGTGGTGGCGCTCTTCTTGCCGCTGACCGAGATCATGGGCAAGATCGGAACTACCTGATCGCGTGGCGAGAGCCCGCGGCCGCACGTGCCGATGATCTTTTCGCTACGCCTGCGTGTCGCGCTGTGGCTGGTGGCGATCAACTTCGCCGTCGGCGGCGTGGCGCTGTGGTTCGCGGTGCGACAGGCCGAGTCCGATCGCAACGAGACGGCGCGCGCCTACGGCGACGTCGCGATCTCGGTCGCCGGAAACCTGGTCGACACGGTCGCGAGACAGGTCGATCCCGAGGTCGGGCTCAACGTGGCCCATCTGCTGGCCTGGGAGAGCTGGTCGGCTTTCGCGGATGCCCTGGTCTGCGACCATCGGTTCACCTTCGTCGAAGGCCGTCCGCTGCTCAGCGGCATCGCGGTCAATCCGCTGGGACGCCAGCGGCGCCAGGCCTCGACCGATGAGCAGCACATTTTCACCGCGCTGCGTCGCGCGATCGACGAGAGCCGGCAGATCGACGAGGTCGAGGGCGGGAGCGCCGTGCCGATCCTGGTCGGCGGGCGGGTCTGGGGCGCGTGCTGGTTCAAGCTGAAGCCCCCGCCCTTGTCGACCAACCTGATCACCGCCTACTTCGTGCCGGCCTTCATCGGCTCGACGATCCTGCTCTCGATCGCGACCTTCCTCGCCTTGCGCCGCTTCGTGCTCGATCCGGTGAGCCAGCTCGCCCGCGCGGCTCGCAGCGTGGCCCTGGGCGATTACTCCGTGCGGCTCGAGGAGAACCAGTCGCAGGACGAGCTGTCAGGCTTGGTGCGCGGCTTCAACGCGATGACTGGCCAGGTCGAGCGCTTCAATACCGGCCTGGCCGAGGAAGTGCGCCGCCAGACCGAGCAGACGCGGCGCGCGGAGACGGCGGCGATGACCCAGCGGCGCCTGGCCGCGATGGGCGAGCTCGCCGCGGGCATCGCTCACGAGATCAACAATCCGCTCGGCGGTCTGCTCAACGCCGTGGAGCGCCTCGAGCGCGGCGAGCTCGACAGCGAGAAGCGCTCGCGCTACTTCGGCCTCTTGCAATCCGGGCTCGAGCGCATCCGCCGCACGGTGGGACAGCTCTTGCGTTTCACGCCGCGGACCGCGAGCTCGGCCTGGATCGGGCTGCTCGAGCCGGTCGAGGATGCCCTGGCCCTGGTGCGCCACCGCGCCCAGCGCCAGAACGTGACCATGGCCCTGCGCGACGGAATCCACGAGAGCCCCGAGGAGGTGCGGCGCAGCCTGGCTGCATTGCCGAAGATCCACGGCGAGGCCCACGAGCTGGGCCAGGCTGTCTTGAATCTCCTGGTCAATGCGCTCGACGCCCTGGAGGAGCAACGCCCCGCGGGCGGAGGCCGCATCGACGTGCGCCTCGCGCAGGAGGGCAACGAGATCCTGATCGAGGTCAAGGACGACGGTCCCGGCGTGCCCGAGGAGAATCTGCCGCGGGTCGCCGATCTCTTCTACACGACCAAGGCTCCGGGCAAGGGCACCGGATTGGGCCTGGGGATCGTGCACCGGGTCGTCGCGCGCCACGCGGGCCGCGTCGAATTGCGCTCGAAGCCGGGCGAGGGATTCTGCGCGACGATGATCCTGCCGATCGCCGAAGTCGAGCTGCGCGCCGGGGCCGCGCATTCGCAAGGCAGCGACGGCGAGCGGCGAGGGCCGCGGCGATGAGCGACACCCTGCTCTGGCTCCTGCTGGCCGCGCTGATTTCCTGCTCGGGGATGCTCAGCGCTTCCGAGACGGCGCTGTTCAGCTTGACGCCGGCGGAGCGGCGCAACGTAGGCCCGCAGGCGGAGCGTCTTTTGGTCGATTCGCGCGGCCTGTTGATCACGGTCCTGTTCCTCAACCTGCTGGTGAATCTCCTGTTCTTCACCTTCAGCGCGCGGCTCGCGCCCAGCGACGATCCCTACGTCGAGACGGCCTGGGGACTCGGTGCCGTCGTCGTGCTCGTCGCCTTCGGCGAAACCTTCCCGAAGATCCTCGCGCTCAAGGCCCGCGTGGCCGTCGCGCGGCGCTCGGCGCGCGTGCTGCTGGCTCTGGTGTCGATGATGCGGCCGCTGCGCGGACTCTTGGAGCGCTTGCTCGAGCTGCTCTATCGGGCGCTCGGCCCCGCGGCTCACGAAGAAGGCGGAGTGACCAACGAGGCCCTGGCCCAGGCGCTCGAGCGCAGCGCGGAGAAGGGTCTCTTGCTCGGCAGCGAAGCCGAGTTCCTGACCGGCGTGCTCGAGCTCGAGTCCATGCGCGTCGGCGAGATCATGACCCCGCGGGTCGAGATGGTTTTCCTCGACAAGAGCGAGGACAACCGCCCCGAGGCGATCGCGCGCGGCCTGGCCGGGAAGCTGCCCTGGATCGTGGTCATCGACGGCGATCCCGACCGCATCGTCGGCCGCGTGCGCCTGCGCGATCTCCTGGCTCCCGAGCCGCGGCCCCTGGCCGATCTCCTCGCTCCGGTGCGCTTCGTGCCCGAGATCGCCAGTGCCCTGGCCGCACTGACCTTCCTGCGCGAGCAGCACCTGATGCAGGCCGTGGTCGTCGACGAATGGGGCGGCACCGCCGGCCTGGTGACGATCGAGGACGTGTTCGAGTCGATCGTCGGCGACCTGCGCGTCGAGGGCGAGCGCGAGGAGCGGCCGATCGAAGCCCTGCCCGACGGCGGCTTCCGCGTCGCGGGCTGGCTCTCGATCCGCGACTGGAACGAATTGTTCGGCCACCGCGTGGTCGCCACCGAGTTCGCGACGGTCGCCGGCTTCGTCACGGTGCTGCTCGGCCGCATCCCGCGCGCCGGCGACGAAGCCCGCTCGGGTCCCTTCCTGTTCCGCGTGCACTCGGTGCGCGGGCGGCGGATCGAAGTGCTCGACATCTTCCTTTCGCCCGAGCACCAGACCGCCGTGGCGGAGGCCCAGGCATGAGCGCCTGGCTGATTGCACTGGCGGCTGTCGGCTGTCTGGTCGCGACGGCCTTGTTCGCCGGCAGCGAGACCGGTCTCTATTCCCTGTCGCGGCTGCGCGTCGAATCCGATGCGCGCGCTGGCCGCTCGCGGGCACGGCTGATCCGCCGTCTGCTCGCCGACGAGACTTCGCTGCTCGCCACGATCCTGATCGGCACCAACCTGGCGATCGAGCTGCTCTCCCGTTTGACGGGCGACCTGGTCGGCCGCTTCGGCATCGATCTCGGCTGGCGCGAGCTGGTGGTCACGGCGATCCTGACACCGACGATTTTCTTCTTCGGCGAGCTGTTCCCCAAGGACCTGTTCCGGCGCCGGCCCCACGCTCTGGTCGGAGCCACGGCGCCGGTGATCGCGCTGAGCAAGGGCTTCTTCCTGCCGATGACCCTGCCCGTGCGCGGCATGGCCTGGTTGATCGAGCGCAGCCTGGGGATTTCCTCCGAAGCTCTCGCCCAGGCACAAGGCCGCGAAGGCGTGCTCGAGCTGCTGCACGAGAGCGAGCGCAGCGCCATCCCGCACGTCGAGCGCATGGCGCGCAACGTGCTCGAGCTGCGCGGCCTGGCCGTCGCCCGCGTCATGGTGCCCTGGGCCAAGGTCGAGCACCTCTCGCGCGGCGCGGATCCAGCGGCCCTGTTCCGCCAGGTCGCAGGGACCCGCTTCAGCCGCCTGCCGGTGGTTGACGAGCAGGGCGAGGTGATCGGCTACGTCCACCAGCTCGAAGCCCTCGGCGCCGGGCCGAGCGTGCCGGTGATCCAGCACCTGCGGCCCCTGCTCAGCCTGGCTCCCGACGTGTCCCTCGACCACGCCCTGACCTTGATGCGAGCCAACGGTCAGCGCGCCGCGCTGGTCGGCCCGCCTTCGCGACCCCTGGGCCTGGTGACCCTCAAGGACATCGTCGAGGAGATTTCGGGGGAGCTGGCGCGCTGGTGAGCGGGAGAATTCACGGGCGTTGGCCGCAACTGCATCCGCTCGCTAGGATAGGCCGCTCCGGTCCCGCAACCGTGCGACTCCATCCACCGGCCCCCGCCTGACATGACTTCCCCGCTGCGCCTCGAGAGTTCCGGTTGGTTGTTGGTCGCGGCCCTCGGCCTGTGCGCCCTGGGGATGGCCCGCTCGTCCCCCCTGCAGACGCCGCCGCCGCCCGTGCCCGCCCAGCCGAAGACCCAGATCGTGCCGGTCGCCACCGCGGCCACCGCGGATTCGAACAACCGCATGATCGCCGTCACGGGCACGGACATCACCGGTGCCTCGATCCTGTACCTGGTGGACACGGTCAACAACCGCCTGGCGGTGTACCAGGCCCAGGGCGGAGCCGACGGCTCGCGCGGCCTCAATTTCATCGGCGCGCGCCGGATCGACCTCGACCTGCAGCTCGACGGTTGGAACGACCGCTCCGACTGGACCTACAAGAAGCTCAAGGACGAGTTCTCGAAGCAGGGGCTCTTGCCCGGCAATTCGCCGGCGGCCGCACCCGACAAGAGCAACAAGTCCGAACGTCAACACTGATCCCCGCGCTGCCGTCCGGCAGCGCCCTGTACCCCAGAGTCCCCCGACTCACCTGACCCCCAAGGAGCGAATGCCCGTGGCCGACAAAGAGTTCATGTCCTTCGAGGACGCCCTGAAGGAATTGCGCCTCAAGGAAGAAGAGTTGAAGCGTCTGGTCAGCGAGGGCGAGATCCGCGCCTTCCGCGAGGGCGAGACCATGAAGCTGCGCAAGAGCGACGTCCAGAACCTGCGCGGCGAGCTGTCGGGCGGCGAAGTCGTCGACCTGGGCGGCGCCGGCGAGGAGCTGGTCTTCGAGGACGACTCCGATCTCGACGCCGGGATGGCCACCGAGGAGATCGCTCAGGCCGACACGATCCTCGAGGAGGACGTCGAGGACGTCGGGATCGACACCACCGCCGCGGCCAAGACCCGCACGGCCCGCCGCACCACGACCGTCCGCACCGCGGACGTGGAAGAAGAAGTCGAAGGCATGGGCCTGCGCATCGCTCTGATCCTGACCAGCGTCGTCATGATCGCGGCCGTGCCGGTGATCATCTCGATCGGCAGCGGCCACACCGGCGACATGGCCAAGGGCATCGCCGGAATCTTCGCCAAGTTCAACACGTAGTCGGCCTCCGACTGAGAGCGCGGCCCGCGAATTCCGATCGGAGTTCGCGGGCCGCGTCGTTTGGGCCCGAAAAAAATGTGCGTGTTTGTGCCTTGCGCGATCACTAGGCTCAAGCCGCGGGTCGACGAGGGGAGTTTTTCGCGCGCTTCTGCGCTGCGCTCCTTCGACCCGCCGAAAGAATCGCACCCAATCGCAGGCGGCTTTCCACCGCAGGCTTGAACCGCAACGAAAGACCCGATCGGTCTTGGCACGGAGTCCCCGATGATGAAGCTCTCGAACCTGACCCAAGTGCTCTGGCCCCTGTGCCTTGCCACTTTGTTTTCCGCGTGCGTCGCACAGGAACACTACGAGGACGTGAAGACCTCGGCGAAGCATTACCAGAAAGCCTTCATCGAAGCCGACAAGGAGCGCGGCGAGCTCGCTCTCGAGAATGCGCGGCTGAAGGAACAGTTGCGCGTGGGCGGCAGTCCGGTCGACGCGAACTCCAATCTCGCGGCCTACGACTCGCGGATCTCCGAGTTGAAAGCGGCGCTCTCCGAGCTCGGCGCCAACCCCGGCGACGTCACCAAGTTCGCCGTCGACGGCGGCAACGTCTACCGCGTCAAGGACGCGATCCTGTTCTCGCTCGGCTCCGCGAGCATCTCGCCCGAAGGTCTCAAGGCCCTCGAAGGCGTGGCCGCGGACATCGCGAAAACTCCGCACGGACAGGTTTCCGTGCGCGGCCACACCGACAACGTGCCGGTGTCGCGGCCCGAGACCAAAGCCAGATTTCCGCATGGAAACCTGCAACTTTCCGCCGAGCGCGCGGTCGAGGCGGCCGTCGCTCTGCAGTCGCTCCTGGGCTCCCAAGGCGACCTGGTCGTGATGGGATTCGGCGACAGCGTGCCGGTGGCGGCCAACGACAGCGAATCCAATCGCCAGAAGAATCGTCGCGTCGAGATCTTCGTGGCCAATCCCACGAACGAGCAGAAGTAAGCCCGCGGCCTGAGACCGCGCTCGAGCCCGAGTCGACATGCACAGGGGCGCCATCAGGACAGGACTTCGCGTCGCTGCCTTGGTGGCGCCCCTCTTCGTCGGCGCATGCGCGCCCGCGGGCAGCGCAAGAAAAGTCGACGGCGCTCTCGCGCGCCTCGAGCAATTCGGATTCGTGCCACAGGGCAGAGCCTCGGTCGAGCTCGACCTGCGGCGCGGCGCGAAACCGATCGAGATCACCGAGCCCTTGCTGGTCGGCATGTACGAAGTCACGCGCGCGGAGTTCAGCCGCTACTGCGCGGATGCGAAGCCGGCGCTCGATCCGCTGATGCGGGAGCGCATGCAGGATTGGACGGCGCGAGACGATTCGCTGCCGGTCAGTTTCATCACGCGCTCGGAGGCCGCCGACTTCGCGAGCTGGTCGGGCGCGCGCCTCTTGACCGGCAGCGAGTGGCTGTTCTGCGCGATCTCGCGGCGAACTTTCGCCTACCCGTGGTCGGATTCCTGGCAGCAAGGTCGCGCGAATACGCTCGACCTCGGACTGGAGCCCCACGCTCCGACGCCGGTCGGAACCTTCGAGGGCGGGCGGACGGCGACGCACCTGTACGACATGCTGGGCAACGTCTGGGAATGGGTGGGCGACGACTCCACCGGAAGGGTCAGTCCAGAGGCCAAGGCCACGGCGCTCGGCGGCTCCTTCCTCTGCTACAAGACCGAGATCTACCGCGAAGGCAGCTTCTGGGCCGAGCCCCTGGAATCCGGCTCGCGCCTCGAGGATGTCGGGTTCCGGGTCTGCGCGCCGGCGCGGGCCTGGCTGCTGGCCCACGCCGCCGAGCTCGAGCAGGAGCGCGACGTGCGCCCGCGCCTCGAAGCGATCGGCAGGCGCTGGGGTCCCAGCGCGGTGGCTCTGCTCAGCGAGCTGGCCTCCAGCGCGAGCGGCGCCGCGCGGACTTCGCTCGAAGCCATCCTCAGCGGGGCGCGGGGATGAACGGCGGGCGGCGCAGTCCGCGCAGCGCCGATCTGCGCGCCCAGCTCGACGCGATCGGCTTCCTGCCGTCGAAACGCCTGGGCCAGAATTTCCTCCAGGACGCCAACATGGCCCGCGCGATCGCTCGCGATGCCGGGGTGGCTCGCGGCGACGTGGTGGTGGAGATCGGTCCCGGGGCCGGCTCGCTGACCGTGCAGCTCGCGGAGCTCGAGGTCGAGCTGATCGCGATCGAGATCGATCCGAGACTTCTGGAAGTCGTGCGCGGTCTGCTCGCGGATTTTCCCGGCGTGCGCTGGGTCTTGGGCGACGCGCTGGAATCCAAGCGCGCCTGGAATCCCGAGCTCGTCGCGGCCCTGCCGCAGAGCGCTCCCTGGCATCTGGTGTCCAACCTGCCCTACTCAGCGGGCTCGCCGATCCTGGCCCTGGCCGCGCGCCTCCCGAATCCGCCGCGCAGCATCACCGTGCTGCTCCAGGCGGAAGTGGCCGAGCGCATCGCGGCCGAGCCGGGAGGGCGCGAGTGGGGGCCCTTGTCGGTGCGGATCCAGCTCGCCTTCACCGCGCGCATCCTGCGCTCGGTGCCGGCCCAGCTGTTCTGGCCGCGGCCCAATGTAGATTCGAGCGTGCTGCGGCTCGAGCTGCGAGCGGACCGGCCCTCGGAAGCGGACATGCAGGCCCTCGATCCCCTGCTCGACCAGCTCTTCCAGCACCGCCGCCAGACCCTGGGCGGTCTCCTGTCCAAAGCCCTGGGCTCGCGGCCGGAAGCGGAGACCCTGCTCCAGGAACACGGCATCCAGGCCGGATTGCGGCCGGAAACCCTCTCCGCCCCGGCCCTGCTGGCCCTCAGCCGGGACCCCCGCTGGCGGAATCGGGGCACTTCCGAACGAAAATTGCCTGGAATTCCTTAGATTTTTACGCTGGCCCGAACTTTGCGCCCTTGGTTCGGGGAAGGCGAAGGTTTAGAAAACGCGCCGTTCGTACTCTCGGGCTCAGCAGGGCGACACCTCCTGGATAGCGCGGCCTTTCTTCGGACAGGTCCCACCAGGCAAACCATCGCGCCTCGCTCGACCCACCGCGGTCCGTTTTGGCTCGTGCCGTAATTTTTCGGCGACTTTTCTCGCCCCAAAGGGTGGGTGCGGTCGGACGTCCATCCCGTGTTCAAGCTGGGTCGGACGCACGCCTGCAGGCCACGCGGGGGGTACGCTTTCTTCGGGACCAGACACCATCCTTGCCATTCCGCGCCTGTTCTTTCCCGAGCTGGCGCGCTCCCCTCGCTTCCCAGGACTGCCCCGGGGCCGCTTCGGCGTGCTCCGCGGCCGCGCTCAGCTTTTCCAGTGCCCGACGACAGAAAACAGGCCATTGAGCAGATCAAGCTGCGCGTTCCGATCGAAGAGCTCGTTCGCGAGCGCGTCGCCGGCCTGCGCAAGAGCGGTCGGCTGTGGACCGCGTGCTGCCCGTTCCACGAGGAGAGCACTCCGTCCTTCAAGGTCGACCCGAGCAAGGGCACCTGGCGTTGCTATGGCGCCTGCGCGATGGGGGGCGACGTGATCAGTTTCCTCGAGAAGCACGACAACCTGAAGTTCAACGAAGCCCTCGATCTGCTCGCGGCGCGCGCGGGCGTCGAGCTGCCGCGCTCCACGGCTTCGCGCAAGCCCAGCGGAGCGGACGATCCGCTCTACGCCGTGCTCGAGCGCGCGCTCGAGTTCTACAAGCGCATGCTGCATTCCTCGGAAGGCGCGCGCGCCCTCGAGTACCTGCGCGGCCGCGGCTTGACGGCGACCACGATCGAAGCCTTCGGCCTGGGTTTCTCGCCCGCGGGCGGCGAAGTCCTGGCGCAGAAGGCGCTCGCCGGCGGCACTTCGCTGGACCCGATGCTCGCCACCGGCCTGGTGCGCCGCAACGATCAAGGTCGCGCCTACGACTTCTTCCGCGGCCGCTTGATGATCCCGATCCGCGACGAGCGCGGCCGCACCGTCGGCTTCGGCGCGCGGCGTCTCGACGATTCCGACAAGCAGTCGCCGAAGTACGTCAACACCACCGAGACCGAAGTGTTCCACAAGGGACGTTTGATCTACGCCTTGGACCAGGCGCAGCGCGAAGTGCGCAGCTGCGGCCACATGGTCCTGGTCGAGGGTTACACCGACGTCATGGCGGCTCACCAGGCCGGCCTGCGCAACGTCGTCGCGGTGCTCGGCACGGCGATGACCGACGAGCACGCAGCCCTGGTGCGGCGCAGCGGAGCCAAGCGCGTCACCCTGTGCTTCGACGGCGATGTGGCCGGGCGCCAGGCGACCTGGCGCGCCCTGAACGGCCTCGTGGCCCTCGACATCGAGATCGACGTGGTGCGCTTGACCTTCGATGCGACCCAGGAGCCCGGCGAGACCATCAAGGATCCCTGCGACCTCCTCGTGCGCCACGGTGCCGCGGCTTTCCAGGAGCAGCTCGCCCGCGCGGTGGGCTGGTTCGAGTTCCTGATGGCCCAGGTCGAGCCGCTTGCGGATCGCGAGCGCCTGCAGGCCGTCGACCGCGTGCTCGAGCTGGTCGCGCGCCTTGCGAAACCTCTGCAGCGCGATGCCCGTCTGACTGAAATTGCCCAGCGCCTGGGCTATTCGGCCAGCGCCGTGCGCGAGCAGTTCCAGACCCTTCCCGCGCGCATGCAGGTCAAGGCCCAGGAGCGCCGCCGCGCCGAGTCACCGGCTCCGAGTCAAGCCGGCGCGACCCCCAAGCGCGGGCTCACGCACCGCGAATCGATGGCGGCCCGCGCCTGGCGCGAGCTGCTCGGCGCCGTGCTGCAGGACGGCACCCTGGTCGCCGCGCTCGAAGCTCTCGCGAGCGAGGGCGCTCACACCTGCCCCGATCCCGAGCTGGCGCTGCTCGCGGCGGAACTTCGAAGCCTCGGCCGGGTTGAAGGCCGTCTCCCTGATCTCAGCGGCCTCCTGGCCTCGATGTGCGAGCACCCCTCGCGCGACCTGATCGTGCCGCTGATGCAGGAAGCCGAAGCCGCCGAGAGCCCGAGCGTGCTCTTCGAAGGCGCCCGCGCCCACCTCGAGCGCGTGCGCGCCGAGGACCTGCGCGCCGCGAAGATCGCCGACTGCAAACGGCTCGCGGCGGCCAGCCCGATCCAGCACAAAGCACAACTCGATGAACTCCATCGCGAGTTGATCCTCGAAAAGTTCGCACCCGCGCACCAAGTACCTGGAACGCCCGCGCGTTCCTGAAGAATCCGCGCTGCCCGAGCCGGGCGGCAATCACACCAGGCCAAGGAATGCACTCTTGAAGATCTCGGACAAGGTCGACGAAACCCTGAAGCTGCTCGTGGACGAAGGCAAGAAGAAGGGCTTCTTGACCTACGCGGACATGAACCGGCTGCTGGAGGATCAATTCCTCCCTCCGGACAAGATGGATGCCGTCTTCGTCGCGCTCGAGGACTCCGGCGTCGAGATCCTCGACGACGCGGAGACCGCGGCGGCGGGCGGAGCCCTCGGCGAAGGCGATGACGAGCGCGCGGTCGCGGAAGACGCGGAAGCCGTCGTCGAGGAAGAAGAAGCGGGCGAATCCCCGGCCTTCACGCGCGGCGTGATGCCCGAGAAGATCGACGACCCGGTGCGCATGTACCTGACGCAGATGGGCGAGATCCCGCTGCTCACCCGCGACCAGGAAATCCACCTGGCCAAGACGATCGAGATCACCCGCAAGCGTTTCCGCAAGAAATGCGTCGGGTCCGGCCTGTGCATGACCAGCGCGCTGAAGACGCTCGAGGAAGTCGAGCGCGGCGAGCTGGCCTTCGACCGCACGCTCAAGGTCAATCCCAATCCCAAGCCCGACGACGATCCCAAGATCGTCGAGACGCTGGGCAAGAACTTCCTCGCCAAGCGACTGCCGGTCAACCTGGTGACGATCCGCACCCTGCTGGCGCGCATCAAGGAAGGCTATCGCGTCCTGCTGGATGCGAATTTGACCAAGGAGCAGCGCTCGGCGCAGCTCGAGCACGTGCAGAACGTGCGCCGCAAGCTGGTGATCCTGATCGAGGAATGCCACCTGCAGGTCAAGAAGGTGCGGCCGTACATGGACCTGCTCGACGCTCACTACCGTGAGATGCGCGCGGTCGACCGCAAGATCCAGGCGCTGAAGACGGCGAAGAAGTCGGGCGCCCCGTTGAAGGAGCTCGAGGAGCGACTGATCGAGCTCGAGTTCCAGGCGATGGAACCGGGCGAGCGGCTCAAGCGCCGGCTCGACCAGATCCGTCTGCACTTCTCGGAGTACGAAGAGGCCAAGCGCCAGCTCTCCAGCGGCAACCTGCGCCTCGTCGTCTCGATCGCGAAGAAGTACCGCAACCGCGGGCTCTCGTTCCTCGACCTGATCCAGGAAGGCAACACCGGCCTGATGAAGGCGGTCGAGAAGTACGAGTACCGCCGCGGCTACAAGTTCTCGACCTACGCCACGTGGTGGATCCGCCAGGCGATCACCCGCTCGATCGCCGACCAGGCGCGGACGATCCGCATCCCGGTGCACATGATCGAGACCATGTCGAAGCTGCGCAACGCGACCAAGAAGCTCGTGCAGGCCAAGGGCCGCGAGCCCTCGGTCGAGGAAGTGGCCGAGGCCACGGGCATCTCGGTCGACGAGGCCAAGCGCGTGATCAAGATCTCGAAGCACCCGATCTCCCTCGACCGTCCGATCGGCGAGTCGGACGACAGCTACTTCGGGGACTTCATCGAGGACGAATCGGCCGAGTCGCCGGTGCAGGCCGCCGGCCACGAAATGTTGAAGGAGCGCATCGATGAGGTGCTCTCGACCTTGACCTTCCGCGAGCGCGAGATCGTCAAGCTGCGCTACGGGATCGGTGACGGTTACACCTACACGCTCGAAGAGGTGGGCCGCATCTTCCGCGTCACGCGCGAGCGCGTGCGCCAGATCGAGGCCAAGGCCGTGCGCAAGTTGCGCCACCCGGTGCGCGCCCGCGCCCTGGCGAGCTTCCTCGACGGCGTCACGATTCCCGACGACGCCGAGGAGACCGCCGGACCGATGTAGGAGCTTCCGGACCTGGCCCAGGCGCAGGCCTGGGCCGTGGACCGTGAATCGTCGAAGGGCCGCGCAACCTGCGCGGCCCTTCGACTTGTTCCGCCGCGAGCCGGCGCTACACTCTTCGCCCTGCCCTCCGGCGGGAACCATGCGAGACACTCTCCAGGCCCTCAAGTCTCTCCAAGAGTTCGATACCGAGATTTTCAAGCTGCGCGACGAGTTGCGCCGCTTGCCGCAGGAGCTGGAGCGCCGGAAAGCGCAGATCGAGGCCCACAAGGCGCGCCGCGACGAAGCCCAGCGCATCGCGCGCACCTTCGACGCGCAAGTGAAGGAGCTCGAGGACGACTCGACCAAGTCGCGCCAGCGCCTGCGCAAGGTCGAGAACGAGGCCAACTCCTCGCGCGGCGATGCCGCGAGCCTGGCCGCCTACCAGATCGAAGCGAAGAACTTGAAGCGCGACATCTCCGCCGCCGAGGAAGAGGGGCTCGGCCTGGTCGAGAAGTCCGAGATGGGCGCCAGGGAAGTGGCGCGGCTCGAAGGCGAGATCGCCGAGGCCGAGCGCCTGCTCAAGGAATTCACCGTCAACGTGGAAGCCGAGGCGGCGGTGGCGAACAAGCGCCTCAACGAGCTGCTCGCCAAGCGCAAGGAGCGCTCGACCGGCTCGGTCGCGCCCGACGCGATGGAGCTGTATCAGCGTCTGATCCTGGCCCGCGAGGGCGTCGCGTTGGCGGAGCTCGACGGCAAGGTCTGCCAGGCCTGCTACATCACGGTGCCGCCGAACGTCTCGGTGCGCGTGCTGCGCGGCACGGCCCTGGTCCAGTGCCCGAGCTGCGACCGGATCTTCTACCTGAGGGACTGAGCGCTCTCGCCAAGGCGCGAGCCCTGGCGCGTTCCGCGCGAATGGAATTCGCGCACCAGCCGCTCGCGCACTTCGTTCTTGGAGATGCTCCAGATCGGCGCGAGCAGATCCGACGTCGGTGAATCGCCGGTGATCCGGTGCAGGACCTGCGCGGGGTCGAGGCGCTCGATGAAGTCCGCCAGCCATTGGACGTAGGTCTCGGGCTCGAGCACGTCGACCCGACCCTCCTTCCACCAGTGCGCGAGCTGGGTGCGCCGCAGCACCATCAGGTGGTGGACCTTGACGCCCAGGGCCGCGCTGCGCGCGAGCACGCTCGCCGTGCGCCGCGCACCCAGGCGTCCGTCGCCGGGCAGGCCGAGGATGGCGTGGGCGATCACAGAAAGGCCCGCGGCCCGAGCGCGCGCCGCGCAGTCCTCGAACTCCGCGACGGTGTGCAGGCGATTGATCGACGCCAGGATGCGATCGTCCGCGACCTCGAGGCCGAGTTCCAGCCAGGTCGGCAGGCGCGCGTTCCAGCGCACGAGGATTTCCAGGGCGGCGTCGCTGAGCGTGTCGGGCCGGGTCGAGACCGAAAGCGCGACGATCGGGCCTCCGTGCACCACGAGGTGCGGCTCGATCACCGCCAGCACCGACTCGAGCCGCCCTGGCTCGACATAGGTATTGGAGTAGGACTGGAAGTACGCGATCGCCCCCGCGCCGTCGCCGCGGCGCGCGATGCGCGCCAGGCCCTGGTCCAGCTGCTCCTCCAGGGCGCGGCCCTCGCGCAGGGCCCCGGTCCCGGAGCCTTCGACGTCGCAATAGACGCAGCCGCCGAGTCCCTTCGTACCGTCCCGATTGGGGCAGCTCGAGCCCGCGTCGAGCGCGATGCGGGTCACCGGCCGGCCGAAGCGGGACACGAGCCAGGGGCCCAGGCTCTGGAACGGAAGTGCTTCGGCCATCGCGCCCCAGCATAATCGTCGCGCCGCACGAGGCCCGATGACCAACGCTGTTTTCCAGATCCAACCGATCGTGATCGGAACCGCCGGTCACATCGACCACGGCAAGTCGAGCCTGGTGCGCGCGCTGACCGGCATCGACCCCGACCGGCTCAAGGAGGAGAAGGAGCGCGGCTTGACGATCGACCTGGGCTTCGCGCCGCTCTTGATGCCCGACGGGCGCACGGTGGGCATCATCGACGTGCCCGGCCACGAGCGCTTCATCCGCAACATGGTCGCCGGGGCCACCGGCATCGACCTGGTCATGCTCGTGGTCGCGGCCGACGACGGCGTGATGCCCCAGACGCGCGAGCACCTGCAGATCATGGGGCTGCTCGGAGTCCAGCAGGGGATCATCGTGCTCAACAAGATCGACATGGTTCCCGCCGATCTCGCCGAGCTGGCCGCCGAGGACGTCCGCGACGCCGTGCGCGGAACTTTCCTCGAGGGCGCGCCGATCGTGCCGGTCAGCGCGCTCACCGGCGCGGGCCTCGACGAATTGAAGCGGATCTTGTTCGAGCGCGTCGAGTCCGTGCGGCCGCGCTCCAGCGAAGGCATTTTCCGCATGCCGATCCAGCGCGTGTTCAGCGCCAAGGGCTTCGGCACGATCGTCACCGGCATCCCGGTCAGCGGCGAGATCTCACTCGGCCAGAGCGTGGAGATCCTGCCCGCCGCGCAGTCGGGCAAGGTGCGCGGCATCCAGGCTTACGGCCGCAGCACCGACCGCGCGCGTGCCGGCCATTCGACGGCCTTGAACCTCAGCGACGTCGATCACCACGCGGTGGCGCGCGGCATGGTCGCGGCGGCGCCGGGCTTCTTCGCGCCGGTGCGCATGATCGGCGCGCGGCTTGCCTTGTCCGCGGGCCTCGACCGGCCGCTCGCCGATCGCACGCCGATCCGCCTGCACACCGGCACGGCGGATCCTCTGGGCGAGGTGGTGCTGCTCGATTCGCAGGCGCTCGAGCCCGGCGCGACGGGCCTGGTCCAGCTGCGCCTCGACGATCCGATCGTCTGCGCGCCGGGGGATCGCTTCATCCTGCGCCTCGCCTCGCCCTCGATCACGCTGGGCGGCGGCGTGATCCTCGAGGAATCGAAGTATCGGCTCAAGCGCTTCAAGGGCTTCGTGATCGACGAGCTCTCGCGTCAGGAAGTCAGCCTGGTCTCGCCGACTTCGCTGCTCGAGAGCGTGCTGGCGCGCGCGGGCTTCGAGCCGATGTCGCTGCACGAGCTGGCCCAGGCGATCAAGCGCTCGGACGTGGAGACCTTGCAGCATCTCTCCGCGCTGACCGGGCAGAAGCGCGTGCGCGCCCTCGAGTACGGCGGAGCCGATCGCCGGCGCTGGATGCACGTCGACCGCGTCGGCGAGGCCCTCGCGCGCCTGCGCAAGGCGATCGAGGCCTGGTTCGAGAAGAATCCGCTGCGCCAGGTGGTCGAGACCATCGAGCTCAAGCGCACCACCGATTTCGAGCCCGAGCTGCTTGGCGCCCTGCTCGCCGACGAGGAGTCGCGCAAGACGCTCAGCCTGGAGCCCGGCGGCCTGGTGCGGCCCGCGGGCCGCTCGGTGCAAATGGATCCGCTGACCAGCGCCCGGCGCGAGAAATTGCTCGCGGCCTTCGAATCCGGCGGCTTCGCGCCGCCTTCGCTCGAGGAGCTCTCCGCGTCGCTCGGCGTCGCGGCCCCGGAGATCTCCAGGCTGCTGTCGATGCTGACCGACGTCGGCGCCCTGGTGCGGATCAACAAGGAGATCCTGCTCGCCGCGCCGCGCGTGAAAGCCGCGCGCGAAGCGATCGTCGCCAACTGCGAGACGCACGGCCACCTGGAGATTCCCGAGCTGCGCGACAAGCTCGGCACCAGCCGCAAGTACTTGATCCCGCTGCTCGAGTACTTCGACACCCAGTCGCTGACCATCCGCCAGGGCGCGAATCGCGTGCTGCGCAAACGCTGAAGCAGCGCGCTACTTCGCTCGCGCCGAAGCCTCCAACGTGCGCCGCGCGGCGAGCAGGCCGACGCGCGCGCACCAGCCCATGTTCCAGGGCTCCTTGTCGGTGGTGTTCTCCGGCGTGTCGCCGGCCGAGTGGTAGTAGTTGTCGTAATCGACGCGGACCTTGTCGCGCTCGCGCCAGGATTCACCGGGCATCCCCGGCGTGCGCAGGTGCTCGTCGGGACTGTCCCAGGCGCTGGTGAACAGGGTCAGCGACGGCCGCGCGTTGGACTTGAACAGCTTGCTCGCGCTGAACACGTAGCTGTCGGTCCCGCCCAGGCTCTTGTTGGTCGCCCACTGCTTGGGAAAGCCCGGCTTGCCGCCGTGGAGGGCGAGCACCTCGAGCAGCGTCTTCACCATCGGAAGGTTCGCCGGCAGATCGTCTGGCTCGATGTTGAGCTGGTCCGCGCCGCTTCCAAAGCCGGCCTGGTCGTAATTGAGCACGGCGACGATCAAGCCGTCGCCGTCGCCGCGCTCGAGGAGATTCTTCGTCGAGAAGATTTCCGAGCCCCAGACCGCGAAGCGCACTTCCCGCGCCGGCGCCGGAACGATCTTCAGGTCGATGCCCTGCTTCCAGGCCTTCGCGATCCCGATCAAGGTCGCGATCCCGCTGGCGTTGTCGTCCGCGCCCGGCCCGCCGGCATCGCTGTCTCCGTGGGCGCAGAACAGGATGTGCTGGTCGGTCCAGGGCGCGGCCGTGGATCCGCGCGCGCCGAGACGCGCCACGACGGTGCGCGGCGAGGCCTTTTCGATCTTCGCTTCGAGCGCGTACTCGATCTCGACCGTCTCACCGGAAGCAAGGGCCTGATCGAGCCACTCGGCATCGGCGCGCGCGAGGCCGAACACGGCCGCGGGATTGTCCGCGCCTTCGCTCAGGTGCGAGATGCGCGGGTAGGCCCCGTCGAGCGTGGTGTTGCCGCTGACCAGCACGACCGCCGGCGCGGTCTTCTTCTCGAGCTTGCGCGGCGTTTTCAGCGCGAGCAGCGCGACACCGGCTTCGCTGGTCTTCGAAAGCTTCGCGCGTCCCTTGGAAGTCGGCGAAAAACCATAGGGCCAGGCGGAGGCGAGGGCGTGCTGCTCGTCACCCTGCCAGGCGACGACGCTCCAGCTCGACTCGGCGTGGCACCAGTGCGGCGGATCCTCGACCACGCGCACATCGAGACCCAGGGCGGTGAAGCGCTCGCGCAGGTACTCGGCCGACTTCGCGCCCGAGGCCGTGCCGCCCATGCGCGGACCGAGCTTGCACAGCTCGCGAACTTCCTTCTGCATCGCGGCTTCGTCGACCAGGCCGGCGAGCCGCTGCTCGATCGCAATCTCGGGGTCGGGCTTGGGCGCGGGCGGGACCGGCGGCGGGGCGTCCTGGAGCAGGAGGACGAGGCAGAGGAATGACAGGCTGGCCATGGAGTTGCGGCCCTGGCGCGAAAGGGGAGCCAGGCCTCGCGCAGTATGCCCCCGGAAGCCTTTTCGCGCCCGCGGCCGATCCGCCAAGGAAGCTTCGGATTGCTGGTACCCCTGGCCGATACCAGAGCCGCACGCCCCGTGTCCTGCGCTCGCCCCGCAGGACCTGCGTGTCTTTCCCATGGCAGACAAGAACAATCAAGCAGGCCAGTCGCGCGGCAATCGACCTGCCGACAACGCGCGCCAGGCAACTCCGTCGAGTCTTTCGACGCAGATGAGCTGGCAGGGCAGCGGTGACGGCCTGGACTTCCTGGGACTGAACGAGGCCGAGCCCGCGCCCGCCGCTCCGACTCCCTTGCCGGTCAAGGCCGGCGACGAGAGCTGGCTGCTCGACGATTCGGCAGGCGCCGGAGCGCCCGCGGAAGAAATACCGATGGCGGCCGAAGAGCAGGTCGACGACGGCGAGGAGGATTTCGACGACGAGCCGATCTCCGCCATGGCCGCGCCGTCCGTGCTGGACGCGAGCTGGACCGAGGAGCGCGCTCCGAAGGGATCGAGCAAGAAACCGGTCCTGGCGATCGCCGCCTGCGTCGGCGTGCTCGCGGTCGCGGGCTTCGTGTGGCTCAAGCCGCGCATGCAGCGCGAGCCCGCGGTCGAGCTGGCCCAGGAAACCCATCCGACCAAGCTGGCGGCGCCCGAGCCGGTCAAGCCCGCCGAGACTCAGATCGAGATGCCCAAGCCGGTCGATTCGCTGGCGAGCGCAGCCCGCGCGCCGACCGAGGGACGCCGATCCCTCGATCGCAGCGGCAACAAGACAACTCCGGTGACGCAGCCCGCTTTCGAGCCGCTCGAGCCCGCGCCGAAATCGCAGCCGCCGGTGAAGGCTCAGCCGCCGGCCAAGACACCGCCGCCGACGAAGACACCGCCGCAGCCGGAACCCGCCGCGGTGGAAGTCGCGAGCGCACCGCCTCGCTTCGTGCCCGCGCCGGTGCCGGCCGTTCCGCTGCGCCCGAAGTTCCAAGCGACCAGCGAGGCGCCGAAGACAGCGCAGGACAAGACATCGCAGGACAAGCTCGCGCAGGACAAGCTCGCGCAGGACAAGCTCGCGCAGGACAAGCTCGC